>NZ_JBEZWU010000008.1:0-344263 GCF_040637655.1 Streptomyces sp. NPDC028722
AGCACCGCCAGCTGATCGAAGAACACCTTCGACAACTCCCGCGCATCCCGAGGAGCCACAGCCGTGGGATCCGCGACCTCCGGCAGCCCGACCGCATGGGTCGTCGCACGCCTGTCCGTCTTCGCCACGCTCACTGCCGTCAAGGTGTTCCCCTCCCGGGTACGCACGCCGCCCGTACCGGACGACTTGTTGATGGGGCCCGGCTACCCGGTCGTAGGCCGCTCATGCCTGTCCGGCGGTCATGATGTTCCGGGAGGCGGATCCGAGGGACCGTCAGCCGTCCGTGGTGCGCAGTGCCGCCTCACGGGAGTCGGTGAGGGTGAAGTACTCGCGGGTGCCGCTGATGGTGAGCAGGCGGTCGACACTGGCCTGGAGCGGTCCGAGGAGGACGAACGCGCGGCCGTCCGCCTCGTGGCGCCGGCGCGCGTCGAGGAGGGAGCGGAGCAGCTGGCTGTCACCGAAGGTCAGGCCGGTGAGATCCACCACAGTGGCCGGCAGCGCGCAGTCGTCGGCCTCGTCCCAGGCGGCGCCGAGCAGGTCGCACTCGTCGTAGTCCATCTCTCCGCGGACCGTGACCTCGAAGACACGACGGTGCCGGGTGACCCGTACGACCGTCCCTGACTCCCACTGCATCCCGCCATCCTGTCACTCTCCGGCCGGGTGCGGCGAGCCCGCTCCCGGCCGGCGGTCGCGTCTGTGACGTGCACCGTTCCCGGTCCACCCGGCCAGGCCCCGCAGTACGGCGCTCCGGCCGCGGTCCGGCACCGTCCACAGGGTCTGGCCCCGCACACCCCACCGCTCCAGCAGCGCGTTCGCGGCCAGGAAGCCGGTCGTCGCGGCCCGTTCCATCAGCGCCACCGGCAGGCCGGTGCGGACCAGGTCGCCCGCCACCACGAGTCGCGGGTCCGGGGTGCGGACGGTCGGCCGGTCGCGGTAGCCGCCCACCGGGAACAGGGGGCAGTCCTCGCGCCATTCGTGGCGGACGTCGACGATCGTGGCCGCACGCGTCTCGGGGTAGACGCGGTGCAGCTGTTCGACCAGGCGCTTCTCCTCGACGTCCCGGGGCGCCGTGGGCGGTACCGCGTAGGCGTGCAGTTCGACCACGGATCCTCCGGTGCGCGCGGCCCAGCGGGCGGCCTCGTCCTCCCACCGCTCCAGGACGCTGATGTTGTCCAGGGTCGCGAAGCCGCTCGTCCCGAGGAATCCGGGCCGGCCGGGCGCCACGGGCCGGTCCAGCCACAGCCGGGTGACCAGGAACGGCGGGGCGTTGCGCAGCCGGGCGACCCGCTCGCGCCACGGCGCGTCGCCCAGCCGGTCCGACCGGGCCACGAGGGAGCGCAGGCCCGCGCCGTCCAGGGCCAGGACGGCGCTGTCGTGGTGCCGCTCGTCCCGGTCGGTGGTGACCAGGAAGCCACCGTCCCGTGCGGGCGCGAGGTGTTCGACGGCCGCGCCGGTGCGCACCTCGGCGCCGTGCCCCTCCAGGTAACCGGCCAGCGGATGCCACAGGGCGGTGGGAAAGGGCGCGCGCGGCACGTCGAACAGCAGGCCCTCGGCGGAACCGAGGAAGTAGATGTGGAACATCAGTGCCATCTCGGCCGCCGAGAGGTGCCGGGGGTCGGCGAAGAAGCTCCGCGAGAACACCTCGAACGCCAGGTGACGGGCCTTCTCGGGGAAGCGGACGGCGTGCAGGAAGTCGTGGGCGCTGGTGCGGTCGAGCCGGTTGTAGATGCCGGGGACGCGTACGTCGAGCAGCGGCAGGGCCGCGACCGGGTCCATGTCCCCCAGGTCCCGCAGGGCGAAGGACGGGCTGAGCGCGACGAAGCCCAGCGCGCTCCACGGCGGGGTGCGCGGGACGTGGCGGAAGCTGTCCCGCAGCCCGCCGGCGTGCAGCAACGGGTAGTCCGGCAGGCCGGTCAGCCGCCGCAGGCCGGGGTCGGTACGGCGGAGCAGCCCGCGCAGGTTGTAGTACTGGCGGAAGAAGGCGTGGAAGCCGCGGCTCATGGTCACCGGCGTGCCGTCCCGGAGGGTGGTCGGCCAGCCGCCGACCCGTCCGCCGAGGTAGGGCCGGCTCTCGTACAGCGTCACGCCGACGCCGCGCTCGGCGAGCGCCGTGGCGGCGGCGAGACCGGCGATGCCGCCGCCGATGACGGCCGTGGTGGGGCGGACGCCGTCCACGCGTCGCGCGCCGGGGGGTGCCGGCAGCAACCGGGCCCGCCGGTCCCGGCCGCGGCGGGCGCCGTCCGGGTGCCTGGCTCCGGTCATCGCGAGGTCTCCGGACGGTGGGAGGTCTGCGGGCCGGGGGAGGTCTCGGGACGGCGGGGGGCCTCCGGGCCGTGGGCGGCCTCCGGACGGCGGGCGGTCTCGGAACGGTGGGAGGTCCCCGGGCCGTGGGCGGTCTCCGGGCGGCGGGCGACGATGGTGTGGGTGATGCCCGTCTGCCAGCCCGGCAGGGGAAGGGCCCGGACGTGCTCGAAGCCCGCCGCGCGGACCCGGCCGGCGAAACGGTCGGCGGTGTCGAACTCCACGACGCTGCGCCACAGATGGCGGTACAGCTCGCCGTCGCCGAGCGCGGACGCCGTGGGCTGCACCAGACCCCGGCACACGAGCGTCCACACGGCACGGTCGGCACGCCGGCCGCTCAGGGTGTACTCGTGCACGCCGAACCGGCCGCCGGGCGCCAGCAGGTCGCGGGCGGTGGTGAGGACGGCGTCGGGATCGGAGACGTTGCGGAAGAGGTAGGCGGCGAAGACCGCGTCGAACGGCCCGCTCACCCCGGCCTCGGCCAGACCTTCCACCGGTGCCCGCACGAAGGTCACCTCGTTCGCCCAGGGCTTGGCGGCCGCCCGGTCCAGCATGCCCGCGGAGGCGTCGACGGCGGTGATGTGCGCGGCCGGCAGCACGGAACGGAGCGCGGCCGTCGAGGCGCCGGTGCCGCAGCCGAGGTCCAGCAGACGCAGGCCCGCGCCGTGTCCGGGCAGGCCCAGACGGCGTACCGAGCGCCTCAGGTGGGCGTGGTAGCCGGGGTTGGCGGCCACCAGCGTGTCGTAGCTGCGGGCGGCGTGGTCGAACGCGGCGGCGAGGTCCGCGTCACGCAGCAGGGTCATGCGGTCTCCAGGGGCGGCGGGATCGGTCGGAAGGCGAGGGGGCGCGGGGCGGGCGGGTCAGTCGAAGGGGCGGCGGGGCAGGCCCGGCAGTTCCAGCGCCGAGCGCAGCATCGGGCCGACCGGGGTGCGCAGGCCGATGGTCAGGTCCTCGCGCAGACGGGTGCGTCCGTCGAGGAACCGCAGGAGCGTGGGCGTGGGCACGTGCCGGAACAGCCCGCAGAACAGGGCGGGGCCGTCGACCCGGCCGCTCGCCAGGGCGCGCAGCAGTACGGCGTCCATGGCACGCGAGCGGGCGGAGTGGGCCGGGGGCGGCACCGGCCGGCGTCCCCGGCGCAGGGCGGCGGCGACGGCCGCGGTCTGGCGTTGCAGGCCGGAGAAGGTGTAGCCGGTGGCCGGGCGGGTGGCGCCGCCGGCGGCGCCGATACGGAAGACGGACGCGCCGACCTGACGCGGCATCGGGGCATCCGTCATCGGGATGACCCCGGTCTCGGTGGCGAGGATCTCAAGGTCGCCGAGTCCCAGGACGTCGTGCGTGTAGTGCCGTACCGCCGCCTCGTACCCGCTGTCGGTCAGGGGCCGCGGTGAGAACTCGGTGTACTCCACGAGCGCCTCGTGCGGTCCGGTGGGCAGCACGTAACCGAACGACAGGCCGTCGGCGGGCTGGGGGGTGCGGAAGTCCATCAGGTCGGCGGTGGCGGGGTCGAAGACCGGCCCGGCGGTGCGGACGAACCAGCCGTGGAAGTGCTGGAGGAGTGTGGTGCGGGCGGCGGGCAGGCTGCCGAGCGGCCGGGAGTCGAACACCCAGCGGGCGTCGAGGACCCCTGGGGTGCCGTCGGGGTTCCTCAGCCGGACGCGGGCGCCGCCGGGCACGTCCTCCACCGTCTCGACGGTGGCCTCCAGGCGCCGTACGTGGGGGCTGCGCGCCAGGTCCCCGCCGACCAGGTCCTCGAAGTCGTCGGAGCGGATCATCTTGTAGCGCAGCGGCCCGAGGTCCCCTTCGGACGGGGGCCCCGCCGGTGGCCGTACCCGCAGGTGCTGCCAGGAGGCCGTCACCGCGGCGTCGAAGCGCCCACGGCCCGCCTCCCAGAAACACCAGGTGCGGCGGGGTGCGCGCAGCGGGCCGGGCGGCGCGTCGACGAGGACCACGGACGGCGTGCGCAGTCCCGGCGCGGGCCCGGCCAGGCGGTGGGCCAGGGACAGGCCGGCGGCTCCCGCCCCGATGACGGCCACCTCCGTCTCCGGCACGACGGCTCCTTCCGTGCTGTGGGTCCCGGTGCGTGTCGCGCACCCTGCTCCTGTTCCCGCCCATGTGCCCGAACGGATGCGGGTCACTCGTATGCGACACGCGTCGGCCACGGTGCGTGAGGGATGTGGAAGGCATCGTCACAAGCGGTCCGTCGCGCCTCGGCCCGTACCGCATCCGCGACCGGCCCACACGCCGAAGACGTGGTGACGAACTGCTCTGTGACCAGGACGAGAGGAACCGGGATGCGCCCCACACAGGCGAAGGAACACCATGCGGCCGCACCGCCACCCGCCCCGCGCCCGGTGCCGCTGTCGGGTTCCCCCGTCCGGGTGCGCCCGGACGGCGCAACCGGTGAGGCCCGGGGCGCGATCCCACCGGGCACGGGGGACGCGGACGTGGCCGACGCGGACGTGCCCGCCGCCGTGGCCCGGGTGCTGGACCACTTCCTGGCCGACCGGGTCGCCCGCGCCCGCGCCATGGACGTCCTGTTCGCCGAGGAACTGGCCGGGAGGGTCGTGCGGTTCACCCGGACCGGGGGCAAACGGGCCCGCTCACAGCTGCTGTGGTGGTCACTGCGTGCCTGCGGCGGCACCGGGGAGGCACTCACGGCGTCGGCCCTGCGGATCGGCGCCGCGCTCGAACTCCTCCAGACCTGCGCCCTGGTCCACGACGACGTGATGGACGGCTCGGTCCGGCGCCGGGGCCGGCCGGCGCTGCACGCCGAGCTGAGCGCCCAGTACGCCGGTTCGGCCTCGCCCCGGCGCGTGGGCCGTTTCGGGGAGGCGGCCGGGCTGCTGGCCGGTGATCTGGCGCTCGCCTGGTCGGACGACCTGGTCGCCGAGACACCGCTCGACCCGGTGCGGGCGTCCGCCGTGCGCCGTCTGTGGAGTGACATGCGCACGGAGATGGTGGCCGGTCAGTATCTCGACGTCCAGGGGCAGATCACGGGTGCGTACTCGCTGTCCCGGGCCCTGCGGGCGGCCTGCCTCAAGAGCGCCCGGTACTCCGTCGAGCGGCCCCTGGCCCTGGGTGCCGCGCTCGCGGACGCGGACGACGCCACGACGCGCGCGCTGCGCTCGGCCGGCCGCTGTGCCGGCATGGCGTTCCAGCTGCGGGACGACCTGGACGACGTCTTCGGTGACCCCCGGCGGACCGGGAAACCCTGCGGCGGTGACATCCGCGAGGGCAAACCGACGTACCTGGTCGCTCTGGCCCGGGTCCGCGCCGAGACCTGCGGCGATCACTCCGCGCTGACCGTCCTGCGCCGCGCGCTGGGCAACGCGGGCCTGACGGGGCCGGACCTGGACCGGGTACGGGAGGTGCTCACCGGCACGGGCGCCCGGGCGGCGGTGGAGGACAGGATCGGCCGTCTGGTCGCCCAGAGCCTCCACCACCTCGACGAGGCCCGCCTCGTACACGAGCCCGGCATCCGGCTCCGCCACCTCCTCGCCGCCGCGGGCGACGGACCGGCCCCCACGGGGGACGGGCCGGGGTCCGCGCCTGACGGACCGGAATCCGCGGACCACGAGCGACCGGCGCCGCGCGCGGACGCGGGACCCGGTCCAGGGGAGGGCGGGCCGGCTACCGGGGAGCGCGGACGGGCTGCCGGGGACAGCGGGCGGCCGTCGGCAGACGGCAGGGCTCCTCGGCCGGCCGTGGGCGACGTGCCGGCATCCGGCGGGCCGGAGTCCGGGCCGCCCGGTGGCAGCGGTCCGTGTTCCGGGGACGACGTGGGCGTGTCCGTGCCGGCGTTCCTGGCCGGTTCGGGTGCGAAGGAGTGCGGACGATGACGCGTACGCTGCCCGGGCGCAGCGATCACGTCGTGGTCGTGGGAGCCGGTCTGGCCGGGCTGTCGGCCGCACTTCATCTGCTGGGCGCCGGACGCCGCGTCACCGTCGTCGAGCGGGACCCGCTGCCCGGCGGCCGGGCCGGACGCCTGGACCTGGGCGGTTACCGGTTCGACACCGGACCGACCGTGCTGACCATGCCCGACCTCGCCGAGGATGCCTTCGCGGCCGTCGGTGACAGCCTGTACCGGCGGGTCGACCTGATTCCCCTGCACCCGGCCTACCGGGCCCGCTTCGCGGACGGCAGCACGCTCGACGTGCACACCGGCGCTGAGGCGATGGCGGCGGAGGTGGAACGGTTCGCCGGCCCCCGGGAGGCGGCGGGTTACCGGCGGCTGCGCGACTGGCTGGAGAAGCTGTACCGGGCGCAGATGCGCCGCTTCATCGACGCCAACTTCGACTCCCCGCTGAACCTGCTGACCCCCGACCTGGCCCGGCTGGCCGCGCTCGGCGGCTTCGGCCGGCTGGATGCCCGGATCGGGCGTTTCCTCGCCGACGAACGGCTGCGCCGGGTGTTCTCCTTCCAGGCCCTGTACGCGGGTGTGCCGCCCGCCCGCGCATTGGCCGCGTACGCCGTCATCGCCTACATGGACACCGTCGCCGGCGTGTACTTCCCCCGGGGCGGCATGCACGCGCTGCCGCGGGCCATGGCGGACGCCGCCGCCGACGCGGGCGCCGGCCTGCGCTACGGGCAGGAGGTGATCCGGCTGGAACGCTCGGGGGCGCGTGTCACCGCCGTCGTCACCGACCAGGGACGCATTCCCTGCGACAGCGTGGTCCTCACCCCGGACCTCCCGGTCACCTACCGGCTCCTCGGCCGCCGCCCCCGCCGGCCGCTGCGCCTGCGCCACTCACCGTCCGCCGTGGTGCTGCACCTGGGAACGGGCCGCACCTGGCCGCAACTGGCCCACCACACCCTCTCCTTCGGCGCGGCGTGGCGCACCACGTTCGACGAACTCACCCGCACCGGGCGGCTGATGAGCGATCCCTCCCTGCTCATCACCCGGCCCACCGCCACCGATCCCGGGCTCGCTCCCCCGGGCCGGCACCTGCACTACATCCTCGCGCCGTGCCCCAACACCGACATCGGACCGGATGCCGTCGCGTGGGGCGAACTCGGCCCCCGCTACCGGCGGACACTCCTGCGGGAGCTGGAGCGGCGCGGCCTGGACGGCATCGAGGCCGCCGTCGAGGAGGAGTGCCTCGTCACCCCGGCCACCTGGCGGGCCGCGGGCCACGCCGCCGGGACGCCCTTCTCGGCGGCCCACACCTTCGCCCAGACCGGCCCGTTCCGGCCGCGCAACCTGGTGCGGGGCACCGAGAACGCCGTCCTGGCCGGCTGCGGTACGACGCCGGGCGTCGGCGTGCCGACCGTGCTGGTGTCGGGGAAGCTCGCCGCCGCGCGGATCACCGGCCTGCCGCGCACCGCGCCCACCCGGCAGCGGACCACGCCGAAGCCCGTGGAGGAGAGCACCGTATGACGGACCGTGAACTGGACGCGGCGGGGATCGGCGCTCCGGCGCTGCGCGCGGCGTACCGCCACTGCCGTGCGCTCAACGCGCGGCACGGCAAGACGTACTTCCTCGCCACCCGGCTGCTGCCGGTCGAACGCCGGCCCGCCGTGCACGCCCTGTACGGCTTCGCCCGCTGGGCGGACGACATCGTCGACTCCCTCGATCCGGGCGTGGACACCGGACGGCGCGGCGAGGTGCTGGGGGAACTGCGGCGGAGCCTGGACGAGGGACTGCGCGACGGGCACAGCCGCGAACCGGTGGTCCTGGCGCTCGCCGACACCGCACGCCGTTACGGCATCGAACACGTCCATTTCCGGGACTTCATGTCGGCCATGGGCGCGGACCTGGTGGTGACGGACTACGCCACCTACGCCGAGCTGCGCGGTTACATGCACGGCTCGGCCGCGGTGATCGGATTGCAGATGCTGCCGGTGCTGGGGACGGTCGTCCCGCGCGAGGAGGCCGCGCCGTACGCCGCCGCCCTGGGCGTAGCCTTCCAGCTGAGCAACTTCCTGCGCGACGTGGGAGAGGACCTGGACCGGGGGCGCGTCTATCTGCCCGCCGATCTGCTCGCCGCTCACGGAGTCGGCCGGGAGCTGCTGCGGTGGAGCCGGGACACCGGGCGGCACGACCGCCGCATCACGGGCGTGCTGCGTGAGTTCGAGGCGCTGACGCGCGGTGTCTACCGGGAGGCGGCGCCGGGCCTGGCGATGCTGGACCCGGTGTCCCGTCCGTGCATCCGCACCGCCTTCGTCCTGTACGGCGGCATCCTGGACGCGGTCGCCCGGGACGGGTACGCGGTGCTGCACCGCCGCGCGGCGGTCGGGCACCGGCGCCGGGCCGCGGTCGCCGCCGACGGGCTCGTCCGGGTGGTCGCCGCCCGGCTGGCCGCGCGGCGCCGGCCGGGGCGTCCCGCCCCGCCGCGCCCGCTGCCCACCGCCGTGCGCGCCGCCTCGTGCCCGCCGGTCGCGGAGGAGGTCGCGTGAACCCCGTTCCCCCCGGCCGGCGCGGCCGGCTGCCGTTGTCGCTGCGGCGGCGCCCGGTGCCGTGGGAGCGACAGCGGCCCACCTGGCGGGAGGCGCGGCCCGCGGTGATCGCACAGGCGCTGAAGCGGGCCCGGGCCCGTCCGTCCGGCAACTGGTACGTGCTCGGTGCCTCCGGCGACCTGCGTGCCGACCGCCCGCTCGCGCGGACGGTGGCGGGTCGGGAGGTGGTCGTCTGGCGCGGCGCCGACGGCCGCCCGGTGGGCGGCCCCGGTATCTGCCCGCACCTCGGCGCACCGTTGCGGGACAGTCCCGTGCGCTGCGGCACCCTGGTCTGCCACTGGCACGGGCTCGCCCTGGACGGTGGCCCGTTCGGGGGCTGGGATCCCCTGCCGGTGCACGACGACGGCGTCCTGGTGTGGGTGCGGCTGGACGAGGCGGGCGGTGAGGCGCCGCTGGACGCGCCGATCGTCGCGCCGAGGCCCGAGCGGGCGCGTGCGCTGACGGCCGTCTACACCGGGACGGGCGTGTGCGAGACCGAGGACGTCGTGGCCAACCGCCTGGACCCGTGGCACGGCGCGTGGTTCCACCCGTACTCGTTCGTCGACCTGTCGGTGGTCGGATCACCCGACGGCCCGGGCACCGAGGACGCCTTCACCGTCGACGTCTCCTTCAAGGTGGCCGGACGCCTCGTCGTACCGGTGCGTGCCGTGTTCACGGCCCCCGGACCGCGCACGGTCGTCATGCGCATCACCGAGGGCGAGGGGCAGGGCTCCGTGGTCGAGACCCATGCCACGCCCCTCGGGCGGGACGAGCGGGGCCGGCCGCGTACGGCGGTCGTCGAGGCCGTCATGGCCGCCTCCGACCGGCCGGGTTTCGCCGTCGCCCGCCGGGCGGCGCCTCTGCTGCGTCCGCTGGTGCGGGCGGCGGCGGGGCGGCTGTGGCGGGACGACCTCGCCTACGCCGAACGCCGCTGGCGGCTGCGCTCCACGGGGCGCTTCCCCGGCTGAGGGGCGGCCGGGTGACGTCAGGGCGTGGACGGATGGTCCGGCGCCGCGGCCGTCACCGGGCCGACAGGGGCTGGGCGCGGGCGATGAGGAGGGCGACGTCGTCGTGGCCGGCGGGGTGGCGCAGCTCCCGCAGGAGCCGGTCGCAGGTGTCCTCCGTGGAGCGGTCGCGCGGTGACAGGAGGCGCAGGAGGTCCGCCAGCCGTTCGTCGATGGGGTCGTCGCGGGTCTCGACCAGCCCGTCGGTGTAGAGGACCAGCTGGTCGCCGGGCTCCAGAGCGAGCGTGGTGGTCTCGAAGGGGACGCCGCCGACTCCCAGCGGGATGCCGGTGGGCAGGTCGAGGAGTTCCGGCGGCCTGCCGGCGCGCACCAGCACCGGGGGCAGGTGGCCGGCGGAGGCCACGTGCAGCAGGGCCCGGTGGGGATCGTAGACCGCGTAGACGCAGGTGGCGATGTACGGGTCCAGACCGTGAGTGATCTTGTCGAGGTGGGTGAGGATCCGGGCCGGGTCCAGGTCGAGGTCGGCGAGGGTGGAGGTGGCGGTGCGCAGGCGCCCCATGGCGGTGGCCGCCGGGATGCCGCTGCCCATGACGTCGCCCACCGCGAGCGCGGTCCGGTCGCCGTCGAGGGGAATCACGTCGTACCAGTCGCCGCCGACCTCGCTGAAGGCCTGCGCCGGCCGGTACCGGGCGGCGACGTCCAGGCCGGGATGGCGGGGCGAGAGCCGGGGCAGCAGGCTGCGCTGGAGGGTCTCGGCGGCGCTGCGGATGTGCTGGTGCAGGACGGCGTTGTCGATGCTCAGCGCGGCGGAGGAGGCCAGCTCGCAGGCGAGCGCCAGATCGTCGTCGTCGAACGCCTGGGGGTTGCGGGCGCGGGCCAGGCCCATCACGCCGATGACCTGTCCGCGGGCGATGAGCGGGACGGCCATGTCGGAGTGCACCCCGGCCCGGGCCAGCAGGCGGGCGGCCTCGGGGCCGGAAGCGATCCGGTCGTGATCCTCCAGGTGGGTGATCAGGTGCGGGCGGCGGGTGCGGATGCAGTGGGCCGCAGGGTGGTCCGCGTGGTAGGTGGTGAGACGGCCGGGTGGGACGATGGCGTCGGCGGCGTCGGTGGGGTAGGCCGTCTTCACCGCCAGGGCGCGGAACAGCGCGGGGCCCTCACCGACGTCCGGACGGCCCGTCTGGAGGACGGAGTCCAGCAGGTCCACCGCGACCATGTCGGCCAGGTCGGGCACGACGACGTCGGCCAGTTCCCGCGCGGTCCGCTCCACCTCCAGGGTGGTGCCGATCCGGGACGAGCCGTTGGCCACGAGACGCAGGCGCTGCTGGGCCTGGTCCACCTTCCGGGCCGCCTCGTAGCGGTCGGTGACGTCGACGACCATGGTGGCGATGCCCAGTACGTGCCCGTGGTGATCCTCCAGCCGGTACACCGACACCGCCCAGGCGTGATCGCGCTCCGGGTCGGCGGTGGTGCGCCCCACCACCTGCTGGTCCACCACGGGGTCGCCGGAGGCGAGGACCTGCCGCATCACGCCCTCCGCTTCCAGGAACGGCGCGCCGGACAGGACCTCGCGGAAGTCCCGCCCGATGTGGCCGCCCTCGGGGACGCCGTGCATGGCCACCAGCGCCGGGTTGACGGCCAGGTACCGCAGGTCGTTGTCCAGTACGGCCAGGCCGATCGGGGCCTGGGTGACGAGCCGGGTGGACAGGGCCAGATTGCGTTCCACCTGCCGCAGGGTGGTGCGGTCGGTGGCCAGTCCCAGGGCGTAGTGGTCGCCGAGGTTGTCCGTCAGCCGCATGTTGCGGAACTCGACCATCCGGGAGCTGCCGTCCTTGTGCCGGACCGGGAACGCTCCCGCCCAGCCCCGGCCCGTCGCCATCACGTCGGCGAACAGGGTGACCGCCGCGTCCTGGTTCTCGGGATGGATCAGCAGCAGCGCCGCGTACTGCCCGACCGCCTCGCTGCGGGTGTAGCCGAACAGTTCCTCCGCCTGCGGGCTCCACATGTCGATCTTGCCGTCGGCCTCCAGCAGCACCGCGGCGACGCCCAGCAGATCCATCAGCCCGCTGGGATCCGCCGCACCGCCCTCCGGACGGTCCGCCTGCTCCGGGCGCCGCTGCGCTTCTGTCATCCCACTCGCTCCTTCCGCCTGCCGGCCTCACCGGTGCGCCCGCCTCACCGCGCAGTCGGGTGACACGGTCTTCCCGCAGGTCAGCAGCCGCATCAACGATGCGGTACGGGACCTAGAGCGGCCAGGGGGACGCGCCGGGAAGGGTCCCGCGACCTACCCCGGCCCCCGTGGCACCAAGCACAAGGTCCATGGAGCGCTCACCTCACTGTTCCGGCCGACACTCCACTTCTACCCCTCCCGGCCACCGGGTGTCCCGTCCAGGAAGAGCCGAGGACGGGCACGGCATGCCGGGGTGAACGGGCGGCCGGTGGGAGCGGGGCGCGGGACGGCACGCCGGGACGGGCCGCGGTCGGCCGCGGAAACGCGTGCAGGAGACGGCCTGCCGGGGCCGTCCGGCGTGGATCGGCGCCGTACACGGCCGTGCCGGCCGGGGTGACGCCGCATGCCGGTGCCCCTTGCGGGCGCGGCGAGCCGTCGCGGCGGCCGGGGGCGGGGCGGGGGTCGTTTTCCGCCGGGCCGGGCCGCGCCGCGCGGGACGTAAGCGCTACCCCCTTCCGGCTTCCGGCGGCGGGTGCGGGACGGGCAGGGTGACGCATCCCGCTCGCGCCGGTGGCCGCGGCTCGTCGGCGGCGGCCACCGGCGCCGCCGGTGCGCCCCGGGCAGGTCGGACGGCCCGCCGGTCAGGACGGGTACCGGGGTTCGCGGGCGTCACTCACGGGCTCCGTCCACGGCCGGCCGGCCCACCGCACCCTCCGGGCACCCGGATCCGGAGGCGCGCCCTCCTGGGCCTCGTCCGGCGGTGTCTCCAGTTCGTACAGCGTGCGCAGGAGTGCGTGAGGTGCGGACGGGTCGAGGAGTCTCGCCCCGGCCGCATCGGCTCCCTCAGCGTCCCGGGGCAGCACGAGTCGCCGGGCGGCCAGGTGGGCCGCGAGCAGGCGGGCCGTCGTCACCACGTCGGCGGGATGGGGGCCGTGCTCACCGTGTGCCACGGCGGCGACCACGGGGATACGGCCGTCGTCGAGCAGTGTGCGCAGAACCCCGGGGTCGGCCACGAGGTCTCCGGAGGCCGTGCGGGTGAGCGTGTGGCCGTCCTCGCCCGTGATGCCGACGGCCAGCGGGCCGTGGGCGTTGACGAGGCCGACGAGGCGCCGCTGCACCAGGCCCGCGGCCACCGTGCGCAGCGCGGTGCCCTCGTCCTCGTCCGGGGCCCGCCGGACCGGCTCGGGGCCGGCGTCGTGCACGACGACCGGCCGGGCCCCGCTGTACCGCAGGAACGCCAGGTCCTGGGCGAACGCCTCGCCGAGGACGCCGGGGGCGAGCACGGCCCGCCCCGCGACGACGACCACGGCACCGCCGTGGAGGGATCTGATCACCGGCAGGGCGCCGACGAGTGCCCCCACCGCGCGGAGCGCCTCGCGCTCCGCGCGCCCGGCCGCCGTGCCGGCCACGGACGGGTACCGGATCAGGCGTCCCTGCGGTGGTGGAGCACCCCGTCGCTCCAGATCCGGTCCACCCTGCCCCATGCCATGGCGGAGGCGACGTCCGGGAAGAAGCCGTGTCCGTTGAGGTTGGCGCTGGTGTTGCACAGGACGGGGACACCGCTGAGCCGGTGGTAGGCGGTCAGCACCTCCGCCAGGAACGGGTCGTCGTCCCGGGAGACGGTCTGGAGCCGTGCCGTGCCGTCGAGGTGGACGACCGCCGGAACCCTGTCGAGCCATTCGGGGCGCACTTCGTGCTCGAACAGCATGTAGGGGTCGGGGGTGCCGGGGGCGAACACCGCCGGGGCCTCCTCGACGAGGCAGATAGGGGCGACCGGGCGGTAGGGCTCGCGGTCCTTGACCCGGTTCAGTTCGTCCTTCATCGCCGCCCGGGTCGGCGCGGCCAGGATGCTGCGGCCCCCGAGGGCCCGCGGTCCCAGTTCGGCGCGCCCCTGGAGGACGACCACGGGCATGCCCGACTCGTGGAGTTCGCGGGCGAGTTCGGCGGGGGTGCACGGCGTCGCGGTCCAGCCGTCGGGTGTCTGCGGGCTGGGCTGGAGGGCCGGTCCCAGCCGTACGTGCCAGTCGACGGGGCGCAGTCCCTCGTGCCGGGCCCTGCCGAGCACGGCGGCGCCGATCGCCGATCCGGAGTCGTTGGGGAACGGCGGGACCCAGACGTCGGCGAACTCCGGGAGGGCGCGCAGCGCGTTGTTCCACTTGATGTTCAGGGCGCAGCCGCCGGCGAAGCACAGGTTGAACGGACCGGGTCCGCGCGCCGCGCGGACCTTCTGGGTGATGCGCTCCAGGAGGAGTTCCTGGAAGAAGGTGTGGACGCTCGCCAGGACGTCCTCGTCGGCGATCCCCCGGGGTTCCACCCGGTCGCGTACGGCCTGGAAGAACCGGTGGACGGGGGGCACCGACGGTTCGAAGAGGCTGCCGTAGCCGCCGACCGTCCGGCGGTACTCCACGGACTCCGGCAGGTCGCTCTCGAAGACCCGGTGGAACTCCTCGCGCAGCGCGGTCAGTACGTCCTCGTGCGGCTGTCCGAGCGCGATGTACGCCATCAGTTTGCCGGCCACCGAGAGGTCGTCCACCGTCGGTGACTGGACCTCGCGGCGGAACGGGCCGAAGTGGTGGCCGGCGATGGCGTAGGCGTGCCCGAGCAGCGGGAAGAGTTCGCCGAGGTTCTCCACGCCGGTGTCGGGGTCGGCCCAGTACAGCCGGGGGAAGAGTCCGCCGTCCCAGACGAGGACGAAGGACGGCTCGCCCCGGCGGGCGAAGGGGCTGGAGCAGTAGGCGCTCGCCAGGTGTCCGGCGGCGTGCGCGTAGCTCGTGTAGGGGTAGGTGCGGCCGTCCATCGGGAACTCACCGGACGCCCCCGGCGCGGCCAGGTCGGGGCAGGCCGCGGATTCCCGGTAGGGACCGACGGCGAGTTCCACGGGGACCGAGGAACTCAGCAGGGAAACCACGCCCGAGACGTCACCGTCCCAGCCGTCGACGACCCATTCGTCGACGTCCTGGGGCTTGTAGCCGAAATCCTCGAGAATTCCGGGGATCTGGCTGAGGTCGGAGACGGTGCTGTACCGCAGGCCGTTCCCTATCTTTTCCATCTCGACGCTGAAAACGAGGCGGTCGTCGTCGAGCAGGGCCACCGCTCCGTCGTGCGTGAGCTTGAGTCCGCAGACAATCAATTTTCCACTCCCTGATCATCCTGAAGCAATGGCCCCAGTGTTACCGGTCATCGAGTCGCAGACAATAAAGAGACGACTTGCGGCCGGCGGGGGACAGACGCCGCCACTCTTCCGGGGCGCTGTCCGGGTCGACTTCTTGGAAGCCCTGTCGCATGAACCAGGCGCCCCCGTGTTTCGAGGCCGCGAGAATGGCGGTGCACCCGCTGTCGGCCGCCCGTCGGACGGCGTGACGCAGCAGGGTCCGGCCGATTCCTCTGCCCTGGAACTCCGGCGGGACGCAGAGGTTGTAAATGACCAGGCATTGCGGCACCGGCAGTAATCCCATACAGCCCGCGAGGGTGTTCTCGCGGAGCGCCGCTCCGTGGACCGCCGTTTCCCGGACCGCCACGAGGAATTCGTCGATGTGCCGCGCGAAGGTGTCCGGCGAGCGTCTGAGCAGCCGGTCCGCGGCCGCGAACGGCGCGGAGATCCTGGCCAGCTCCCCGGCGTCCCCGGGGCGCGCCCGCCGTACCGACACCTCCTGGTCCGCCGGCCGTGGCCGGGCGTCGACCCCGGTCCCGCCGGGTCCGGGCCGGCCGGGGGCACCGGCCCGCGGATCACGAAGCATCGGGTTCGGCGCAGGCGCCCGGGCCGCCGTTCCGGTTCCCCCCGAAGCCGAGTCCGAAGGGCTGGTCGACGGGCATCAGCTCGATCATGTTGACGTTGACGTGCGGCGGCCGGTCCAGGCACCAGGCGATGCCCTGGGCCACGTCGTCGGCCGTGAGAGGGGTGACATCGGCGTAGAGGGCCGCCGCGCGCGTCTCGTCCCCCTCGTAGCGGACCTGGGCGAACTCCGTCCTCGCCATGCCGGGCGCGACGCAGCTGACCCGCACCCCGGTGCCCTGGAGGTCGACGCGCATGTTGAGGGAGAGCTGGTGCACGAACGCCTTCGTGGCGGCGTAGACGTTGCCGCCCAGGTAGGGGTACTCGGCGGCGATGGATCCGACGTTGACCACGTGTCCGTCGCCACGCGCGACGAGCCGGGGCAGCACGATTTCGGTCAGATTCAGCACACCTGTGACGTTTGTATCGATCATTTCACGCCAATGTTGCGAGCCGCCCTGCTGGAGCGGACCGAAGCCCTTCGACAGGCCCGCGTTGTTCACAAGCACCGAAATATCGCGGTATCCGGCCGGTAGCTCGTCGAGGGCTCTGCTCAGGGAGCCCGGGTCCCGCACGTCGGCGACCACAGGGAGAATGGCTCGATATGGATCCTCTTCGGCGAGCGTTTTGAGCCGTTCGGCGCGGCGGGCGAGGGCAATGACTGCGTATCCTCTTGCAGACAACACCTGCGCGATGCGCGCACCGAATCCGGACGAGGCGCCAGAAACCAACGCAATGCCACGAGGCTCCGTACCGTCCGACATATCCCTCTCGTTCCCCCTGCAACAGGTCGCAGAGTTTCACGTAGGCCTGCACCTCGTGTCAAGGTGCACTTCATGACCGGTCATGCAGCGGGTTCCCCGCGCGCCGGCCTCAAGAAGAGGATTTCGGGTCACGCGCTCTCCAGGAAAGGAAGGAGTGAAGAGAGCTTCACCGCATGACCACCTGCAACTTCTTGCCAGTCAATCACGCACACACGCGACGTCGCCATGTGACGCACGTCACATGTGCAATCGGTGGCAGGCCCTTGAGGATCATGACTACAGTCGAAAGCTAAGTCCCAGCACTACAGCGCGAAATCCTGCGGCGATAAAGGGCGGAAATACAGCCCCGAACGCTCGGATCGAAAGCCTCGCGGGGAAACGGGGGAGCATGCCGGCCCACCTGTCCGGTGGCGCAGTAAGAATTTTTCGTCCGAGGCCTGTGCCGCCCATTCGCCACGGGGGCGAATACGGATTTCGAAGACACCACCAGAGCCGACCCCCGTTGACCACCGGCCTCGACTCGCAAGGGAACGCAGCGTGCCCGTCATCCAGAAACGCCATCTTCGTGCCTCCGTCGTCGCGCAGCCGTTGCTGCACCGCTGGTACGCCTGGCCCTACCTCCTGGCACCGCACACCGGGGCACTGAACCTGCGCGAGAGACTGCTTCCCATCCTCCGCAACTACGTGATGTCCCCGGCGCTGCACCGCAACGCCCTGGCGGACCCGTCCCGTTACGGCGGACCGTTCCTCAACCCGGTCGGCGCGGGCACCGACGAGGTGCAGGCACTGCTCGACACGACCCTGCGGGACGCGGCGGCGCGCCTCACCCTCGCGGACGACATCGACCGCCTGCGGGCCCTGCTGGCCGAGCGGGCCACCGGCGGCCCCCTGGAGTCCCTGTACCCCGAGGTCCCCGAATCGCTGCGCGGCTGCGTCGAGTTGGTCTACGACACCGCGAACCACCCCTCCTTCCGCTTCTTCGAGTCGCTGCTGTACCGCTCCCCCGCGTTCGAGGAGCACGGCCAGACCCTGTCGCTGACCGCCGTCCCCCCGCGCGACCAGCCCTTCGTGTACGGCAGCCCCGTGCTGCCCTCGCCCGAGCGCCTCGACATCGGCGTCCCGTTCTCCGCCGCGGTGTGGGACGACGTGTTCGCCGCCCGTCTCCAGCCGGTGGACACCCGGGAACTGGCCGAGCGGCTGGGCCTGGACGCCGCCGGGGCGGCCGGCTTCGACGCGCTCTTCCACGACGAGGCCCCCCGCACCCCGGACCGCGTCCCCGACGGCCAGGTCCGCATGCGCTACTTCGGGCACGCGACGGTCCTGGTGGAGACCTCGGAGGGCTGCGTCCTGCTCGACCCGCTGGTCGGCTACTCCGACGACGGACACGAGCACTTCGCCCTCGCGGACCTGCCCCACCACATCGACGCCGTGGTGATCAGCCACTTCCACTCGGACCACTTCTCGCTGGAGACACTTCTCCAGCTGCGCACCCGCATCGGCACGATCGTGGTCCCCCGCGCCTCCGGCGGCACGCTCCAGGACCCCAGCCTGAAGGTGATGCTGGAGGCCCTGGGTTTCCGCCGGGTGGTGGAGCTGGGCGAGCTGGACACCCACCGGGCCGCCGAGGGACTCGACGTCGTGGGCCTGCCCTTCATCGGGGAGCACGCCGACCTCGACATCCGCACCAAGATGGTGCCGCTGGTACGCGCGCTCGGCCGTTCCTTCATGTTCGCCACCGACATCACGCCGATCGAGCCCGCCCTCTACGACCGGGTGCGCGACATCGTCGGCGAGGTCGACGCGCTGTTCGTCGGACTCGAGTGCGTCGGCGCCTCCCTGAGCTGGCTCTACGGCCCGCTGATGGAGGCCAAGCTGACCCGCGAGCAGAACCAGTCGCGGCGGCTGAAGGGCTCGGACGCCGCCATGGCGGACCGGCTGGCCCAGCAGGTCGGCGCCCGGCACGTGTACGCGTACGCCATGGGCCTCGAACCCTGGCTGAAGCACCTCACCGGCTCCGAGTTCGACGCCGAGTCCGAACCGGTGCGCCAGAGCGGCCTGCTGGAGGAACTGTGCCGGCGGCGCTCGGTCGGCTCGGAGCTGCTGTACCGGCAGGCCGAACGCGTGTGGCCGGCCGCCGAGCCGCGCTCCTGAGGCCGCCGGGAACGCGCCGCGATGAAGCCCTCCCCCACCACCGCACGCCCGCTGCCCGCGCGGGAACTGGTGCGCCCCCGGCCACGGCCCGAGGCACCCGCCGTCCTGTACTGCTTCCCGCACGCTGGCGGGGCGGCCTCGGCCTACCGGCCGTGGCCCGCGGCCCTGCCGGACGGGATCGAGGTGGTGGCCGTCCAGCTCCCGGGACGCGAGCAGCGGATCACCGAACCGCCGTGCGTGGACCCCGCCCGGCTCGCGGACGCCATCGGCGCCGATGTCGCGGCGCACGGCTCGCGGCCCTACGCCCTGTTCGGGCACAGCATGGGCGCCCTCGTCGCCTTCGAGGTGGCCCGCGCGCTGTCCGCCGACGACCGGCCGACGGGCCCCGCCCTGCTCGCCGTCTCGGGAATGGAACACCCCGGCTCCGGGCGGCCCCGGCCTACGCTGTCCCGGCTGCCCGAGGCGGAACTGCTCGCCTGGATGGCGGCCCTGGGCGGATCACCGGCCCAGGCGCTCGCCGACCCGCAGCTCCTGGAGATCCTGCTCCCCGTGCTGCGGGCCGACCTCGCCTGGCTGGAGGGGTACGTCCCGCGGCCGGCGCCCCGGCTGGCGTGTCCCCTCTCGGTCTTCGCGGGCGAGCGGGACGACCGGGTCGCGCTGCCGGGCCTGGAGGCCTGGGCCGGCGAGACACGGGAGGCGGCCACCGTACGCCGTTACGCCAGCGGCCACTTCTACGCGGAGGAGCAACTGCGGCTGGTGTGCCGGGACCTGGCGGACGACCTCGCCGACGCCCTGGACCCGCGCGGGGCGGTGCGGTGAGCGCGGGCGAGCGGCGCTGGCTCGTCGAGTGGCAGCCGCCGGCCACGGCCCGGCTGCTCCTGGTGTGCCTGCCGCACGCGGGCTCGGGGGCCTTCCAGTTCCGACAGTGGCAGGAGCTGGCCGACCCCGGGATCGCCGTGGTCGCCGTACAGCTGCCGGGGCGGGAGAACCGGTGGCGCGAGGAGCCGGCGACGCGCGCGGAGGAGGTGCTCCGGGAGCTGGTCCCGGTGCTGGCCGCCCGGCTCGACCTGCCCTACCTCGTGTTCGGGCACAGCATGGGCGCCCTGCTCGGGTACGAGCTGGCGCGTGCCCTCGGTACCGGGTACGGGTCGTGGCCCGCCGGGTTCGTGGCCTCCGCCTGCCGTGCGCCGGACGCCCAGGGGGCGCCGACCGGAGCGGCGGCGATGAGCGACGGCGAGCTGGTGGCCGAGCTGGCCGAGCACGGCGCCGTACCGGACTACGTGGCCGCCAGCGAGAAGCTGGTCCCCATCGTCGCCCGCCCCCTGCGCGCCGACCTCACCCTGTGCGACCAGTACCGCCCGCCGGCCGCGGACGCCGTACTGCCCTGCCCGGTCCACGCCTGGCGGGGCAGGGACGACCTCGGCGTCACGGACGAGCACGCCGGGCAGTGGAGCGCCTGGTCGGCCGCGCCGGCCGGCGTGCGCCGCTTCGACGGCGGGCACCTCTACCACCTCGACCGCCCCGACGAGGTCGTGGGCGCGCTCCGCCGCCTCGGTGAGAGGGCCCGTACGGGCGTGAGGGACTAGCCCGCCGCCCGTCTCCCGCCCGCTTCCCGGCCGGCCCGCACCCTGGTCCCCGAGCCCACCGAGACACGTCAGAAGGAAACGCGTTGCCGAGGAACGACCCACTGCCCGACACCGGAGAACCCGATCTCCGGTCGCCCCGGCGCTATCTGCTCTGGCTGCTGCGCCGGCAGGCCGGTACGGCGACACTCGGGGTGTTCTGGGGCTGCCTGTGGATGGCCGGCATGGGGCTCACCCCGCTGGCCGTCGGCGGGGCCATCGACGCGATCGGCGACAAGGACACCGGGGGTCTCCTCACCTGGACCGGAGTGGTCCTCGGGCTCGCCCTGGTGACCACCGCGGGCAGCGTGCTGCGGCACCGGTGCGACACCGTCGGACGACTGAAGGCGAACTACCTGACGGTCCGTCTCGTGGTCCGGCAGGCGGTCTCTCTGGGCGGCGGGCTGCGCGAGCGCGTCGCCGACGGCGACATGGTGACCGTCGGCACCGCCGACATCTCGCGGATCGGGGCGCTGCCCGGCGCGGTGGCCCGCGGCGCCGGCAGCGCGGTCACCATCGTCGTGGTGGCCGTCGTGCTGCTGTCCACCTCGCTGCCCCTGGGGCTGCTGGTGCTGCTCGGGGTGCCCGTCCTGCTGGCGGGCACGGGCCCGCTGCTGCGTCCCCTGCACCGGCGTGTCGGGCGGTACCGCGAGCTGGAGGGCGAACTGACCCGGCGGGCCTCGGACATCGTGGCCGGACTGCGGGTGCTGCGCGGCATCGGCGGCGAACAGGCCTTCTGGGGGCGCTACCGCGCGGACTCCCAGCGGCTGCGGCAGGCCGGTGTCGAGGTCGCCGAGGTGGAGTCGGTGCTGCCCGCCGCCGAGGTGCTGCTGCCCGGGGTGCTGGTGGTGGCCGTGGTGTGGGCCGGCGCCCGGCTCGCCCTCGCGGGTGACATCTCCCCCGGCGACCTGGTGGCCGCCTACGGCTACGCGGCGTTCCTGATGCTGCCCATGCGCACCGTGACCTCGGCCGTGCAGGTGATCGTCGGTGCCAACGTGGCCGCCGGGCGCGTGGTACGGGTGCTCGCCGTCGCACCCGACCCCACCACGGGCACGGCACCCGCCGTCCTTCCGGAGACACCCGATCTCGTCGACACCGCCACCGGGCTGACGGCGCGCCACGGCAGGCTCACCGCCGTCGTGTCCGCCACCCCGGAGGAGAACGCCGAGATCGCGGAGCGGCTCGGCCGCTACCGCGAGGGCGTGGTGACCCTGGGCGGGGTGCCGCTGGACACCCTGCCGGTCGAACAGGTGCGCCGGCACATCCTGGTGGTGCGCAACAGCGACACGCTGTTCTCGGGAGTGCTCCGCGACGAACTCGCCGCCGGCCGCACGGACGAGGAACTGGCCGCCGCGCTGCACACCGCCGGCGCCGAGGACATCGTGGACGCGCTGCCCGACGGGCTCGGCAGCGTCCTCACGGAGCAGGGCAGCACGCTCTCGGGCGGACAGCGCCAGCGGCTGCGGCTGGCCCGGGCCGTCGCGTCCGGGACCCCCGTGCTCGTCCTGGTCGACCCGACCAGCGCGGTGGACGCCCTCACCGAGGCGGGCGTCGCCCGGCGGCTGCGGCGGGCCCGCGCGGGGCGGACCACCGTGGTGATGAGTTCCAGCCCGCTGCTGCTGGACCAGGCCGACGAGGTGGCCTTCGTCGTCGACGGCAAGGTGGTCGGCACCGGCGCGCACCGCGACCTCGTGGCCCGCAACCCCCAGTACGCCACCGCCGTCCTGCGGGAGGGAACATGACCGGCCGCGCCCCGCACCGGTCCGCCGGCATCCCGCGAAGGAGTGCGCTGTGAGTCTTCCGGTCGCCGACGCACCCGCGGTGCGCCGCCACGTCCGAGAACTGGTCAGGGGCCGCGCCGGCCTGCTCGCCCGGACGGTCACCTGGTTCGTGCTCGCCACCGCGTGCGGGCTGGTCGTCCCCGCGCTGCTCGGCCGTCTCGTGGAACAGGTGCAGCAGGACGTCTCCACCACCCGGGTGGACGTCATCGTCGCGGTGATCGCCGGACTGCTGCTGCTCCAGGGCGTGTTCACCAGGACGGCCCGGCTGCTCGGTGCCCGGCTCGGCGAGCAGGTGCTCGCGGACATCCGCGAGGGCTTCGTCCAGCGGGTGCTGTCGCTGCCCCTGTCCGCCGTGGAGAAGGCGGGCACCGGTGATCTGCTCACCCGCGGCACCCGGGACGTGGACTCGCTGTCCAGAGCCGTGCGCATGGGCGCCCCGTCCATCCTCGTGGCGGGCCTGTCCGTGCTGCTCACCTTTGTCGCGCTGCTGGTGACCAGCCCGCTGATGGCGCTGCCGTGCCTGGTGGCCGTACCCCTGATCGCCGGGTCGACGCGCTGGTACCTGAAGCGTGCGCGGACGGCTTATCTGGCGGAGGCGGCCGGTTACTCGGAGCTGACGCAGGGGCTGGCCGAGACCGTGACGGGTGCCCGTACGGTCGAGGCGCTGGGCCTGGCCGAGCGGCGGATCCGCCGTACGGACGAGGACGTCCTGCGGTCCAACGCCGCCGAGCACCGCACGCTCTTCCTGCGCAGCGTGTGGTTCCCGCTGATGGACTTCGGTTACGTCCTGCCGGTGGCGTCCACCCTGCTGTGCGGCGGGCTCTTCCACATCCACGGATGGGTGAGCCTCGGGGAGGTCACCGCGGCGACGCTGTACACCCGCGCGGTGATCGATCCGCTGGACGAACTGCTCGGCTGGCTGGACGAACTCCAGGTCGGCGACGCCTCGCTGGCCCGCCTCGTCGGGGTGGGCGCCACCCCGGCCGGGGACACCGGCACGGGCCGCCGTCCGGAGGGCCGCGACGTGGCGGCGCACGAGGTCAGTTACGCCTACCGCGAGGGCCACGACGTCGTCCGCGACGTCACCCTGCGGGTGCGGCCCGGTGAGCGGGTCGCCGTCGTCGGGCCGTCCGGCGCGGGCAAGTCGACACTCGGCCGTATCCTCGCGGGCGTCCACCCGCCGCGCAGCGGGACGGTCAGCATCGGCGACGTGCCGGTGGCCGAACTGCCCCTGGAGGAGCTGCGCCGGCATGTCGCGCTGGTCACCCAGGAACACCACGTGTTCCTCGGCACGGTCCGCGACAACGTGACGCTGCCGGTGCCGGACGCGACGGACGAGCAGGTGACGGCCGCGCTGGACGCGGTCGACGCCGGCGACTGGGTGCGCGGGCTGCCCGGGGGGCTCGACACCGGGATCGGCCCGGGTGGCCACGAGGTCTCCCCCGCCCGGGCCCAGCAGCTGGCACTCGCCCGGCTGGTCCTGGCCGACCCGCACACGCTGGTGCTGGACGAGGCCACCTCGCTGCTCGATCCCCGGGCGGCCCGGCACCTGGAGCGTTCCCTGGCGGCCGTGCTGCGCGGCCGTACCGTCATCGCCATCGCCCACCGGCTGCACACCGCGCACGACGCCGACACCGTCCTCGTCATGGAGGACGGCCGGGTCACGGAGCGGGGCGGCCACGACGAACTGGTCGCCGCCGGCGGGGCCTACGCGGCCCTGTGGGACTCCTGGCACGGCCGGACCCCCGACACACCCCGTACCTGAACACACCCCAACCCTCCGGCAGCGGAACACGAACCGGATCAGGAGAGTGACGTGAAACCGGACACCACCCATATCGTCGATGCCCCGGCGGTCGCCACGGTCGTCAGCGAGGTCGGCCTCGGCCGGCTGTACGACCTGGCCATCGAACGGCTCACCGAGGTACTCACCTATAGCGGACCCGCTCGCGCCGAGATGAAGACGCGCGACGGATTCCTGCTCACCACCCCCAGGCTGGGGCTGCTCGAATGGATGCCGGCGGTCCGCCACGGCGCGACCGTCTCCATGAAGCTGGTGGGCTACAACCCGCACAACCCCGTCAAGAACCAGCTCCCCACCATCCTGTCCACCCTGCTCGCCTTCGACGTCGATTCCGGGCACCTGCGCGCGATCGTGGACGGCACGTTCGCGACGGCGATACGGACGGGGGCCGCGTCCGCGCTGGCCTCCCGGGCGCTGGCCCGGCCCGACAGCAGCGTCCTGGGGCTCATCGGCTGCGGCGCCCAGGCGGTGACGCAGTTGCACGCCCTCGCCCGGGCGTTCCCGCTCACCGAGGTCCTGGTGTGCGACACCGACATCCGGGCGGAGAGCAGCTTCGCGGCCCGGGCGCGGATGCCCGACGGGCTGGTCCGGGTGGCCGAGCCGGCGGAGGTGGAGGAGCGCGCCGACATCCTGTGCACGGCGACCTCCGTCGCCCCCGACCAGGGTCCGGTGCTCCAGGGCACGTCGCTGCGGCCCTGGGTGCACATCAACGCGGTCGGCTCGGACATGCCCGGCAAGACCGAACTGCCCCTGGAACTCCTGCGCGACGCCGTCGTCGTCCCCGACCACCGGGAGCAGGCGATGGCGGAGGGCGAGTGCCAGCGGCTGCGTCCGGAGGAGATCGGCCCCTCGCTCACGGAACTGCTGACGGACCCCGCGCGGCAGGCGGAACTCCGTGACCGGCGCACCGTCTACGACTCGACCGGGCTGGCGCTCCAGGATCTCGTGATGGTGGAGCTGCTGGAGGAACTGGCCCGGGAGGCGGGGGCGGGACACCGGCTCGTGATCGAGGCGACCGCGCACGACCCGCAGGACCCCTACTCGTTCCTGCCCGAATCGGTCTCGCGGGCGCCGTGGCCCGCACAGGAGGTGTGACCCCGTGCCCCAGCCCACCGACCCCCGGGACCCGCCCGGCGGCAACCGGCATCCCGAGCACCGCGGGCCGGTCGTGAACATCGGCGCCCGGACGGTCCTGGACCTCGTCGACCGGGAGACGGCGGCCCGCCCGGACGCCTGGGCGGTGTGCGAACAGGGCCGGGACCCGGTGTCGTACGCGCAACTGGACCGGCTCGCGGACACCGTGGCCGCCCACCTGGCCGGCACGTTCGGGGTCGGCCACGGCGACACCGTGCTGATCGCCGCGCGGGCGGGCGTGGACTTCACCGCGGTGGTGCTCGGGACCCTGCGGGCGGGTGCGGCCTATCTGCCCGTGGACATGACCTATCCGCGCGAGCGGATCGAGCAGATCCTGCGCTCGAGCAGCGCCCGGCTCACGGTCCTGGACGAGGGGGCGCCGGGCGCGGCCGCGGCGGTCCCGGACGCGGCGGCGACCACGCCGGCCCGGCTGCTCGCGGAGTATCCGGGCCCGCCGCCGGCACGCCCCCGGATCGCTTCCGAGGACGCCGCCTACGTCATCTTCAGCTCCGGCTCGACAGGCGCGCCGAAGGGCATCGTGCAGACGCACCGGTGCCTGGCCAACCTGGCGGCCTGGCAGGCGAACGGGTCGGGTCTCGGCCGGGAGCGCAGGGTGTTGCAGTGCGCGCCGCTCACCTTCGACGTCTCCGTCCAGGAGATCTTCTACACCCTGGCCTCCGGCGGCTGCCTGTACGTCCCGCACCCGGACGTACGGCGTGACCCTCGTGACCTGGTCGAGTACGTCATCGGCGAGGGGATCGAGGTGGTGGACTTCCCGCAGTCCCTGATCGACATCCTCATGTCGCTGCCCACCACCCTCGAACACGCCCCGGCGCTGCGGCACATCATCAGCGCGGGCGAGACGGTCCGGGTCACGCCGGCGCTGGAGGGGCTGCTCACCCGGCGTCCCGAGGTCACCCTGCACAACCACTATGGGCCCGCCGAGAACCACATGGTGACGAGCCATTCGATGAGCGCGGAGCGGGGGAACCTGGAACCCCGTCCGCCGGTCGGATCACTGGTGTGGAACACCTACATCCGCATCCTGGACGAGGAGGGGACCCCGGTACCCGACGGGGAGGTCGGCGAGGTGTACATCGGCGGGGTGGGGGTGGCCCGCGGTTACACGGACCCGGAACTCACCCGGACCGTCTTCGTGGAGGACCCCTTCCTGCCCGGGGCCCGGCTGTACCGCACCCGGGACCGGGGTGTCTGGCGGGCCGACGGGACGCTCGGGCTCCTCGGGCGGATCGACGACCTGATCAAGATCCGTGGCAACGCGGTGGAGCCCCGGGAGCCGGAGTCCCGGCTCACCGCGCTGCCCGGGGTCAAGGACGCGGCGGTGTTCGGGGTGGCGCGGGCCGACGGTGGCACGGAGCTGCACGCGGCGCTGACCGGCGATCCGCCGCCGGCGCAGGAGCTGCGCCGCGCGCTGCTCGCCGTGCTGCCGGACTACATGGTGCCGGTGCGCTGGTGGGTGACGGACGAGCTGCCGTACTCGGCCAACGGCAAGCTGGACCGCAGGGCCCTGCCCGGGCCGGGGGCCGCGCAGCTCGCCGTGGTCCCTCACCAGGCGAACGTCTCCCGGTAGCCGCGCTTGTCGATGCAGTACGTGCGGAACGCCTCCGCCTTGGCGACCATGACCTCGTCGCCGGTGCGCCGTGCGGCCTCGGCGAACCAGTCGAAGGCCGCCGTCGCGTGCGCCCGCCGCTCGAAGTGGAGCGCGGCGAACCGGCGGAAGGAGGCACGCATGGTCTCCCGGGTCAGTCGCGGACCGGAGCCGATGAGTTCCTCGACGTCGGCGTCGGTCACCTCGGGGAGGTCGAGGACGCGCACCGGCCGCGCCGCCGGGACGTCGTCACGGATCTCGACCGGCTCGGCGGCGCCGGCGAAGTCGAGACAGAGGGAGAGCCGGGCGGGTCCCGCGCTGCTGCGTGCCGAATGCGGGTCGGTGGTGTGTATCTTCCAGACCTCACCACGACGGAGGTGGTAGACGAGATCGTTCTCGGAATGCAGGGATTCCTCGCCGGTACGCAGCGGAATCTGCACCCGGGTGCCGGGTTCGGTGAATTCCAGAAAGTCCACGTGCGGGGCAAGAATTCCGTCGGCGAGGCTGAAGATACGCACCCACTGGAGTCGGTCCAGCGGGAAGTGCTCGGTCACCAGGGACATGATGCCCGGCAGTTTCCTGCCCAGATCGGTGAGGGTCAGGCGGTCGCCGTGCGGGCGGAACGCGGTGTCGGACTCGACGCCGCTGCCGTTGGCCAGCACATGGGCCGACCACGAACCGAAGGTGAAGGCGTCGTACTCGCCTCCGGCGTCGTGCTGGTCCACGAGGGCCAGCTCCGTTTCCAGGTCGTAGGAGTCGATGGGCAATACCGCAAGCCGCTGGGACTTGAGCAAGGCAATCCCCCTTCACCAGAAGGTGACATGACGCGCTGAACATTTGCCGGCGCCTTCCGCTCGCCACCCTAACCCGACAGAGATACGAGGGCAATGACAGCAATCTCCGCCAGCCGGAAGGTTATTGACAAGATCTGGAGTGTTTGTGCAGGGTTTTTTTCCGCAGAGTTCTGCCGTCACGGAGTGGAATCATGACTGACCTCACCCAGGATCTGTGCCGGCTGTTCGCGCGGGCACTCGAGCTGGAGTACGTGACCGACGACACGGACTTCTACCTCGCCGGCGGACACAGTCTGTCGGCGCTGGCCCTCGCCGTGTCCGTCGAGGAGGCCGTCGGGCTTCCGGTCCGGGTGCGCGACATCCTCGAGTGCGCCACCCCCAAGCTGCTGGCCGCCCGGCTGGCCGGGGCGCGCGGCGGGGCGGCCGGCCCCGGACCCGGGGGCGTTCCGCCGGCCGCGCCGGAGTCCCGGCCGGCGCGCGACGACGACGTGCCGGAGTCCCGGCCGGCGCGCGACGGCGACGTGCCGGAGTCCGTGCGCTGGCTGTGGCTGGCGCGCCAGAACGAGCACGCCGGCGCCGGTGCGTACACCGTGCCGTGTCTGCTGCGGGGCGAGGGGGAGCTGGACGTCGACCGCCTCGCCTCGGCCGTCGCCACCCTGCCCGCCCGCCATCCGGCGCTGCGGACCGTCTTCGTGGAGCGGCTGGGCGCCGTCCGGGCCGTCGTCACCGACCGGACCGCCCCGCTCGACGTGGTGGACCTGCGCGGCGGGTCCCTCACCGAGGAGGAGTTCGAGGCGCTCGTCCACGACCGTGTCGAGGTCCCCTTCGACCTGACGGAGGGACCGCTCTTCCGCTCGACGCTGTTCCTGCGGCCGGACGGCGCCTGGTCGCTGCTGTTCACGGCCGATCACCTGGTGTGCGACGGCCGGTCCCTGACCGTCCTGGCGGCCGAACTGGCGGCCGCCTACCGGCAGGACGGCGCCCCGCCGCCGGTGCCGGCCCCCGGGCCGCGCCCGGCCCCGCGCCCCCGGGAGGAGTCGCTCGCGCACTGGCGGGACCTGCTCACTCCCCCGCCAGCCCCGCTGCTCCTGCCCGTGGACCGTCCCCGGAGCGAGCCGGCCGGCGCGGTGACGGACACGGTGTCCCTGGACATCGAACCCCGGGTCACATCCCGCCTCCGGGCGCTGGCCGCGGCCGCGCACGCCGGTCCCTTCGCGCCGCTCGCCGCCGCCGTGGCGAGCGGCCTGGGCGGTCTCACCCGTACCGACGACATCTGTCTGGGCACGCCCGTGGACCGCCGCTCCCCGCTCGGCCTGGACGGCGCCGTGGGTTTCCACGTCGCGACGGTCCCGCTGCGGCTGGACCTGACCGGCCGGGACGACCCGGCCGGCCTGGTGCGCCATGTGGCGGCGCGGACGGCGGACGCCCTCGACCACAGCGAGGTCGCCTTCGACGAGCTGGTGGCGGCCCTGGACCCGCCCCGGCCGCCGGGGCGCGGCCCCTTCTTCGACGTGTGGGTCGCCCTGTTCCCGCGCATCGACACCGGCCCCGCCGGGCCACGGGGCATCGCGCTGCGCGGCGGCCCCTTCCTGCAACGGCGGGGCATGTTCGAGCTGTCGTTCCAGTTCGTCGAACAGGAGCGGGGGCTGCGGCTGTGCCTCCAGTACGACACCGGGCGCTACGCCCGGGACACGGCCGAGCAGATCGCCGGCCGTGTCCTGGCCGAACTCGGCCGTCTCGCCGGGGAGTCCGGGACCGGAGAGCCGGCGACGCCGCCGAGCGGTCCGCCCGCCCCGGCCTTCCAGGGCTTCCGCTTCGACGGCTGACCCGGCCCCGACCTCATCCGAGCGAACAGGAGACACCCATGACCACGACGCCCACACCCGCGGCGACGCCCGCGCCCACGTCCGTGCCCGCGCCGACCGAGCTGCGGCTGACGCCCGAGGAGGCCGCCGAGACCGACCGGCTGGCCCTGGAACTGGCCGCGGAGCACCCCTCGGCGGACAGCGAGAGCCTCCTCCAGGACCTGCCGTTGCTGGCCGCCCGGCTGCCGGAGCGGGTGCGCAGGTTCCTGCGCGCCTTCCAGCTGGACCGGGCGGACGGGTACTGCGCCGTCAGCGGGCACCTGGTGGACGACGACCGGATCGGTCCCACCCCGGCGCACTGGCGCGACGAGCAGCGCGTCCACCGCGAACTGCCCGAGGAGATCTTGCTGCTGCTGTACGCCTCGCTGCTCGGTGAGCCGTTCGGCTGGTCGACCCAGCAGGACGGCCACCTGGTCAACGACGTCTTCCCCATCAAGGAGTACGAGACCCTGCTGCTCGGCACGGGCAGCAGGACGGCGCTCACCCTGCACACGGAGGACGCCTTCCACCCCTACCGGGCGGACTACATCATCCTGGCCGCGCTGCGCAATCCGGAGCGGATACCCGTGGTGGTGGCGGAGGCCGACTTCACCACCCTGCCGGCGGACGTGCTCGACGTCCTCTTCGACAGCCGTTTCCAGATCATCTCCGACGACTCGCACCTGCCGCACAACAACACGGTCCGCACGCCGGAGGATCAGCGGATCTTCGACAACATCTCGCGGCTGATCAACGGTCTCGGCCGGGTGCCGGTGCTGTTCGGTTCCCGGACCGATCCCCTGCTGTGCTTCGACGCCACGCACATGTCGGCGCCGGAAGACGATCCCGAGGCCGTACGGGCGTTCGCCGCGGCGCACGAGCTGCTGACCCGCAGCACCCGTCCCCGCGCGCTGGACGCCGGCACGTTCGTCTTCCTCAACAACCACCGGGTCGTGCACGGCCGCAGCTCCTTCACCGCGCGCTACGACGGCACGGACCGCTGGCTCAAGCGTGTCAACGTCACCCACGACCTGCGCAAGTCGCGCGGTCTGCGGCGTTCCGTCGGTGCCCGGCTCATCGGCTGAGGCGGGGGGCCGGGCGCCCGCGCGCCCGGCCCCGGCGTCACGCCCGGGGCGCCGCGGCCGCGCGGCACACGCCGGCCACCGTGGGCTCGTCGAAGAAGTCGTCCAGCTCCACCTGCACGCCGAGCCGGTTCTCCAGCTCGATGACGAGGAGCGCGGCGGCGAGGCTGTGCCCGCCCAGCTCGAAGAAGTCGTCCTCCGGGCCCACCGAGGACACACCGAGCACCTCGGCGAAGAGTTCGGTGACCTGGGCGGTGAGGCCGCCGCCGGCGGGCTCCCCGGGCGTCGGCGCGGGGGACGCCGGTGCCTCGTGCGCGGCGGCGGCCCGCAGCAGGTCCCCGGCCCGGTCCGCCAGGGCGGCCCGGTCCACCTTGCCGTTGCGGGTCAGCGGCATGTTCTCCAGCCGCTCGACCCGGCTGGGCACCATGTGGCCGGGCAGGACGCGGCGCGCCCTCGCGCGGACGTCGTCCGGGTCGGCGTCGCCGGTCAGGAAGGCGACGAGGACCAGCGAGCCGTCGGCCCCGGGGGCGGCCAGGGCGGCGGCGGAGGCCACGCCGGGCACGGAGCACAGTCCCGCTTCCACGTCGCCGAGTTCGACACGGTGGCCGCGGATCTTGACCTGGCTGTCGCCACGGCCGAGGAACTCCACCCCGGCGGGCGTCCACCAGCCCCGGTCCCCCGTGCGGTAGCGCCGGCCGCCGGGCAGCTCGGCCGCCTCGGTGAAGAGGCGCTTGGTGAGGTCGGGGTCGTTCACGTAGCCGTCGGCCAGGGCGGGTCCGGCCAGGTGGATCTCTCCGGGGAAGCCGGGCGGCAGCCGGCGGCCCCGCTCGTCGAGCACCTCCAGGACGGTGGTGTCGATGGGCCGGCCCACGGGGAATCCGTGCCGGGGCTGCTCGTCGCAGTCGTAGGCGGTCGCGCCGACCGAGTTCTCCGTCGGGCCGTACTCGTTGACCAGCCGGACGCCGGGCAGTTGCCGGAAGTGGCGGGCGACGAGTTCGGCGGGGCACGCCTCGCCGGCCACGGTGACCAGGCGCAGCGAGCCCGGCGCGGCCAGGGCGTCGAGCAGGACGCGGTACAGCGACGGCACCAGGGTGATGTGCGTGGCGCGGTGGCTGCTCACCAGGTCCCCGACGCGCTGCGGCACCAGCCGGTCGGCCTCGGGCAGGAGCAGCAGGGTGCCGCCGGCGCCGAGGACGGAGAACAGGTCGGAGACGGAGCTGTCGAAGGAGAACGAGGGCACCTGGACGAGCCGGGTGTCGGCGTCCAGTTCGTGGTAGCGCCGCTTCCAGGACAGGTATCCGGCGATGGCGGAGTGCCGGATCGCGACGCCCTTGGGGGTGCCCGTGGAGCCGGAGGTGTAGATGACGTAGGCGGGGTCGTCCGGACCGGGGAGGGCGGGCAGGACCGGTCCCTGTACGGCGGTCTCCGCCGTCCCGGCGAGCGCGTCGGCCGTCAGCACGGGCACCGGGCTCGTGGCGAGCAGCCCGGTGTCGTCGGTGACCACGGCCGCGCAGGCGGCGTCGTCGAGGACGAACCGGAGGCGTTCGGCGGGGAGTCGGGGGTCCAGTGGTACGTAGGCGGCGGCGGCGCGCAGGACGCCGAGGACGACGGCCACGGCGTTCGGGCTCTTGGGCAGCGCGGTCGCCACCCGGTCGCCGGGCCGCACTCCGGCCGCGGCGAGCCGGCGGGCCACCGCCTCGGTGCGGGCCGCCAGTTCGGCGTAGGTGACGTGCTGGTCGCCGTCCACCACGGCGACGGCGTCCGGTGTCTCGCGCACCCGGTCCATGAACGGCCCGAGCAGGGTGCCCGGCGTGGGCTCCGGCGCGAACCCGGCGCGTTCCCAGCGGGACACCTCGGCACTGTCCTCGGGCGCCGTCGGCTCGACGGCGGCGCAGGCGGTGCCGGGCTCGGTGAAGGCGGCCAGCACGGTCACCAGGGAGCGGAGCACGACCGCGGCCCACCAGGCGTCCAGGCGGCCGGTGTCGAAGGCGGCGTGCAGCGTGCGGCCGCCTTCGGGTGCCTCGCGCAGGCTCACCACGAGGGCGGTGCCGGTGTGCGGCGCGGGCGACAGCCGGTCGGATCGCACGAGGAGGGAGAAAGGCAGGCCGGGGTCGTCGGTGGCCACGGTGTCCGCGCCCCGCAGCGCGGTGTCGACGGCGAGGACCAGGTCGCGCAGGGGCGCGTCCTCGGGGGTGGTGACGGCGCAGGCGGTGATGCCCCGTGGCCCGGCCACGGCGAGCACGGGTTCGGGCGCGTCCTCTGCCGCGCGCAGGACCAGCGCGGCGGCGGCGGTGAGGACGACGAGTTCCTCCAGGGGGCGTTCTCCGGCCACCCGGCGCAGGCCCTCGCGCGCGGCGGGCGTCAGCTCCTCGGTGAGTTCGCCGCGTCCGCTGTGCCCGGCTCCGGTGAGCCTGGCCCGCAGGGGAGTCGGAGTCGGTGCCGCGGTGGGGCGGGGTGCGTTTTCGAAGCTCATGACGGGTCCTCAAGGGGGTCGGGGCCGGGCCCCGCACGGCGCGGGTTTCGCCTCGCAGGCCCGCGTGGCCGCGGCCTTCTCCGAGGCTCGGAAGGGTCTTGTGCCTGGCACACGGAATCGGACAGGGTGTTTACGTGCCGGGGATTCCGGCGGGCGGAACGGGGGCCGCCTTGTGAGGCGCGCCGCGCGGAAGCGCGCCGTTTCACCGGCCGGGCGCCGCGGCCCGACGGACCCGGAGCACCGGAGCGGGAACCGCGGGACAGTTCCCGGAGAAGGTCGTCGAGAAACGAGATATCCATCCGTACGCGGAGACGGGCGTCTCGCTTCTCTTTTCCTCGCCGAATTTCCGGAGAGGAGTTCTGCGGGAGTTCATGTCCAGCTTCCGGGAATGACACCGGGAAAGTCGAACAAGAGCCGCTCTATTGCCTCTCGGGCACCCCGGTGAGGGCTTTCCCTTTTCGTCGCCCCGCGCGTCCCGAGCCTCGAAAGAGCTGGTGTCCTCGCAGGTCAGGTGCGCTAAGACCGGCACATCGGGTATACAGTCCGTCTGTGTCCCGGCCATCACCACAGCTTCGGTATTACACTCACGAGTGCCGGCGAACTCGACATACCACACTGCCCCGCATGTCGGATTTTCCGCGTTTGCCCCCTCCCGTATCGCCAGGCGTTCGGACGACGAGCATAGCAGCGGAACGGATCTTGACACAGCCCCAGTTCGACCCCGCGACTCCTCGTCAGATTTTCCCCGAAAAAGCTTGGCTGACACTCGTCACTATGGCACGCTCGGACGGAGAAGGTCACGAGCTTCGCCCCACGATGGGCAGGGAGCGCGGAATCCCGGGCTCTCGCCTTCGTTCCCTCGTCCCGCGCGGGCCGACCACCCGCAGGAATGACGAAAGGACCGCACGTCCATGACGCCCGCATTCGAGGCATTCTCTCCACCGGTCCGGGACGACGGCTCCACCGGGAGCCGGACGCCCGCCCCCGAAGGCCTCGACGCGCGGAGGCCGGCGGGACGTCTGCCGCTCGCCCGTCCGGGGCGGAGCGCGGCGTCCGCGTCGTGTCGCCGCACCGGCCCGCGCACCCCCGGCGCGGCGCCGGGCCCGAGACCGTGCCCGCCGGCCCGGTGAGCGCCTCCGCGGCGAGCGCCTCCCGCCCGGACGTACGCTCCCGCTCGTCGGCGCCCACGGTGCCGGCGGGTCCTTGCTGACTCGGCCCCCGTACACACGGAAACCGCACGCCCCGCGGGCGGTCACCGCCCGGAGTGCGGCTCCCGCGTGCGCCGCACCGGCCGGGGCGGCGACAGGACAGCCGGGTCCCGCCGAGCGGCACCGGCGCGTCCACTCCCGCCGGTGTGCGCCGCACGCCGTCCCCGCCGCCGAACCCACGCCACCGTCCGGGTGGTTGCACGGCACCGGGCCCACGGCCCGCTCCCGGCCGGTCACGCCGTCCCCGCCCCTACGCCCGCCCGAGTGACCGTCCTGGTGGCCCGGGGGTGCGGGCCACCCCACCGGCCGTCCCCCGCTGCCACCGGCAGTGCCGTAATCGGCGTACCCCGTCCGCGTTCCCGGCCGAGGCGCCCCTGGCAGAGGAGATCCTGATGACCGTTGCCGATGGCCGAGCGCGGGTGACCGTCGCGCTCGACGACGAGACCAGTGCCGCGCTGCGCGCGCTGTGCGCCTCGGTGGGCGCGGAGGTACCGACGGCGGTCCCCGCGCTGCTGCGCGTCCTGCTGCACCGGCTGACCCCGGACACGACCGCCTCCGTCCGGGCCGTACTGCCCGGCGGTGAGGTACGCCTGGGCACGCCCCTCGACCCGGACGCCGGCTTCCGCGCCTGCCTGCGCGCCGAGCAGCGGGCCGTCGACGCCGCCGTCGGCCGCGCGGAGTCGTCCGGCGCCGCCTTCACGGCGGACGGAATCGGCCGGCACGCCGTCCTCACCGGCCGGCTGGACCCGGACGCGGGACGCATCGCCGTGACCGTGCGCAGCGACACCGCCGACGCCCGCGACGCCCGGCGCACAGCGGGCCGACTCGCCGGACTGGCCGCGGAGTTGTGCGCCGCACCCGACGCCCCGGTGGCTCTCCTCCCCGTCCTGCCGGCGGGCCGGCGCGACGACCTGCTCGCGCTCGGCACCGGGCCGCACCAGGAACTCCCCGCCAAGCGCACCGTCCTCGACCTGTTCGCCGAACAGGTCGACGCGCGGCCCGGGGCCACCGCCGTCATCTGCGGTGACCGCGCCTACCGTTACGACGAACTGGACGGCATGGCCGACCGGCTGGCCGCGCGGCTCGCCGCGACGGCACCGACCGGGCCCGAGCGGGTCGTCGCTCTGCTGTGCGCGCGCACCGAGTGGATGCTGGTGTCCCTCCTCGCCATCCTCAAGACCGGTTCCGCCTTCCTGCCGCTGGACCCGGAACAGCCCGAACTCCGGGTGCGGGAACTGCTGTCCGACAGCGGGGCCACAGCGGTGCTCGCCGACCCCGTCCGGGCCGAGACGCTGGCCGGGGCGCCGCAGCCCGTCGTGGTCCTCGGCCGGGACACCGCCGCCGGGCCGACCGGGCAGCGGTTCCGCGCGGCGGGCCCCGAGGACCTGGCGTACGTCGTCTACACCTCCGGCTCCACCGGCTCCCCCAAGGGCGTCATGGTCGAGCACCTGGGCATCCTCAACACGGTCCGGTACCGCATCGACTACTACGGCCTCGGCCCGCACTCCCGCGTCCTCCAGGTCGACCCGGTGCACGCCGACGCGGGCATCTCCGACGTGCTGTCCGCTCTCTGCTCCGGCGCGCCCCTGGTGGTCCTGGAGCGGGAGCAGCTCATCGACCCCGACGAGGTCGCGGCCGCCATCCGGCGCGAGAACGTGACCCATGTGCAGACCGTGCCCAGCCTGTACCAGCTGATCCTGGACTACGCCGGGGACCGGCTGCCCTCGCTGCGCCAGGTCGTCCTGGGCGGCGAGCGGCTCACCGCGGCCCTGGCGGACCGGCATCACCAGCTGCTGCCGGACGCCGAGTTGTTCAACGAGTACGGCCCCTCGGAGGACAGTGTCGCCACCACCCTCGTCCGGGTGCGGGCCGGCGGCGGAGAGCCGCCCGTGGGCAGGCCGTTCCCCAACAAGACGGTGGACCTGCTCGACGAGCACGGCGAACTGGTGCCGTTCGGCGCCCTGGGAGAGATCTGCATCGGCGGCATCGGGCTGGCGCGCGGCTACCTCGGCAACGAGCGCGGGACCGGTGAACGGTTCGTGGCGAACCCGGTGCGCGCCGGGCAGCGGATGTACCGCACCGGCGACCTGGGACGGTGGCTGCCCGACGGGAGTCTCCTCTGCCTGGGCCGCATCGACGACCAGGTACAGATCCGCGGCCACCGGGTGGAGCCCGGGGAGGTCACCGAGACGCTGGCCGGAGCGCCCGGTGTACGCGGCGCGGCCGTCGTGGCGGTGCCGGGCACCGCCGGGGACGGCTCCCACCGCCTCGTCGCCTACGTCGTGGGCGACGGCGAGCCCGCCCGGCTGCGGGCGTACCTCGCCGCCCGGCTGCCCGCCCACATGGTCCCCGACGCCTACGTGACCGTACCGGCGCTTCCGGTCACCTCCATCGGCAAGCTGGACCGCTCCGCGCTGCCCGCCCCGCCCGAGCCCGGGGAGGGCGCCGGCGCGGCGGCGGAGACGGAACTGACCGAGGGCCAGCTCCGTGTGGCCGGCGTGTGGTCGGCGGTGCTGGGCCACCCCGTGGACCAGCTGGACGCCGACCTGTTCGCGCTGGGCGGCCACAGCCTCACCGCGGCGCGCATCGCCAAGGAACTGGGCGTGGCGGTCAGCACGGTGTTCGCCCGCCCGACGGTACGCCGGCTCGCGGAGGTCCTCCCGGACCGCGCGCCGGACCGTACGCCGGAGCCCGCGGTGACCGCGCGCCCGGCCGACGAGGGCGCCTTCCCGCTGTCCCGGGCACAGCGCAGGGTCTGGCTGACCTCGCGCCGTACCCACGCGGACCGGTTCATCATCGCGGACCTCGTCCGCACGGGCCGCTCCTTGTCCCCCGACACGCTGCGCGCGGCGCTCACGGCCGTCGTCGAGCGCCAGGAACTGCTGCGGGCGCAGGTGCTGCCCTCCGGGGCGACCGCCGGGCTGACGGTGCTGGACCGGCTCCCCGGGGGCGTGCCGCTGCGCGTGACCGAGCTGCCGGGCGCCGACCCCGACGGGCCGGCCGTCCGCGAGGCCCTGCGCCGGGCCCGTGCCGTGACCTTCGACCTGGAGCGGGCCCCGCTGTTCGAGGTGTGCCTGATCAAGGGGCCGGCCGGCGGCGACCTGCTCACGGTCAGCGCCCACCATCTGATCTACGACGGCGCCAGCGTGAACGTGCTGCTCGACGACCTGTTCGCCGCGTACGACGCGGTGGAGCGGCACGGCGGTGACCGGCGGCCCGTGCCCCGCTACCAGTACCGCGACTGGGCCGCCGAGGAGCAGGCCTGGCTCGGCTCGCGGGAGGCCGCGCGGCAGGAGGCGTTCTGGCGGGAGCGGCTGGCGGGGGTGCGGCCCGCCCCCGACCCGGTGGACGCCGCACGCCGGGGCAGGCGCCGGGGGCTCGCCGGACTCGCGCGGCGTACGCTCCCGGCCGAGTCGGTGCAGGGCTCCCCGGCGACGCCGTACGCGGTCGTGGTGACCGCGTTCACCGCTCTGCTCCACCGGGCGACCGGGGCGACGGATCTGGTGCTGGGCTTCCCCGCGAGCCTGCGGCACGGCCCGGCCGCCGACGCGCTGGTCGGCTACTTCGCCAACGCGGTGCCGCTACGGCTGGAGTTCGGGCCGCAGGACGGGCTATGCGAGCTGCTGGAGCATGTGGGGGCGCGCGTCGTGGAGGCGTACGAGCACGCCCGGCTGCCCTTCGACGCCCTGGTCGAGCGCCTCGGCATCGGTGCGCGGCCCGGTCGCAGCGTCCTGCTCGACCTGGGCGTCAGCTGGGAGAACGCGACGGTCGGCGGCCCGTCCTGGCAGGTCGAGGACGTCCTGGCCGACGCGCTGCCCGCCGACAGCGATCTGTGGCTGTACGCGAGTGTCCGCGGTGATCTGCTGCACCTGGATCTCACCTACGACCGGCAGCTGGTGACGGAGGACGAGGCGGCCGGCTTCGCGGACGACCTGGTGGAGCTGGTGTCCGCCGTGGTGAGCGAACCGCGGACGCCGGTGGGCGCGGCCCGCAGCCTGCCGGAGGCGGAGGAGGACGTATGGGGCGCGACGACCTACGACTTCTGACCTCCCGGCCCGTCCGGGGGGCCGTGGACCGGGTCGCCCGGTCCACGTGGCGGCCCGTGGTCGCGGGCCGCCACCGTGACGACCGGTCAGACCAGGGCTCGGCGGTGCGGCGCGAAGCGCCGTCCGCCGGCCTTGCGCAGGTCGGCGAGCACGTTGATGCGGCGCAGCCAGCGGTCGGTGCCGTCGTAGCGCGCGGCGAACGGCCGCCGCCCGTGGACGGCCCGCTTGTTGTCCACGATGAGCAGCTCACCGGGGCCGATCACGACGTCCCGCAGCCCGGCGTCGATGGCCGCGGTCACCGCGTCGAGCGCCTCCAGCGCCTCAGCGTCCAGGGACCGTGGCATGAAGGCCGGATCGATGCAGATGTAGGGAGCCTCGCGGTCACCGGAGAGGACCGCCGTCCGGCGCGGTGCCGTCTGCCGGTCGGCGATGTCGCGGAACGCCTCGGCGACCCAGCTCTCCTCGTCCACACCGGTGGTCCTGCTGTTGAAGGCGGCGGTGTGCGACTCGTCCGGCAGGATGACGAAGCGCTCCTGGAAGAGCACCTCCCGCACCCGGTCCTCCAGTTCGATGTCCTGGACGGTGGCGAAGGTGGTCGGCACCCGGTCGTGGTTGCGGATCCCCGCCAGCAGGATCCAGTCGGCGCGCAGCGGGTGGAAGGCGTCCTCGTTGTGCCACTCCAGGGTGGTGGTGGAGCTGGAGCCGAGCTGTTCCCCCTCATGCCCCTTGATCGGGAACAGGTCGAGCACCAGTCGGCCCCGCTGCTGGGTCACGAAGGAGACCGGGTCGCCGAGCAGCGAGCCGATCAGGAGCAGCAGGGCGGTGGCCCGTTCGGCCTCCTCGCTGACCGGTTCGTGGACGTAGTCGGTGGGGGTCGGCCCGGCCAGAGCCTCGGACACGGGCAGGTTGGCGAGGACCAGACCGCCGTAGGGACGCCCGGTGAGGCGGAAGTTGACAAGATGGGACCGGATGCGCAGAGGTATCTCGTGGGCGAGCAGGGCGAGTTCGTCGAGTCGTCGGTCGATCGGCTGTTCGTGACCGCGCTCCAGCGCCGCCTCCGCCAGGTCCCGCAGGGCGGTGTGCTCCGCGTCCGTCAGTTCCAGACAGGGCATGCGGTCGTCGGCTCGCAGCGGGAGTTCCGCGACCGGAAGAGCTCCTCTGAGGTTCATGAGGTGTGCTTTCCTTTTCTGTGCTCAGGCTCTATTCGGGACGGACGGACCCTCGGGAGAGATATCGGACACATAACGGTCCGGACGGGGGCAAACCTTTTCCGGGCTAAAATGCGAGGAAATTCGGGGTGCTCTGGATATCCTCGATCGGCGTTCCGACAACGCCACGGAGAGCCCCCTTCCCCCGATTCCGTCCACCGACTCTCGATCCCCGCGTCGCCGGAAAAGACTGGGTCGAAGCCTAGTCTCACCAGACACTTCGACCCAGCAACCCGCAATGTGAGCCGCGTCACTTCACGTCCCGCGCATTCCCCGCAACCCTGCGGATAACCAAACCACCGAAGCATCTTCGGGCATTCTCGCGCCCCCGCGTGGTTACCGGTTCGATTTCCTGACACGCATCTTCCCCTGTCCTTTCCAAGCCGAGGAGCCACCGTTGCCGAAAGGCCCCGACCCTACCCCTGGACCGACGCACTCCTCGCCCGGGACCGCTGTTTCCGGCCACACGGCGGAAAAAGACTCCGCGGCGGTGCGCGCCCACTGGCTCGCGATGCTCCAGGGCATCCGGCGGGAACCCCTGCTGGAGCCGGGCGGCGCGACGGCGCCGGTACCGGAGGCCGCGTTCGTGCCGGCCGGGCCGGCCGCGGCGCTGCGGCGCATCGCGGGCGACGACCCGGTCGGCCTGCACCTGCTGCTGCTCGCCGCCACACGGCTGTGCCTGACCGCCTTCGGAGCGGCCGGGGACCTGGCCGTGCTCTGTGCCTCACCGGCCGACCCGGACGCCGAACTCGCCCTGCGGACACCGCTCGGCCCGACGACGCCGATGACCGAGTTCCTCACCTCCGCCCACGCCGACCTGCTCGCCGCGACCCCGTTCGCCTGGCGGCACCGTGGCGCGCTGGCCGCGCAACTCGAGGCGGCGGGTGCGGCGGAGAGCGACGCCCTGTCCCAACTCGCCGTACGGTGGCAGGCGTCGGGGGAGTCCGCCGGGCCCGCGCGCGCCGGGGTCGAGGTGCGCGGGCGGCTCGAGGAGGACGGCACCCTGCGCGTGGAGGCCGTGTCCGCGCACGGGCGGATGCCGGTGGCCGCGGCCGGGCTGCCCCGGTGCGTCGCCGCCGCGCTGACCGACCTCGGTCGCGATCCGCGGCGCCCCGCCGGGCAGGTGGATGTGCTCGGCGCGGACCAGCGCGCCGAGCTGGAGCGCTGGAGCGGACTGCCGCTGCCGGCCGCCTTCCCCGCCCTGTCGCTCCTCGACCTGGTCGACGCGACGGCCGCGCGGAGCGGGGACCGGACCGCCGTCGTCGACGGCGCCACCCGTCTGACGTACGACGATCTGATGCGGCGGGCGGCGCTCCTGGCCGGTGAACTGCGCGCCGAGCACGGGGTCGGTCCCGGCGACCGGGTCGCCGTACTGCTGCCGCGCGGCGCGGGCCTGGTCGTGGCCGTGCTGGCCGTCCTGCGGGCGGGCGCCGCCTATGTGCCCGTCGACCCCGGCCATCCGGAACAGCGCATCAGCCATCTCCTGCGGCTGAGCGAGGCCAAGCTCCTGATCGGTGACCGGCCGCCCGCCGACTGCGCCCTGCCGGCCGTGCCCTCGGTCCGGGTCCTCGGTGACCTGCCGGACGTCGCGGCCGCCCCGCCACCCGCACCGCGGGTACGGCCCGGCGACGAGGCCGTGGTGTTCTTCACCTCGGGGTCCACCGGGCTGCCGCGCCCGGTGAGCATCCGGCACGACCAACTGCGCCACAAGGTGGTCACCTCCGCGGCGCAGCTCGGCATCGACGTCGGCGTCCGTACCGCCCTGCTGTCCGCGCTCACCTCGGACGCCACGGCGTACCAGATCTTCGTGACGCTCGGCGTCGGCGGCACCCTGATCGCCATGGGAGCACCCGACGAACTGGACCCGGTCACCTTCTGGGAGCGCGTCCGGGCCGAACGGGTCAGTCTTCTCAACTGCGTTCCGGGCCTGCTGTCGGCCATGCTGGAGGCCCTCCCGCCGACGGCCGGGCTGCCCCTGTCCCACCTGATCCTCGGCGGTGACGCCGTGCCGCGCGGACTGATGGCCCGCACCGCAGGCCGGCTGCGCATCGGCACGCTGGTCAACCTCTACGGCCCGTGCGAGGCGACCGTGGAGTGCGCGTCGTACGTGTGCCCCGGCGACCGGGCCGCCGAGCTGATGTCGGTGCCCATCGGCTCCCCCTCCCCGGGCTTCGGCGTGCTGCTGGTGACGGAGTGGGGCATGCCGGCGCCCGTCGGCGTCCCCGGGGAGATCTATGTCGCCGGCCCCGGTGTGGCGGCCGGCTATCTCGACGCGCCGGAGGCCACGGCGGAGCGCTTCGTCCCGTGCCCGGCCGGCGACGCCGGTCACAGCTTCCGCACGGGCGACCTCGCCCGCTGGAACGCCGACGGCACGCTGGACTTCCTGGGCCGGATCGACAGCCAGGTCCAGCTGCACGGCCAGCGGGTGGAGCCGGGCGAGGTGGAGCAGGCGCTGGTGCGGCTGGCCGGGGTGCGGGAGGCGGTGGTGCTGCCCCGGTCGGCCGGGGCAGACTCGGTGACGCTGGCCGCCTGGTACACGGCCGACACCGCGGTCGAACCGGCCGTCGTACGCTCCCGGCTGGCCGAGGGACTGCCCGCGCACATGGTGCCCCGCCTCCTCACCCAGTTGCCCGCACTCCCCCGCACACCGCACGGCAAGATCGACCGGACCGCGCTCGCGGCCTCGCCCGATCCCCGGGCCACGGAGGTCTGGGCGACGTACGACGACGCCTCCCGGACGGTCGCCGACGCCTGGGAGAGCGTGTTCGGGCAGCCGCCCCGCTCCGCCGACGAGGACTTCTTCGAGGCCGGCGGCCACAGTCTCACCGCCGCCCAGCTGGTCAGCGCCCTGTGCGCCGCGGAACCGGAGTGCGGGGTCGCCGTACGGCAGATCTTCACCGCGCGGACCCCCGGGGCGCTGGCCGAGGCCGTACGGAAGGGCCTGGACGAGGCACGGCCGGCCGCCACCGCGCAGGCCACCGCGCCCGCCGCCGCTCCTGTGCCGGCGGCGCCCGCGGAACCGCTGCCGGCCACGATCGAGGCGAGCAACGCGCAGCGGCGCATGTGGCTGCTGGAGGCGCTGGACGAGGGCGAGTGGCGTGCCCACAACATGGTGGAGGCGTACGAGCTGGACCGTCCCCTGTCCGGGGAGGCGCTGCGCGCCGGGCTGCGCGCGGTGGTGGCCCGGCACGAGTCGCTGCGCACCACCTTCGACCTGCCCTCGGACGGTTCGGGCGCGGAACTGCGGCAGGTCGTGCACGACGCCGGTGACCTGGACCCCGCTCCGCTGGTCCAGCCGGTCGCGCCCGAGTACTTCGAGGCCGCCCTCGCCCGGGCGCGGGACGAGGAGGCCAGGTGGCGCTTCGACCTGGCCACGGGCCCGCTGTTCCGGCTGAGGTACCTGAGCGCCGAGGGCCACCGGCCCGTGCTGCTGTTCAACGTCCACCACTGCGTGAACGACGGCTGGTCGTACACCGTGCTGCTGCGCGATCTGCTCACGGCGGCCGGCGCCGCCGAGGCGGGACGGGCCGTCGCGCTGCCCCCGCTGCCGGGCTACCGTGCGCACACGCGGGCGCTGGCGGACCGGCTGGCCGCGCGGAACGGGGCGGCGCACTCGGCGTACTGGCGGCGGACGCTCGGCGATCTCCCGCCGCTCCCCCCGCTGCCCGCCGACCACACGCCGGGCGCCGTCCGCGACAGCGCGGGCGGGCAGGCCCGGGTGCTGCTGGACGAGGAACTGACCGGCCGGCTGCGCGCGGTGGCCGTACGGGCCTCGGCCACGCCGTTCATGGTGTGCGTGGCGGCCGCCCGCGTGCTGCTGCACCGGCTGACGGGCCTCGCGGACCTGCCGCTCGGCACGGTGGTGGCCGGCCGTTCGGCGCCCGGACTGGCGGAGGAGGTCGGCCTGTTCGCCAACACGGTCGTCCTGCGCACCGCGCTGGACCCGGCGGACTCCTTCACCGCCCTGCTGGACCGGGTCCGCCGGACGGCCCTGGACGTCCAGGAGCACGAGGAGTACCCGTTCGACCGGATCGTGGAGGATCTCGCGCTGCCGCGGACGGCGGGCCGCAACCCGCTGTTCGACGTGCTGGTGGAGACGGTGATGTCGCCGGCCGTCACGGCCGGCGAGGGCACCGGCCGGCGGACGGCCCGGCATCTGGACGAGCCGCCGCAGGTCGGTGACTTCGACCTGTCGTTCGGTTTCCAGCTGCCGGAGCCGGGCACCGCCCGGCCCGCGGAGATCCGGGTCGGCCACCGCCTCGACCGGTTCACGGCGCACAGCGCCGCGCGCATCGGCGAGCAACTGCGGGAGGTCCTGTGGGCCGTCCTGGACGACCCCGGCGCGCCGCTGGCCGGACTGCCCGCCCCGGCGGCCGGTGCCACCGGTGGACCGGCGCGCACCACGACCGACCTCGCCCTGTCGGAGAACGCCGTACGGGCCCTGGCCCGCGTCAGTGGCGGGCGGGCGGCCGAGGAACTCGTGGTACTGACCTCCGCGGTGGCGCTGCTGACCGCCGGCTGCGACGGACCGGGCGAGCTTCAGGTGCAGCGGGCGGCGGCGCGTGTCCGCTGCCCGGTGGACGTGGCCGTCGCGACCACCCCCGCCGACCTGGTCGTGGCGGTGGACCGGGCGGTCCGCACGGCGGCCCCGGCCCACGGCCTGCCCATGGTGCTGGTCGCCTCGGAGGCCGTCGCCCCGCCGGCCGGCCGGGTGCCGCTGAGCGTGACCCTGCTCGCGGCGCCCCGGACCGGTCGGCGGCTGCTGCGGCTGGAGGCGGACCCGCAGGGGGCCGGGCAGCGCACGGCCCAAGCACTGCGCCAGGGCCTCGACCAGGCACTGAGTTGCTTCGCCCAGCCCCGGGAACCGTTCCCGGACGGCATCACCGCGCCTGCCGCATCCGTGCCGCACGGCGCCGACAACGGGGGAAATCCGTGAGTCCTGACCTGGCCGTCACCCATCTCATAGGAGCGTCGGCGGTGATCCTGCTGGCCGCCCACGCGGGCGGGTGGGTGTCCCGCAGATGCGGCCAGCCCACCATCGTGGGCCAGCTGATCGCCGGCATCGCCCTCGGCCCCAGCCTGCTGTCCCAACTCCCCGATTCCGTCGGGGACACGCTGTTTCCGCAGGCCATAGCGCCGATGCTGACCGGGCTGAGCCAGGTCTCGCTGGTGCTGTTCCTGTACGTCGTCGGGTACGAACTCGACCTGAGCCTGTTGCGCGGCAGGTCGCGGACCACACTGACGGTCGCCGCCGCGGCGTTCGCCGTACCGATGGCGGTGGGCGCGGGCGCCACGCTGCTGTTCCACGGCACGCTGGAGAAGCTGGGCGTCCCGCACCACATGTCGGCGAGTTCGGTCCTCTTCCTGGCCGTCGCGCTGTCGATCACGGCCGTACCGGTGCTGGTCGTCGTCGTGCGGGAGAACGGGCTGGCCGGGACGGTTCCCGGCGTCATCGCCGTGTCGGCCGCCGGCCTGATCGACATCGTCGGCTGGACGGTCCTGCTCGGCACCCTCATGCAGGGCAAGGGCGGCGGATCCGGGATGTCCCTGCCGGTACGCCTGCTCCTGCTCGTGGTCTTCGTCGCCGTCATGGTCTGGCCCGCGCGGCTGCTCCTGAAGCGGTTCCACCGTTTCCCCGGTGTCTCCGCGCAGCCCCGGCTGGCGCTGCTGATCGGGTTCGCTTTCACGGCCGCGTGGGCGACCAGCGCGCTCGGCCTGCACGTCATCTTCGGGGCGCTGCTCGCCGGGGTGGTCACACCGCGGGAGCCGGACGGCACCCTGGACCCGGAGCTGGTGCGCTCGCTGGACAGCGTGGGCTCGCTGCTGCTGCCGTTCTTCTTCGTGGTGTCGGGCCGCAGTGTCGCCGTCGGCGCGCTGGGCGGCACCGCGGTGGCCGTGCTGGCGGTGGTCACGGTGCTCGCCGTCGTCGCCAAGGTGGGTTCCGGGGCGCTGGCGGCGCGTGCCTGCCGGCTGGACAACCGTACGTCGCTGACGATCGGGGTGCTGCTCAGCACCCGTGGTCTCACGGAGCTGATCGCTCTCAACGCCGGTCTTGAGGCGGGGCTGTTGAGCGGGCCGCTCTACACCGTGTTCGTGCTGATGGCGATCGCGACCACGCTGCTGACGCAGCCGCTGCTGATGCTGTGCCGCCGTCTGCCGGCGGCGGACGCCGACCCGCGCTCCTCGGCCGGTCCGGTGTCGGCGGCGGCGCCCGGCGGCCACTGACGGATGCCCGCGGTACGGGTGCCACGGTCCGGGTCAGGGTCCGGATCGCCGGCACCCGTGTCCGTGAGCGGCGGGCGGCGTGCCCCCTGTGCACCGCATGAGAACAGCGGGTTCACCTCGGGGAGGTGAACCCGCTGCTCGGTGTCCGGCGGCCTACTGCTGGACGGGCGACGAGACCCGGTACAGCCGGCGCAGTTCCTCGTCGAGCTTCTTGACCTCGTCCAGCCGGGGCCGGCTCTTCGGTGTGAACAGGCCGTCCTTCTCCCAGCGGTCCGGGTCCAGGCTCAGTGCCGAGACGTTCAGCCAGCCGCGGGAGCGGACGGTGTCGAGGTGCTCGGGCAGCGTGTCCTCCAGGGCCAGGTAGAACAGGACGTGGGCCAGTTCCTCGATGCGGTCGATGCCGTCGCGGATGCTCACCAGCACCTGGCCGAAGGCCGGGGTCTCGTCGTCGTCGGCGGGCAGGTTCTGCACGAAGAGGCGGGCGAGGGTCGGCAGGTCGTCGAAGTAGTCGATGTAGTCGAACTCGAAGACACCCCGGTAGCTGCCCGACCAGGCCTTGAGCAGGTTCATGACGGCACCCTGGGTCGCCACCACGGGGGCGCCGAGCGCGCTGAGTGTCGTACTCGCGGACTCGTCCAGGTACGTCTTGCCGTAGAACTGCGGGTCGGAGAACGCCCACCCCACGTAGTAGTCCCAGATCGTCTTCAGGGACATGATCACCGGGTTGTCGTGGAAGGCGTACGAGCCCTGGATGTTCTGGGTGAGTCCCTCGGCCAGGGACAGGAACCACCGGTTGGCGTAGCGGACGAAGTCCGCCTGGAAGGACCCCGCCCGGTCCCGGCCGATCATCTCGGTGACGAATCCGTTGGCGTAGCCGATCAGGTTCGAGCCCACCGAGTAGTAGGGGTCCGCGAAGACCGCGGCGTCGCCGACGCACGCCCAGCGGTCCTGGGAGAAGACCTGGTGGGAGGAGTGGCTGTAGTTCTTCAGGACCCGGAAGTCGAGCACCGGCAGTTCGCGGATGGCCGGGTCGAAGCCGGGGACGCGGTCGACCACGAAGTCGATGGCCTTCTCGATCCGGTTGTACTTGGTGACCGGATGGAGTTCGTCGCTCACGACGATGCCGACGCTGGTGTGGTCCGGGGCCAGCGGGATGGCCCACACCCAGCCGCCCTCGAACATGAAGTGGTTGGTGGAATGCCACCGGGGTTCGTCCGCGCGGTCGTGCCAGGCCGTCTTGTCCGGCGCCACCAGCTCGTCGGTGTCCAGGCGTCCTTCGAGCCGGAACCAGACGGAGTTGTGCGGCTTGGGATACCGCTTGGTGAGCCCGAGCTTGCGCTGGAGGAGCCGGTGCCGGCCGGTGGCGTCAACGACCCAGCGGCAGGTGACGGTGGTCGTCTCCGGGTTGTCCTCGTCGTCGCTCTGGAACGTCACCCGGTGCGGTGCGTCCTGCTCGCCCAGCTCGATGTCCAGGACGCGTACGCCCTGGGTGAGTTCGGCCCCGGCGCCGGCCGCCACCACCCGCAGGTGCTCCTCCAGGGAGCCCCGGTTCAGCTGGTAGGACTTCGCCGGCAGGAACCGGTTGACGCCGAACTCGGACTCCAGGTGGAAGTCGGGGCGGTCGCCGTAGAAGTAGCGCAGCCCCAGCTTCTCCAGCTGGTGTTCCTCGAGGTAGTCCCGGATGCCGACGACCGCGGCGAAGTAGTGCGCGCCCACCTCGACCGTCGATTCGCCGACCTTGAACGCGGACAGCGGAATGGGGGAACGCTCGCGCTCGCACACCAGGACGCTGAGCGAGGGATAGGCGTCCTTGAGCTGCTTGGCGAGGCAGAGCCCGGCCAGGCCACCGCCCGCGATGACCACGTCGTGGTCGACGCCCGTGAACTCCGTGACCATGGAATCAGTACCGCCCTGTCCGCTCAAGGTTTACCCACCTCGCTGCTCTGCCGGTTCTCGATCATGAGAGCCAGGCTCCGAATGGTTCTGCCCGTGTAGGGATCCGAGTTGTCCAGCTGGACCCCGAGGCTCTCCTCCACGTCGGCGACCAGGTCCATCACGCTGAGGGAGTCGCCGCCGAGTTCGAAGAAGTCGTCGTCCAGGCCCACTCCGAGGGGTGCGAAGATCTTCCGCCAGATCCCGAGGAGTGCGGACTCGACCGGTGACGCCGGCTGGGGCGCCGGGCCCGCCGGGGAGGTCGCGTCGGAGTACAGCGCGGCGAGGGCCGCTTCGTCCACCTTGCCGTGCGCGGTGACGGGCACGGTGTCGATCGGGATGATCGCCGACGGGACCATGTAGTCCGGCAGGCTCTCCTGCGCCGCCGCCCGGAGCCGTTCGACGTCGCTCGCCGTGGGACCGACGACGAAGGCGACCAGACGGGGCGTCGCGGAGGTGACGTCGCGGCGCAGGAGGACGACATGGTCGACCGAGTCGTCCTTCGTGAGGGTCTCGGCCACGTCACCCAGGTCGACGCGCCGGCCCCGGATCTTCACCTGCTGGTCCCGGCGCTCCACGAACTGGAGATTGCCGTCCTCGTGCACCCGGACGATGTCACCGGTCCGGTAGACCCGCTTTCCGCCGAAATACGGCGACGAGGGCACGAAGAAGCTTCCCTCGGTCAGTTCCGGATTACCGAGATATCCCCGGGCCAGACGGGCCCCGGCAAGATACAGCTCGCCCGTGCCGCCTGGTTCCACCGGTTCGCCGTCCTCGCCCACCACGAAAGCCTCGGTGTGGTCGATGGGCTTCCCGATGAGCACGTGCGGATCCGAGGCGCCGAGGGAGTGGACCGTGGAGCACACGGAATTCTCGGAGGGGCCGTATTCATTGAGGAGTTTCACGTCGGGAAGTCTGGAGAAATGGTCACGGACCAGGCTGGAGGTGAACCATTCCCCGGCGATCGTGATACTTCGCAGCGCCTTGGTCGATTGTGCGTCCATGCCGGCGAGGAGACGGCTGTAGAGCGCCGGGGTGATGAGGAAGTGCGAGACCTCCCGCCGCTCCATCAGGCCGGTGAGGTAGCGCCGGTCCGTGATGCGGTCCCGGGCGGGCAGCAGGAGTCGCGCTCCGGAGGTGAGGGCACAGAAGGTGTCGGCCACGGAGCTGTCGAACGAGGGCCGCGGCATGGCGAGCGTCGTGTCGTCCGGGCCGAACCCGTAGTAGGAGTTGCGCCAGGTCAGCGTCTTGACGATGGCGTGGTGCTCGACCGCTGTCGCCTTGGGTGCCCCTGTGGTGCCCGAGGTGTGGATCACATAGGCGAGGTCCGTGGGCGTCGACAGCGGCTCCGGATCGGTGTCCGGGGTGTCGAGGGTGGCGCTCATCACGTCCGTCACGAAGAGCGCGCCGCTGAAGAACGCGGCACCGGCCGCGGCGGAGGACTCGACGAGCAGCGCCCGGGGCGCCGTGTTCTCGATGATGCGGTGCGTCACGGCCGGCGGGTTGTCCGGGTCCAGCGCGACATAGGCACCACCGGCCTTGAGTGCGGCGAGCATGCCGATGACCACGCTCGGCGGATGCCGTACGAGAATGGCCACCCGGTCGTCCGGGACGACTCCGGCGGTGTCGCGCAGGTAGTGCGCCAGCTTGTTGGCTCTGCGGTTCAGTTCGCCGTAGCTGATGCATTCGCCCTCGTACTCCAGAGCGATATTATCGGGAGCTCTTCGGACGCTTTCCTCGAAAAACTGGTGCAGGGTCCCCGGTTTGTCGGGTGCTATCGCCACATGTTCCCCCTGTGCGAATACCGTGAATCCTCGACCTCCGCAGCTTATCCGTCGTCAATCGAACACTCAAGGGGGACTTCTCTGCATTGCGTGCGGCCCGGGTGGATAAACCGGGCCATTCCCCGGACGACCGAACTAGGCATCGAGCGCGCGGGCGAGCGCGCCGATCGTCGCGGTCGGCGAGTTCTGCGGGAAGAAGTGCCCGCCCGGTACCGCCGCGAGCCGGAAGGGGCCGGCGCACAGCGCGCGCCAGGTGGCCGCCACGTCGGCCGTCACGTCGGGATCCTCGTCCCCGTACAGCGCGGTGACGGGTGTGGTCAGGTGTGGTCCGTCGAGCGGCGGGCGGAAGGAGGCGTGCGCGGTGAGGTCCGCGCGCAGCACGGGGAAGAACCGCTCCCGGAACGCGGGGCGGTCGAGCCCCGCGGGGTTCGCGCCGAGACGCTTCCAGAGCAGCTCGATCTCGTGGTCGTCCCCGGGGGCCCGGGGTGTCGCCGGTCCGGGTGCTCCGGCCGCCAGCACGACGAGGTGGGCCGGCGGGCGCCCCAGTTCGGTCAGCCGGAGCGTCAACGCGTAGGCCAGGCACGCACCGAAGCTGTGTCCGGCCAGGACCAGTGGCTGCGGGAGCGTCAGGACGTCCGGCAGGACGTCCGCGACGAGGTCGGGCACGGAGTCCAGCAGGGCCTCCCGCCCGCGCGCCTCCCGTCCGGGCGGGACATGGGCGTAGAGGTCGATCCGGTCGGGTAGTGCGCGCCGCCAGGAGGCGTAGGCCGTCGCCCCTCCCCCGGCGTGCGGGAAGCAGACGAGGCGGGCGCGGTGGGCCGGGTCTCCCGCCTCGCCCGGCGGACCGAAGCGGTGCAGGGACACGCCGCTGGGACCGGAATTGTTCTGCATGTGCACACCACCCAAGGGGATCCACGACGAGTACTGCGTGAGAGGCGTCCGGTTCGTGACGAGGCGCGTGCCGGCCGGCGGGTGCCGGGCACGGCGGCCTGCGGGTCACGGCCTCCGGGGTGGCGTCCGGCGGCGTCTGGTGCCAGCAGCCATGACCTCACGTACCCGTGGTGCGGCAGTGGGCGTCTGGTGTGCTGGCACGGCGCTCCCTTGAGAGGTGGACGGGGCTGGCGTGGTGCCCGGGTCCGCGGCCCGGCCTGTCCCGGCCCGGCCGATACGACGGTGACGTGGGGTCGTTGCGGTACGCGGCCCGGTCCCGGGGGATGTGTGCACTGGCGTGCGGTGGCGGCGTACCGCCTGGTGACGTGTGTGAGTGAGCCCCGCCTTGTGGCTTCCATGTCTATCACAGTCCACCGATCATGGACCTGACTATTTTGCGCCACGGTGGCGCGGGATCGCCGTCGGTGCGACAGACCTTGTGAGCGGCGCGTACGCGGCGTGCGCGCGGTGCGGGAGCGGAGCGGAAGGACGCGCGCGGGTGGGGGCGGACGGGGTGTGCGCGGCGCGCGGCGGGGCGAAAGGCAGCGCTTGGGCGGCGCCGGAGGGCGAGGCAAACGGGGCGTGGGGGGGCGCTAGAACGGGATGCAGGCAGCGCGTGGGTGGCACCGGAGTGGGGGGAAGGACCCGCGTCCGGTGCGCGTTCACGGCGGTACGGCGGCCGGGCAGTCCGCGGCGGCCCGGCCCCGTACCGGCCGGGCTCCCGGTTCTGTCGGGCACGGTTCCGGCGGGCGGACGGCAGCGGGCCCCGGCGGTGCGGCACCGCCGGGGCCCGCTGCGCGGGGGTGTGCGATCGGCGGCCGGTCAGTCGGCGCCCGACTCCATCGCGGCGCGGTCCAGCATCTCGTCACCGGCGGCGGCCTCGCCCCGGGAGGCGATGACCTCGGCGCCACCCTCCGGCATGCTGCCGATCAGGCCGGTCGCGGCCGCCTGGGCGGCGCCGATGGCGGGATGACCGGCGCCGATCAGGCCGAGTCCCGCGTACTGCTCCAGGCGCGCGCGGGAGTCGGCGATGTCGAGGTTGCGCATGGTGAGCTGGCCGATGCGGTCGGAGGGGCCGAACGCGGAGTCCTCGGTGCGCTCCATGGACAGCTTGTCCGGGTGGTAGCTGAACGCCGGGCCTGTGGTGTCGAGGAGCGAGTAGTCCTCGCCGCGCCGCAGCCGCAGGGTCACCTCGCCGGTGACGGCGGCGCCGACCCAGCGTTGCAGCGACTCACGCACCATCAGCGCCTGCGGGTCCAGCCAGCGGCCCTCGTAGAGCAGCCGGCCGAGGCGGCGGCCCTCGTTGTGGTACTGGGCGACGGTGTCCTCGTTGTGGATCGCGTTGACCAGGCGCTCGTAGGCGATGTGCAGCAGGGCCATGCCGGGCGCCTCGTAGATGCCGCGGCTCTTGGCCTCGATGATCCGGTTCTCGATCTGGTCCGACATGCCGAGGCCGTGGCGGCCTCCGATGGCGTTGACCTCCATGACCAGTTCGACCGGCGAGGCGAACTCCTTGCCGTTGACGGTCACCGGGCGGCCCTGGTCGAAGCCGATGGTCACGTCCTCGGGGGCGATCTCGACCTCGGGGTCCCAGTGCCGGACACCCATGATCGGCTCGACGGTCTCGATGCCGGTGTCCAGGTGCTCCAGGGTCTTCGCCTCGTGGGTGGCGCCCCAGATGTTGGCGTCGGTGGAGTACGCCTTCTCCGTGCTGTCGCGGTACGGCAACCCGTGCGCGAGCAGCCACTCGGACATCTCCTTGCGGCCGCCCAGCTCGGTCACGAAGCCGGAGTCCAGCCAGGGCTTGTAGATCCGCAGGTGCGGGTTGGCGAGCAGACCGTAGCGGTAGAACCGCTCGATGTCGTTGCCCTTGAAGGTGGAGCCGTCGCCCCAGATCTGCACGTCGTCCTCGAGCATGGCCCGCACCAGCAGGGTGCCGGTGACGGCGCGGCCGAGGGGCGTGGTGTTGAAGTAGACGCGCCCGCCCGAGCGGATGTGGAACGCGCCGCAGGCCAGAGCGGCCAGGCCCTCCTCGACGAGGGCCGCCCGACAGTCGACCAGGCGGGCCACCTCGGCGCCGTAGCTGGTCGCACGGCCGGGCACCGAGGCGATGTCGGGCTCGTCGTACTGGCCGATGTCGGCGGTGTAGGTGCACGGGATGGCGCCCTTGTCGCGCATCCATGCGACGGCGACCGACGTGTCGAGACCGCCGGAGAAGGCAATGCCGACGCGCTCGCCGACCGGAAGGGAAGTGAGGACCTTGGACATAGGAAGAGTATGCAAGATTCCACATCATCATGCAGACCCCTGGGGGGTGATACTCGGCGCACGTGTGCCGGTTATGCACGCATAGGAGGCGAACAGTCGCGCTCGGTGCCGGCCGGCAAGGCGTCGTCGGTCGCCATGACGCCCTCCTCCGCCTTCCGACGCACGGCACCGGATGCCGCTCCCCGATCCGGCCCGATCCCAACGAAAGACCCTAGGGAGTGGGCCTGCGGGCGAGGAAGTCCAGGACCCGGCGCCAGGTCAGCTCGGCCGCGGCCGGGTCGTGGTCGGGGAGGCCGGGGTCGGTGTAGCAGTGGCCGGCGCCGGGGTAGCGGAAGATCTTCAGGTCGACGCCCCTCTCCTGGGCCGCCCGGGACAGTGCGGCGACTTGCTCGGACGGTGCGAAGTCGTCCGGTTCGGCGGCGTGCAGCTGTACCCGGAGACCCGGCCGGGCGGACGCCGGAAGGTCGGCGGTGGCGTGCAGGAGAAGGACGCCGGCGGCAGCGGGACGTTCGGGCCAGACCTCGCCGACCACGCCTGCGCCCATGGAGACACCGGCGAGCACCGTGTCGTCCGGCATGCCGGCGAGGGACTGCCGGGCGCGCCGGGCCACCGTTGCCCAGCCGACCCGGTCGAGCAGCCGGAACCCCTGGCCGAGGGTGGCCGCGGTCTCGCCGCCGAAGAGGTCGGGCGTGACGACCTCGTGCCCGGCACGGCGCAGCCGCTCGGCGGCGAGCAGGTCGGCCGGGCGCAGACCGAGGACCGAGTGGAACAGCGCGACGTGCACCATGGCGCCATCGTGCCGTACGGCGGGCCCCGGGCCACCGTGACCGCCTGCCGCGGCGGCGCCGGACCACTGCGCGGAGCGGGGACACCGGGGGCGTACGCGGCGTCCCCCGGGCACCGCTCCGTTCGCCTCGGCGGGTCAGGGCACCGTCCCGGCGACGTCCGTCGGATGGCACCGCTGTTCGCCCCGGCAGGTAAGGGCACCCCGCCCCCGGACCGGGGCCCGGGGGGGCTGTTCACCATCGCGGGCGGCGTCACGCCAGGTCGGCTCCCGGACGGGACCACCGGAGCCCGGTCCGCCCCAGCGGCCTCCCGCCTCCCGCGCCCCGTCGGAGCCGCCCGAGCCGCCCGGCAAGCGGTGTGCGCGCAGGGACAACTTCTGGTGCGCCGGCGGGCACAGCCGGCCGCCCGGACCCCTCCACGCTCGCAACGGCTGCCCGGGCCGACGGGCGCGAGGAGAGGAAGAACAGTGGGCGAACGGACCGGCGCGGTCGTTCCCGGTGTCATGGGCCGCCGTTCCACAGGGCGTTCACCGCGCGGCGTCGTGGGGCGGCTGCGTCCCGGAGGGACCATGCGGGGCCGTGATCCCGGGGAACCGCACCGGACGGCCACGTCCCTGGAGCTCCTCTTCGACCTGTGCTTCGTCATCGCCGTGGCGGAGGCCTCCCGGGGCCTGAGCGCCGCGGTGGCCGGCGGGCACGCCGGTTCCGGTGCCCTGCGTTTCGCGCTGGTCTTCTTCACGATCTGGTGGGCGTGGATGAACCTGACCTGGTTCGCCTCCGCCTACGACCCGGACGACGTGCCGTACCGGCTGACCGTGCTCGCGCAGATCACCGGTTCGCTCGTACTGGCGGCCGGGGTGGCCCAGGCCTTCCAGGACGGTGACCTGCGGATCATCACCCTGGGGTACGCGGTCCTGCGGACGACCCTGGCCGCCCTGTGGCTGCGGGCCGCACGGTCGGACCCGGCCCGGCGCCGGACCGCGCTGCGCTTCGCCGCCGGGGTGACGCTCTGCCAACTGGGATGGATCGGGCTGCTGTTCCTCCCGGCGCAGACGCGGTTGCCGGCGATCCTCGTGATGATCGCATGTGAGCTGGCGGTCCCGGTGTGGGCGCAGTCGGCGGGGACCACCCCGTGGCATCCGCGTCACATCGCGGAGCGCTACGAGTCGTTCGTCCTCATCGTTCTCGGCGAGTCCGTGGCCGCCGCCGCCGGCGCGGTCCGTGACGCGCTCGGCCGGCACCGCGACCCCGGCGCGCTGTACCTGCTGGCGGCGGGCGGCCTGCTCATGGTCTTCGCCATGTGGTGGCTGTACTTCGCCCGGCCCGCCCACACGATCCTCGCCACGACGCACCGGGCGGCGCGCAGGAGGTTCGTCTGGGCGTACGGCCACCTCCCGGTCTTCGCCGCGGCCGCGGCCGAGGGGGCCGGCCTGGCCGCGTACGCCGTGCTGACCCAGCGTCACGGCGGCGCGGTGCCCCTGGCCGCGCGTGCCGCGGTCACCGTGCCGGTGGCGGTGTTCCTGTTCACGGTGTGGGCCGTGCACGTACGCCCCCACCGGCGGGGCGGTGTCGAGCGGTTCGCGTTCCCCGCCGTCGCCGTCGCGGTGCCGGCGGCCGCCTTCGCGCCGGCGCCCGCGCTCGTCGCCGGCCTGCTGTGCGCGGCCCTCGTCGTCGTGGTCACCCGGGCCGACCGGGCTGCGTGCACGGGGAGACCAGTGGAGGTACGCGCAGAGGAAGGGCGCCGCGCCGGCGGTGCCTAGCGTGAGGGCGAGGCCGACGCGACCGCGCTGACGTGCGGGGACACGACGCGTCGGCCGGTCCGTGCCGTGACATGCCGTGACGCGCGCATGCCGCTAGTTCAGGAGGGGGATTCCGGGTGCCATCGATGCCGGTCGGCGGGCTGGTTCCGCAGGCCACCGAGGATGCCGCGGACCTGGTCGTCCGCAACGCGAAGGTCCACACCGGCGACCGTGGCCGGCCGCGGGCCGAGGCGATCGCCGTGCGGGACGGTGTCATCACGGTCGTCGGGGACGACCACGACGTCGCCCCGCACGTCGGGGCGGCCACGAGGGTGGTCGACGCGCTCGGCCGGCGGGTGGTACCGGGGCTCAACGACGCTCATCTGCATGTGATCCGCGGCGGCCTGAACTACGTCCTGGAGCTGCGCTGGGACGGTGTCCCGACGTTGCGCCAGGGGCTGCGGATGCTGCGGGAGCAGGCGGCGCGCACGCCCAAGGGGCAGTGGGTGCGGGTGGTGGGCGGCTGGTCGGCCGAGCAGTTCGCCGAGCGCCGGCTGCCGACCGTGGCGGAGCTGAACGCGGCGGCCCCCGACACCCCCGTTTTCGTCCTGCACCTGTACCAGGCGGCCGTACTGAACCGGGCGGCGCTCAAGGCCGCCGGGTACGGCAGGGACACGCCCGACCCCCGGGGCGGCCAGATCGTGCGCGGCCGGGACGGAGAACCCACGGGCATGCTGCTGGCCGCGCCCAGCGCCCTGGTGCTGTACTCCACCCTGGCGAAGGCGCCCGTCCTCCCGGACGCGGACCGGAAGACCTCCACCCGGCACTTCCTGCGGGAACTGAACCGGTTCGGGCTGACGTCGGCCATCGACGCGGCGGGCGGTTTCCAGAGCTTCCCCGAGAACTACGCCACCGTCGTCGAACTCGCCGAGGCCGGGCAGCTGTCGCTGCGGATCGCCTACCACCTCTTCCCGCAGACGGCCGGGCAGGAGCTGGCCGACCTGACCCGCTGGACGGACTCGGTCCGTCCCGGGGAGGGTGACGCGTGGCTGCGGCTGAACGGTGCCGGGGAGAACCTGACCTGGGCGGCGGCCGACTTCGAGAACTTCGCCCAGCCCCGCCCGGAACTCGCCTCCGACTACGAGACGGAGTTCGAGAAGGCGGTGCGTCTTCTCCTGGAGCACGGGTGGGGTTTCCGGCTGCACGCCACGTACGACGAGACGATCCGCCGCGACCTCGCCGTCTTCGAGAAACTCGCCGCCGAGGGGCTCTTCCCGGGCGGCAACCGGTGGCTGTTCGACCACGCGGAGACCGTGTCCCCGGCGAGCCTGGACCGCATCGCCGCCCTGGGCGGGGCGGTGTCCGTGCAGAACAGGCTGTCCTTCCAGGGCGAGGCGTTCCTGCGCCGCTACGGTCCCGGAGCCGCCGCCGACGCCCCGCCGGTCCGGGCCATGCTGGAACGCGGTCTGACGGTGGCCGCCGGCACGGACGCCACCCGGGTCTCCACCTACAACCCGTGGGTCGCCCTGCACTGGCTGGTCAGCGGGCGCAGCCTCGGTGACCTGCCGCTGCGCCCGCCGGCGAACCGGGTCGACCGCACGACCGCGCTGGAGATGTTCACCCGCGCCGGGGCCGCGCTGACCGGCGAGGAAGAGGTCAAGGGCGTGCTGCGCCCGGGCTGTTACGCCGACCTCGCGGTGCTGTCCGAGGACTACTTCGCCGTGCCCGAGCCGGACATCCCCCACATCGAGTCGCTCCTCACGGTCACCGGCGGCCGGATCGTGTACGCCACCGGCGAGTACGAGGGGCTGGACGAGGAACTGCCGCCCGTCAGCCCCGGCTGGAGCCCGGTCGCCCATTACGGCGGCTACCAGGCCTCCCGGCCCGGCGCGGCCGGTGCCCGCCAGGCCCAGCTGGTCGGCGAGGCCGTCGCCGCGTCGGAACAGCACCGGGCGTGGCGCGTCACGCGCGGCCTGGTCGCGGACACCACGGACCTGTCCTCCGACCCCTGCTTCGTCCTCTGAACTCCCGGAAGGGGCCAGGCTCCCGAGCCGCCCCTTCCGGGTCCCCCCGCCGGCGTCGTCCATCCGGACGGCGCCCTCCCCGGCACGGACAGCGGTCCGTGCCGTCCCCTGCCGGAAAGGCCCACCCTCATGGTCGACATCTCCAAGGTCACGCCCGCTCCCAGCCCGGACCTGCTCACGCCGGACAACTGCGCCGTGCTGTTCGTGGACCACCAGCCGCAGATGTTCTTCGGCACCGGCAGCGGTGACCGTACCGCCATCATCAACGCCACCCTGGGCCTGGCCAGGTCCGCGAAGGCGTTCGACGTCCCGGTCGTGCTGAGCACCGTGGCCGCCGAGTCCTTCTCCGGCCCCATCCTCCCCCAGCTCGCGGACGTCTTCCCCGACCAGGAGATCATCGACCGCACCAGCATGAACGCCTGGGAGGACGCCGCCTTCGTCGAGGCCGTCCGGGCCACCGGCCGGCCCAAGCTCGTCATCGCCGGTCTGTGGACGGAGGTCTGCGTGGTGCTGCCGACCCTGTCCGCGCTGGCCCAGGGCTACGAGGTCTACGTCGTCACCGACGCCTCCGGCGGCGTCAGCCCGCAGGCCCACGAGCACGCCGTGCAGCGCGTGGTCCAGGCCGGCGCCGTCCCGGTCACCTGGGTGCAGGTGCTGCTGGAGCTCCAGCGCGACTGGGCCCGCACGGAGACCTACGCGGCCGTGACGGACGTCGTGAAGGAGCACGGCGGCGCCTACGGACTCGGCATCGTCTACGCCCAGGCCGTCATCGGCGCCCACGCGGCCGGCTGACCCGCACCACCGACACGTCAGGAACAGGCAGGAGAAGATGAACACGGGACTGCTGGTGCTCCGGCTGGTGGTGGGGCTGCTCATCGCCGGGCACGGGGTGCAGAAGGTGAGTTTCCACCTCGGCGGCCACGGTCTGGCGGGCGGGACCGAGGAATTCCGCCACGACGGGTTCCGAGGCGGCCGGCTCACCGCCGTCGTCGCCGGGACCAGCCAGGTCGGGGCCGGCCTGTTCCTGGCCGCCGGGCTGCTCACGCCCCTGGCGGCGATGGCCGCCATGGGCGTGATGACGGTCGCGGGCACCGTCAAACGCGTCCACGGCCTGTGGGTGCAGAACGACGGCTACGAGTACCCGCTCGTCCTCGTCGCCGCCTGCGCCGCGCTCGCCCTCACCGGGCCCGGCCGCTGGTCCCTCGACCACGCGTCCGGGCTCGCTCCCTGGCCGGTGTGGATCGTCCTCCCGGCGCTGGTGATCGGCCCGACCAGTGGCCTGCTCACCCGGGCGGTCCTGCACCGCGCCCCGACCCCGACCCGAGGAGTCCCCCATGCGCAAGCTGCTGACTGACGCCGCGCGTACGCTCGTACCGCCCGCCGGTGACCGGCACGGGCCGCTGGCCCCACTGCTGCTCACCCTGACTCTGGTCACCGGGCTGGTCGACGCCGTCAGCTATCTGGCGCTCGACCACGTCTTCGTCGCCAACATGACCGGCAACGTCGTCTTCCTGGGCTTCGCTCTCGGCGGTGCGGCGAACCTGTCGGCGCTCGCCTCCCTCACCGCCATCGCCTCCTTCCTGCTCGGCGCGCTCACCGGAGGCCGGCTCGGCACCCGGTTCGCGGCGCACCGGGGGCATCTGCTGCGGGCGGCCACCGGCACCCAGACGGTGCTCGTGGCGGTGGCCGTCATCGTCGCCGCGTCCGCGGACGGCCGGGTCACCACCGGCGTCCAGTACGCGCTCATCGTGTTCCTGGGGCTCGCGATGGGGCTCCAGAACGCCGTGGCCCGGCGGCTGGGCGTCCCGGACCTCACCACCACCGTGCTGACCCTGACGCTGACCGGGCTGGCCGCGGACTCCACACCGGCCGGCGGCGAGGCCCCCCGGCCCGGCCGCCGGCTCCTGTCCGTCCTCGCCATGTTCGCCGGTGCCCTGACCGGGGCCCTGCTGCTGCGCCACGGCCACCTGGTCCTGACCCTGGGCCTGGCGCTGGCACTGCTGGCGGCCACGTCCGTCACGGTCCACCGGCTGTCCGCCGCGGACGCCGGCTGGATCCGCCCCTGACCCACCCGCCCGTCCCGCCCTGACCGGCGCCCCGGCGTCCTCAGGGCGCGGTCGCGATGCGCTGCCCCTGCCGGAGGGCTTCCCGCGGGGTCTCCTCGCCGGTCAGCGCCGACTGGATCGCGGTGTAGATCCCGGTCGCCGCCCGGGGCCAGCGGACGCCGAGCCGGCCGGTACGGGAGCGGGCGGCTCGGGCGCTGTGCACGAACGCGGCCATCGACGGCACCTGCGCGGCGTACCGGTCGGCCACCCGGGTCCGGGCGGGCACGGTGAAGTTCTGCCGGGCCAGGGCGAGCATGTGCGCGTCGTCGGTCAGACAGGCGAGCACCCGGGCGGCCTTCTTCTGCCGGGCCGGGGAACCGCTGCGCGGTACCGTCCACATCTCCCCGCCCAGCGGTGTCACCAGGGTCTGCCCCGCCGTGCGCACGGGGACGGGGACGACGCCCCAGTGCAGCTTCTCCGTCCGGTTCATGGCGGCGATCCGCCAGGGCCCGTTGACCATCATGGCGGCCCGGCCGGCGACGAACTGGTCGTGGACGTCGGCCTGCGTCCAGTTGAGGACCGACCTCGACATGGAGCGGCTCCTGACGAGGTCGGCCCAGAACTGGAGCGCCTGCGCGGCCTGCGGGGAGTCCAGCCGCCGCTCGTCGGCGCCGTTGGACCACAGGAACGGCAGCAGCTGCCAGGTGCCCTCGGCGGTGGCGTTGGCGGAGACCGCCATGCCGTACCGGCCGGGGCGGGTCAGCCTGGCCGCGGCCGTCCTCAGCTCGTCCCAGGTCCTGGGTACGGCGACACCCGCCTCGCGGAGCATGTCCTTGTTGTAGAACAGGGCGGTCGTGCTGACGGTGGGCGCCAGTCCGTACACCGTGCCCCGGTAGCTGCCGGCCGCCGTGATGCCCGGGAAGAAGCCGCCGGTGTCGATGCCGTACCGGTCCAGCGGCGTCAGCGCGCCGGTCGCGGCGATCTGCTGCACGTCGGGGTTGTCCAGCATCAGCAGGTCGGGCAGCGTCCGCGCCGCCCCCTGCCGCAGGACCGTGGGGACCACCGAGGGCAGCGGGACGCTGCGGTGTCTGACGGTGACGCCCGCCGTCCTGCCGCAGTCGTCGAGCCGCCGGCTCCACTGGGCGTGTTCGGTGCTGTCGGTGTAGTAGTCGAGCGCGGTGATCGAGGTGACCTCGCCGCCGGCGGACGGGTCCGCGGCCCGGCCGGCGCAGCCGCCGCCGGCCAGGACCAGCACGGCGGTTATGAGAAGCCGGGACATGCGCCGGGTCAGCGGTACGGCGGGGGAGATCATGGTGGTTCGTTTCCCGGGGTAGGTGTGGCGGCGCGGCGTGCCGGTCATGGGGGTACCTGCGGTGTATGCCGTCCCGCCTCCCGGCGACCGTGTCATGGTAGGCCACCGGCGGACGCGGGCGGTTCACCCGGCCGGGGCGGGGCGGTGATCGTCGTCGCGGGCCATGCCCTGGGCGACGGCCTCCTGGATCATCGCCGCCACGGCCTCCGGCTGGGACAGCACGACGGCGTGCGAGGCGTCCAGCACGTGTTCGGTGGCCGTCATGCGCTGGGCCATGAACCGCTGGGCGGAGGGGTTGAGCATCCGGTCGGCGGTGGCGACGGCGTACCAGGACGGGGTCCAGGCCCAGCCGGGACGGCCGGACCGCTCGGTCAACGCATTCTCCGCGAGGGGAGGTTGAGCGGTGGCGAGCAGGCGTGCGGCACGGGGCGGGAGGTCTTCGCCGTACACCTGCGCGAACCGCTCCGCCCGGATGCGCAGCCCGTCGCGGTCCGCGACGGTGACGGTGGCGTCCGCCATCACCGTGGGGGCGAAGCGGCACAGCACGTCCTGGACGCACTCTCCCACGTCGAGGCCGAACGCCGCGACGTAGCACAGCGCCAGCACGCCGTCGCAGGCGGCGGCCTGGGTGATGACCGCGCCGCCGTAGCCGTGGCCGACCAGGACGACCGGCCCGACCGTCCGGTCCAGGAGGGCCTGGAGGCAGGCGGCGTCGTGCGTCAGCCCGCGCAGCGGGTTCACCGGGGCGGCCACGGCCAGCCCGGCGGCCCGCAGGTGGCCGATGACCCCGCTCCAGCACGAGGCGTCGGTGAACGCCCCGTGCACGAGCACGACGGTCGGCGGTACGGCGGTGGGTCCGTGCATGGCGGTGGCCTCCGGCTGGGTTATATGGACCAGCCAAGCGCCGTCGGGCGCGCTGCGCCTCGCGTGAACGTACCAACCCCGGCGTTCACTTCTCACCCAGGGCCGCCACCACGTTGGCCAGCTGTACCCGCGAGTTGACCGCCAGCTTGCGGAAGACGGACGTGAGATGGGTGTTGATCGTGTGCGGGGAGACCACGAGTGTCTCCGCGGCCGACCGGTTTGTGTGGCCCTCCGCGATGAGACGCGCGACCTTCTTCTCCGAGGCCGTGAGCGCCTCCCAGCCCTGCACCGGATGTGGCGCGGCCTGTCTACGGCGGCCGCCGGCCCCCGCGCGCTCCAGCAGCCGCAGCAGCGCCGCCGCCGGGGCGTGGGCGCCCGTCTCGGTGTACAGGCCGTGGGCCCGGGTCAGGACGGTCACCGCCTCGGTCTCGCGGCCCGCCGCCAGCAGGGCCTGTCCGAGGTCGGCGCACGCGGCGGCACGGACGAGCGGGCGGGGGCTCGCCCGGAGCAGCGTCACCGCGTGTTCCAGCAGGCCGAGGTCGTTGCGGACCAGACCCATGGCGTGCGCCGCGACACCGGTGGCGGTGGGCACCGCCGGGTTCTGTGCGGCGTGTGCCGCGGCCTGCGCGGCCAGGTCCTCGGCGAGGGTGTGTTCGGCGCCGCGCAGTGCCATGCGTACCGCCGCGTCGACCCAGTCGCGCAGCAGCCGCCAGCGCATGAACGGACCCACCCGCTGCACCCGCCGGATCGCCTCCACGGCCGCTGCGACGTCCCCGTCGGCGTCGGCGTGCACGGCTTCCAGGAAGTGGACCGCGGCGGTGTTCCCGGGGTTCGGTCTCCTCTCCCGTCTCTCCCGCGCGGCGGCCAGGTGGTGGCGCGCGGTGTCCCGGTCGCCGCGCAGCAGGGCGATCCGGGAGCGGACCACCCGCGCGTTGACCTGCTGGACGACCGCCTGCACGTCGTCCTCCAGGCGTTCCATCGTGACGAAGGCGGTCTCCGCGTCGTCGAGCCGGCCCAGTCCCAGGTGGTACTGCGCCTGCGCCCACTGGAGCATCGCCGGCCGGGGCGGGCCCGCGTCGTCCGCCGCCCGCAGCAGCAGCTGTTCGCCGCATGCGAAGTCGTCCAGGTGCAGATGCGCGACGATCTCCTCGGGCAGGTAGGCGCCGTCGACGGCGTTGAGCGCGGCAAACCGTTTCAGCGCGAGGGCGTTCTCCCCGGCGTTCTGCGCGATCTCGCCGAGCGCGGACAGGGCCAGCACATGGGCCTCCCGGTCCTGGGCCGCGATGGCGTCACGCAGGGCGCCCTCCCCCGCCGTGCGCGCCGCGGCCAGATCCTCCCCCCGGGACAGGGCCAGCGCCCGCAGCGCCTCCAGCCGTGCCACGACCTCGGGGGCGGTACCGCCGACGGCCAGGACGGCCTCGGTACGGCGGCGCAGCTCGTCAGCGAGGTCCAGGTTCCACAGGGCCCCGCCGAGGGCCGCCTGGATCCGGCCGAAGGCGTCGAGGGGCGGCCGGCAGGCCAGCAGCCGGTCCGCGACGGCCAGCGCCTCCCGGGCCCGGCCCGCGCGGGTCAGACAGACGATCGCCCGCTCCCCCAGCGCGAATCCCGACGGGCGCGGCGGCGGCACCAGGTCCAGCGCGTGCGTCATGAGGTCGGCCGCCAGCCCCGGGATGACCGGCAGGACTTCGTCGGCGGCCCGGCGCAGCAGCGCGGCCGCTTCCTCGTCGCCGGGCTGAGCGCTTCTGAGGATGTGCGAGACGGCGTCGATCGGCCGGTGGCCGGCGGCGACGAGATGTCCGGCCGCCTCCCGGTGCAGCGCCTTGCGGGCCGAGGGCGGGATGTCGACGTAGACCGCCTGGCGCAGCAGGTCGTGCCGGAAAACCAGTTGGTCGCCCTCGTCGTCCAGCAGTCCGGCGTGGACCGCCTCCTGGAGGGCTTCGAGCAACGCGGCGGGCGGGCTGCCGCACAGGGCGGCGGCGGCCTGGAAGGTGAAGCCGCGGCCCAGTACGGACCCCATCTGGAGGAAGCGCAGGGTGGCGGACCGCAGGGAGGCGAGTCTGCCGCGCACGCCCACGACGAGGCCCTCGGGCACGGGCTCGCCCGAGGGGCCGGTGGCGCGCAGGCCCGTGAGCATCTCGACGGCGAGGAACGGGTTGCCGCCGGCGCCTTCGAGCAGCTGCCGCACCCGGTCGTCGACGGCCGCGCCCAGGACGTCTCCGGCGAGTTGCCCGATGGCCGCGCCGGACAGCGGGCCCAGGGCGACCGTGACCGTGGTGAGTGCCTCGCGCGCGGCCGTGGCGATCTCCTCCGGCGGCCCGCCGGGCCCCTGGCGCCTGGTCAGCGCCCACAGGACGGGCGAGGTCCGCAGGCGCGCCGGCAGGTGTTGCAGGGCGAAACGGCTCAGCGGGTCGGCCCACTGGATGTCGTCCAGGGCGATCAGCACCGGGCCGCCGCGGGCTCTGGACTCGATGGCCTCGGCGAGCCGTTCCACCAGCCAGATCCGCTGGTCGTGGCTGCCGGCGAGGTCGGCGAAGGCGTCACCGGGCAGCAGCGGCCGGTCGCCGTGCAGCAAGCTCGCCGCCAGCGACGACAGGGGCGCGATGTGGTGGAGTTCGTCGGCCTTCCCGACACCGGCCGCGAATCCGGCGGCGCGGGCACGGGTGACGGCCTCGGCGAGCAGCGCGGTCTTCCCGATGCCCGCCTCGCCCTCGATCAGGACCAGCGCGCCGCTTCCCGTCCCGGCCACCGCCGCGATCAGGGACCGCACTCTCTCCTGCTCGGCCTCGCGGCCGCGCAGACCGTCCCGGGACAGCGATCCGTCTGCCGCCGTCACTTCCGCCTCTCCGTGTTCCGCGCCCACCGCCGAAGCCGGGGGCGCCCCGCGAGCGGTGACTCCGCTCCGGCGCGCCGGCTGCCGGTACCGGAGCCACGGCTCCGGCCCGGGCGGACGACGCGCCGGGGACACTATGACAAGGAAAGACGGGTTTGCGCACGTCGGGCGGGGAACGGGGGCCGTACGGCGGGCCGGTCCGCACGGGGAGCGGTTGGTGTACTCGGCGAGAGCGTACGGCGGACGGCTCCACGGGGGCCCGGGGCCGGACGGGAACAGCCGGCCGACCGTGGGGCGTGGTGCGGACGGCGGACAGCGCCCCGCAGGTCCGGGCGGGGCGAGGGGCGGCGGACAACGTCAGAAGGCCGGTGCGGGTGCCGTCGGGTGGCTCAGGCCGCCGTCCGGTCCGTCTCGCCGGTGAGGACGGGCCGCGGGGACGGAAGGATGTGCCGGTACGGCGGGGGCGGCGTCCGCGGGAGGACACCCCGGGTCGTCGGGGGCGTGTGGGCCGCCGCGTCGCGCCACTCGGCGGGGGTCATCCCATAGGCGGCGCGGAAGACGCGGCTGAAGTGGGCGGCGCTGGTGAAACCCCAGCGGTGGGCCACGGCCGCAATGGTGTGGCAGACCGCCTCGCGGCGGCCCAGTTCGCGCCGGCACCGCTGGAGCCGGCGGCGCTGGATCCACCGGCTGACGGTGACGTCCTCGGCCTGGAACAGCCGGTGCAGGTAGCGGACGGAGATGTGGTGGGCCCGGGCGATGACGTCCGGGGTCAGGTCCGGGTCGGCGAGATGGTCGTCGATGAAGGAGCGGATCCGGGGCAGCAGCACCCGGGCGGCGTCGGGCGTCCCGGCGGGTTCCTGGCCGAGCCGGTCGGCGGCCAGTACTCCCAGGAGGTCGAGGACGTGGCGGGCCTGGGCGTCCCCCAGGGCCCGCGGGTAGGTCTCCGCCGTGTCCACGAGCGTGGTGAGCAGCGGAAGCAGCAGGGTGCCGAGCGGTGTCCCGGGGTGGACGGGCCGCGCGGTGATCCGGCGCAGGCCGGCTTCGCCCAGGTCCGGCAGCCGCCGCGGGAACACCAGCGACTTGGTCTGGAAGGGGGTGGTGAAGTTCGCCCGCAGGGGGCGGGCCATGTCGCAGATGACGATGTCCCCGGGACCCAGTTCGGCCGTGCGCTCGTCCTGCCCGATCCTCGCGGTGCCCCGCACCAGGAGGGTGACGACGAGGTGCTCCTCCGGGCCCGACGCGGCCGGCGCCGGGGTCCGCCGTACCCGCATGGGGCCGCTGTCCACCGTGGCGACGCGGACGTGGCCCAGCCGGCAGGTGCGGAGTGTTCCCTCGCACTGGCCGTCGGGGACGGTGATGTCGAGCTCGGCGAACGTACGGGACAGGGCCTCGCGCCAGTAGGCCCTTCTGAGGTGGAGGGGTATCGCATCGGTGGCGTAGAGCGTGCCCGGAAGTCGGTCCCCCGGTGCCGGTGCCGGTGCCAGTGAGTGTGGCGACATGATGTCCGCCCTTCGGTGTGTGTGCTGTCCGCACACCGTGTCAAGGGAGGGTGGGCGCCCACATCACGTGAATCCGCTAGATCCACGGAATGCTGTCCGTACCGCGTACCGCGTACCGCGTACCGCGTCCCCGTGCGCCCTCCACCTTTCCCCGGGGGTGCCTTTACGGCCGTCCGGGCCCCGGACGCCGTGCGGCGTCCGGGGCCCGGAGGGGGGCGGCCGGTGGGCGGTGGCCCGGTGGCCGTTGCACCGGTCCGGGGGCTCAGTGCCCGGAGCGGACCGCGTGCACCGCGCGCAGGATGAGGTCGGTGACGGGGGCGGGGTCGCTCACAGCGACGGCGTGCGGTGCCTGGACGGTGACGGTGTGGGCGTCCGCGCGGCGGGCCATCCACTCCTCGGCGGCCGGCGGGATGTTGCGGTCCTCGGTGGCGACCAGGCACCAGCTGGGGATGTCCCGCCACGCCGCCGCGGTGGCCTCCTCCTGGAGGGCGGCCAAGGCGATCGGGCGCTGTCCCACCGCCATGACCTGGGCGGTGGTGACGGGGACACCGGCCGCGAACTGCTGCCGGAACACGTCCTTGCGGATGACGAGTTCCTCGCCCTCACCACCTCCGGGCAGCGGGTAGGACTGCGCCGTGGTGGCCTCGCCGAGGGTGCTGCCGGGGAACTTCCCGGTGAGACCGAGCGCGCTCTCCCCGATGTCGGGGACGAAGGCCGCGATGTACACCAGCGCCTCGACCTGGGGCGCACCGGCGGCGGCGTGGCTGATGACCGCCCCGCCGTAGGAGTGGCCCACGAGCACGATCGGCCCCTCGACGCCGTCGAGGACGGCGCGGATGTAGGCGGCGTCGCTCGCCAGGCCGCGCAGCGGCAGGGCCGGGGCCAGCACGCGGTGCCCCTCACGCTGGAGTCGTTCGATGACGGCGCTCCAGCTGGAGCCGTCGGCGAAGGCGCCGTGGACCAGGACGACGGTGGGTCCGGCCGGCTGCGGGTGCGCGGTGGCCGGTGCGTCGGCCGGCTCGGAGACGGTCGTGGCGCGGCGGGAGATCGGTGGGTTCATCGGTTGCTTCCTGAAGCGGTGGGGGTGGGAACGGGGAGGGCGCGGCGGCCGTCAGCGGGAGGTGGCCCGGACGACGTCCTCGATCAGGTCGGCGACGCGCTGCGGGTGGGACAGCATGACCAGGTGGGAGGAGTCGACCTCGACCGTGGTCATGCCGGCCCGCTCGTAGCCGTAGCGCTCGACGTCCGGGTTGATGGTGTGGTCGGCGGTGGCCACCAGGCCCCAGGACGGCTTGGTCTGCCAGGCCGCCGCCGGGGCCGCCTCGCCGAACGCCCGCGCGGCCAGCGGGCGCTGGGAGACGGCGAGGACGGCGGCGAGACTGGGGTCGACGTCGGCGGCGAAGATGGCCGGGAACCTGTCGGGCAGTACGGAGACGTCGATGTCGGTGCCGGTGGATCCGTCGGCCGGGACGGGGGTCTGGACGAGGGCGGAGGCGAGGTCCGAGTCCGGGAAGCGGCCCTGGAGTTCGCCCAGGCTCTCGCCCTTCTCCAGGGCGTAGCCGGCCAGGTAGACCAGGGCGGTGACGTTGTCCTCGACCCCGGCGACGGTGATGACGGCGCCGCCGTAGGAGTGCCCGACCAGGATCACGGGTCCCGGGATCTGGCGGACGAGTGAGGCGATGTAGGCGGCGTCCCCGGTCAGGCTGCGGTTGGGCACGGCCGGGGCGACCACGTCGAGGCCGCGGGCGAGCAGTTCGGGGATGACGCCGGCGAAGCTGGACGCGTCGGCGAAGGCGCCGTGGACCAGGACTACGGTGGGCTTGTCGGCAGTGGACACGGGAGACTCCCTGTCGGTGAATGGGTGTGCGGATCCTGACCGGGGCCGGGCCGCCGCGACCGGTGAAGTCCTCTTCGGAACGCGGGTCACGGATGGCGGCGCCGGGGAGATCGGGTAGTGGGGCCGGTCAGGCGTGGAACGCTACGGGGGGCACGCGGTCGCGCTTGCCTCTGGACGCTCCGGCCGTGTCCTGCGCGTGCCCGTCCGGGAGGGTGGGCGCGTCAGGTACGCGTTCACCGGCGGGCTCGTCGCACGTGCCCGCCTGGGGGAAACCGGCGGGCTCGTCCCCCACGCCCCCAGGGGGGAACCGCCGCGTCCGGCGTCGTCACGACGAAGGTCCCGGCGCGGGAGGCGTCGTGAGCGGTGCGCCGGCGGGCATCGGTGCATGCGCGCGCGGGCAAGCCGTCGCCGTACCCGTGCCTAGCGTCTTCACCGTACGCACAGCACGGCACCACCGGAGGCGGATCATGACCAGCAGCACCCACCACGCGAGCGGCAGCCAGCCGTGGCTGCACCAGAAGGGCGAGGTGATCCAGGAGTTCGGGACCGTGAAGCAGTTCCCGGTCGGTCTGTCCTACGAGGCGCGGATGTACTCCTGCCAGCGCCTGAACCGGGTCCTGGCCGACACCCAGATCCTCTACGGCCTCTACAAGAAGCACCACTGGCTGATGCGCGGCGCGACCTTCTACCAACTGCACCTGGTGCTGGACAAGCACGCCGGGGAACAGCTCGAACTGGTCGACACCCTCGCGGAGCGGGTGCAGACGCTGGGCGGTGTCGCCGTGGGCGATCCCCGGCACGTCGCCGAGATCACGACGATCCCCCGGCCGCCGGACGGCGTGGAGGAGGTGCCGGTGATGCTGTCCCGGCTCCTGGAGGCCCACGAGTCCATCCTCATCGACGCGCACGACGCCGCGGCGCGCACCGCCGAGCTGGGCGACGACGGCACCAACGACCTGCTCGTCTCTCAGGTCATCCGGACCGGCGAACTCCAGGCGTGGTTCCTGGCCGAGCATCTGGTCGACACGCCGCTGGTCCGCGTCTGAGCGGCGCGGGGGCGACGGCGGAACCGCCCGGCCGGCCCCGCGGCCACCGCGGAACCGCCGGCCACCGCGGTCACGCGCCCGCCGGGCGTCAGGACGCCCGGCGCTGTCGCCTGATCGGTTCCCCCACCCGGTGCAGATGGGTGAGGGCCTCGCGGTAGGACCGGATCAGCCCGGTCTCGTGGTAGGGCACCCCGACCTCCGCGCAGTACGCGCGGACGAGGGGCCGGGCCAGCCGCAGATGGGGCGTGGGCATGCTCGGGAACAGGTGGTGCTCGATCTGGTGGTTGAGCCCGCCGAGCAGTACGTCGGTGACCCGGCCGCCGCGCACGTTGCGGGAGGTGAGGACCTGACGGCGCAGGAAGTCGGGCTGTTCGTCACCGGTGAAGGTGGGCATGCCCTTGTGGTTGGGGGCGAAGGTGCAGCCGAGGTAGACACCGAAGAGGGCCTGGTGCACGGCGAGGAACGCCACCGCCTTGCCGGGGCTGAGCACCAGGAACAGCGCGGCCAGGTATCCCGCGATGTGCAGGACGAGCAGGGTCCCCTCCAGCAGGCGGTTCTTCACGGCCGGCGAGCGCAGCGCCCGCACGCTCGAGATATGCAGGTTGAGGCCCTCCAGGGTGAGCAGCGGGAGGAACAGCAGCGCCTGGTGTCCGGCGATGAGGCGGGTCGCGCCGCGACTGGAGCGGGCCTGCCCGGTGGACCACACGAGGATGTCGGGGGCGACGTCGGGGTCGAGTTCCTCGTGGTTGGGGTGGGCGTGGTGGCGGGTGTGCTTGTTCATCCACCAGCCGTAGCTCATCCCGATCCCGAGGTTGCCGAAGAGCCGGCCCCAGGTCTCGCTCGGCCGGCGCCGCCGGAAGACCTGACGGTGGGCCAGGTCGTGGGCCGCGAGAGCGACCTGTCCGAACACGAGGGCGAGGAAGGCGGCCACGGCCAGCTGCCACCAGCTGTCGCCGAGCGCGAGGAACGTTCCCCAGCCGGCCGCCAGCAGCGCGATCACCGTACCGAGGCGTGCCGTGTAGTAGCCGGGGCGCCGCTCGAACAGGCCCGCCTCGGCGATGCGCCGGGACAGTCGGGCGTAGTCACTGCCGGCCGCGGAGCCGGGCGTACCGGATCGGACGGCGGGCGCCGCGGACTCGGGGGATGCGTCGGTGGAAATCGTCATGCGCCGAGTCTGCGCACGCCCGCCCGGCCGGAACAGCCTGCCAGTCACCGGGACGGGCGGGGGGCTGCCTCTACCCGGCTCCGGTAGTTTTCCCCACCCGGGCGCGCCCGGCGTGCGGTCCGTGCTCAGTGTTCGCCGGGCAGCGGGTGCGCCTCGACGAAGTCGCTGATCTCGGTGACGAGGGCGCCGGGGTTGTCCAGTTGGACCAAGGTGCGGGCGTCCGGGATCTCCACGTAGCGGGCGTTCGGGAGCAGTCGGGCGAGCCGGCGGCCGGTCTCGGGCGGCATCATGCGGTCCTCGGCGCCCCAGACGACCAGGACCGGGCGGGTGAACGCGGGCAAGTTCCGGGCCGCTTCCAGATAGCAGTCCCGGCGTGTGCTGCGCAGGAACCTGGCGAAGTCCCGCCGGATGTGACGATTCGTCAGCAGCGGTCGGTACCAGCGGGCGATCAGTTCCTTCGGCAGCCGTGTCCTCGCCATCCCGCCGAGCGAGGTCTCCATGCGGGCGAGGAAGGGGAAGCGGAAGGACTGGATGAGCAGGAACAGCGCACCGGGGATCCGGCAGGCCACGGTCAGCAGCCGGCCCTGGATGCCGGGCGGGTAGTTGTCGAGGGTCTCGCAGGAGGTGAGGACCAGCCGGGCGATGCGCTCGTCCCGTACCCCGAGCAGGAGTTGGGCCGTCCCGGTGTCGTTCTGCACGAGGGTGACGTCGCGCAGGTCCAGACGGTCCATGAACTCGGCCAGCAGGCCGGCCACGCCGTGAGCGGAGAGGTCCGCGCCGGGGCGCATGGGGCGCCGGTGGCTGCCGGTCGGCAGGACGGGGATCAGGACCCGGAAGCCGGGGCTCAGTCCGGTGACGACGTCGGTCCAGACCGACTCGTCGAAGCCGAGGCCGGGGACCAGGACCACCACCGGGCCGCCGCCTCCCGTGTCCTCGTAGTCGATGGTTCCCGCGCTCAGTTCGATCTCCGGCATGCCCGTGCCTCCGACCCGGTTGGCTGCCGACGCCATGCGCCTCTGCCACTGTCATTGGATAGATCGTTCTAGTGCACAATAGGGCCGATCGTCCGACGGTGACAACGGCTTCCCGGAGGTTTCGGCCGTGAGCGATGACAGGGGTACGAGCACCCAGGGGACCCGGCAGCGGATCCTGAACGCCGGCACCGAGCTGTTCCGGCGCACGGGGTACACCGGCACCGGCATGAAGCAGATCGCCACCGCCGCCGGTGCGCCCTTCGGGTCGATCTATCACTTCTTCCCCGGCGGCAAAGCCCAGTTGGGCGAGGAGGTGATCCGTACCTCGGGCGCCGTCTATCTGGACCTCATCACGGCGCTGATGACTCCGTACGAGGACCGGGTCGCGGCCACCGCCGACGCCTTCACCGCGGCCGCCGGCACCCTCGCCGAGCTGGACTTCGCCGACCCGTGCCCCGTCGCGACCGTCGCGCTGGAGGTCGCGAGCACCGACGAGGCCCTGCGGCGGGCCAGTTGGGAGGTCTTCGACAGCTGGACCGGCCGCCTCGCCGCCTACTACGCGGACGGCGGCATCCCCGGGCCGGCCGCCCGGGAGACGGCCTCCTCGGTCATCGCCCTGCTGGAGGGCGCCTTCATGCTCGGCCGCTCCGCGCGCAGCACCGCGCCGGTCCTGGCGGCGGGCAAGGCGGCGGCGGCGATCGTACGGGCCGCGCTGGACGGACGGTGACACAGCCGGGCCGGCGTCCGGCCGGCGTGGGGCCGGCGTGGGCGCGATCAGGTGCACCACAACAGTCCGGACGGGCCGACTCGGCGGTTTCCGGCCCCGCACAGGGAGAGACTGTCGCCAAAGCGCCCCGGAATTGTCCGTGATCAGTAACAGAGGGATCCCGTGATCGTCCGCGGCCGTCCTGCCAGGTGCACGGAACCCGTCGGCGTGGCGACGGGAGTCATCGACACGGCAGGGGGCGGACGGAATGGCGCGGCACGGCGGGCGGGGATGGTACGGCCGGATGGTCGCGGCGGCGCTGGGGGTGACGGTGGCGGCCGCCGCCACCTCGGTGTGGAGCGCGCAGGCCGGGCAGAGCGGTGGCGGCTCGGCCGGGCGGGGTGCCCCGGCCCCGTCCACCGCGCCCGCGGCGGCGCCCGTGTCCGCCGTCATCGCTCATGCCTCGGACCGCGGTGAGCACGCCGTGAACATCACCATCGACGACGGTCCGGACCCGGTCTGGACCCCGCGGGTGCTCCAGGTGCTGCGGGACAACGGCGTGAAGGCGACGTTCTGCATGGTCGGCACCCAGGCCGAGGCCCACCCGGATCTGGTCCGGCAGGTGGTGGCCGCCGGGCACCGACTGTGCGACCACACGGTGTCGCACGACACCACCATGGACACCAAGCCCCCGGCCTACCAGTCACAGCAGATCGTGGACGCCGAGCGGCAGATCACCAAGGCGTCCGGCGGGGTGCGCCCGATGTACTACCGGGCTCCGGGCGGCGCCTTCACCCCGTACAGCCGGAAACTGGCGGCCTCGCACGGGATGCGTCCGCTCGGCTGGAACGTCGACTCCAAGGACTTCGAGCGGCCGGGCACGGACGCCGTCGTGGCCACCGTCAAGAGGGAACTGGCGAACGGCCCCACGATCCTCTTCCACGACGCGGGCGGCGACCGCTCCCAGACGGTGGCCGCGCTGGGCACCCTGCTGCCGTGGCTGAAGCAGCAGGGCTACGCGTTCGGCTTCCCGGTGCGCTGACCCGGGGGTCTCGGCCTCAGTACCGCGAGGGGAGTCGTCCCCGGACGCCGGTGTGCGGCAAAACCGCTGGCCGGGCCGCCGGTGGCGGTGATGGGATGGGGCGATGCGAGAGGATGCCACGACCGTCGTCGACCGCGGGCAGTACCCGGACGCGGTGACGCCCTGGGAGCAGGAGACCTGGCGTGCCGAGGCGCTCGGCTGGATGGCCGAGGGGCTCACCGCGCACGGTCTGCGGGCCGCCGGCGGGCTCGACGTGCGGTTGCGGCCCTGGTCCGTGCTGATCCGGGTGCCCGTCGCGGGGCGGACGGCGGTCTGGTTCAAGGCGAGCCCGCCGGCCGGCGCGTTCGAGGGCCCGCTGACCGCCGCCCTGGCCCGCTGGGTGCCGGAGCACGTGCTGCGGCCCCTGGCCGTCGACGCCGCGCGCGGCTGGTCGCTGCTGCCCGACGGCGGCGACCTGTTCCGGACCGTGCTCGCCCGGGAGCCGGTCGGTCCGCGCGCCTGGGAGGAACTGCTGGGCCAGTACGCGCACATGCAGCACGCGCTGGTCCCGCACGCGCACGCCCTTGAGCGGCTGGGCGTGCCGGCAGCCCGGACTCCCGGGCTGCCGGTGGTGTTCGACCGCCTGCTCGCCGGGGACCGTGTGCTGGGCCCGGACGACCGCGCCCGGCTGGAGGAGCTGCGGCCGCGCCTCGCGGACTGGTGCGCCGAACTCGCCTCGCTGGGCGTCGCGGACAGCCTCGACCACGCGGACCTGCACGACGGGCAGGTGTTCCGGCCGGCCCCGGGCCGCTACACCTTCTTCGACTGGGGTGACGCCGCCGTCTCCCACCCGTTCTGTAGTCTGCGCGTCACCGCCGAACGGGCCCGCGACCGCTACGGCCCGCACGTGCTGCCCCGGCTGCTCGACGCGTATCTGGAGCCCTGGACGGGCCCCGGCCGTACCGCGGCGCAGCTGCGGCGGGCGGCGGCGCTCGCCTGGCGGCTGAGCGTGCTGAGCCGGTCGGCGGCCTGGGGCCGGATGTTCCCCGGCGCGTCCGGTGCCGGGCCGGGACCGGCGCAGAGCGCCCGGTGGCTGCTGGAGCTCCTGGCCGAGCCGCCGTTCCGGGCCGGCTGACCCTTCCCGGCGGCGGCGCGTGCGCCGGGTCAGGGCAGCGGGGTGCCGCCCGTCGCGTTCAGGATCTCCGCGGTGATGTAGCTCGCCTGGGGCGAGGCCAGATACACGTAGGCGGGGGCCAGTTCGGCGGGCTGGGCGGGGCGGCCGAGCGGACTCTGCTTCCCGAACTCCGCCGTGTCCGGCATGGTGGCGGGGATGAGCGGGGTCCACACCGGTCCCGGCGCGACCGCGTTGACCCGGATGCCGCGCTCGGCGAGCATCTGCGCCAGGCCCTGGGTGAAGGTGACGATCGCGCCCTTGGTCATGGCGTAGTCCAGCAGGTGCGGGCTGGGCTGGTACGCCTGCACGGACGTGGTGTTGATGACACAGCCGCCGGCCGGGATGTGCGGGAGGGCGAACTTGGTGAGCCAGAACATCCCGTACAGGTTGGTCCGCATCACCCGGTCGAACTGCTCGGTGCTGATCGCCTCGATGCCGTCCGACTGGGCCATCTGGTAGGCGGCGTTGTTCACGAGGACGTCGATACGGCCGAACTCGCCGACCGCCCGCTCGACCAGCGAGCGGCAGTTGTCCTCCTCGCGGATGTCGCAGGACACGGCGACCGCCTTGCGCCCCGCGTCCTCCACCAGCCGGGACGTCTCGCGGGCGTCCTCCTCCTCCGCGTCCAGATGTGTGAACAGCACGTCGGCCCCCTCGCGGGCGAAGGCGAGCGCCACCGCGCGTCCGATGCCGGAGTCCCCACCCGTGATCACGGTCTTGAGGCCCTCGAGACGGCCGGTGCCGTGGTAGGAGTCCTCGCCGTGGTCGGGCGGCGGGTCCATGGGGCCGGTCCAGCCGGGGTGCGGCTGGTCCTGGTCGGGGAAGTCGGGGCGGGGGTGCTGAGTGACCGGATCGGGCCGGTCACCGTGCTGGTCCGTCACAGTGGCCTCCTGTGTCTCGGGCGGACGGGACAGGCGACCCGGGTTCCCTCGTTGCGGCGGGTGAAAAGCGCTTCCTGCCGGTCAGACGGTCGGGGTGTGCTGCCCGGTGGCGCGCAGCCGGTCCCGGCGGGCGAGGTTGTAGAGCCGCAGCAGATGCTTCGCCACCGCGCAGAGAGCGGCGTCGGCATGGCACTGGCGGCACGTCTGCATGTGCTGCTCGTAGGTGAAGCGCGCGTTTTCCAACGCGTCGTTGGCAGTAGACATCGACATCTCCGGGCAGGGGCGCGTCCGAGGACGGCGCAAAGTTGACTGACTGGTACACCCGGAACAAGGTCATCATGTTACTTGCGGTACTGGGAAACCGGCTTCCCTCCGGGATGGCCGTCACCGTCTGTGACGGTTGCTCCGAGTCCGGGGCGGCGCGGCAGATGCCGCTGACCGGGGAGGTGCTCCCGGCGCAGGGGGCACCGGCTGAGGTGCCGACCATGGCTCATAAGCCCGTTGGGCCGTCCGGTGGAGGCCGTTAGGATCGTCTTACGGCATCGCGTGCCGGTCACCGGCCGGGTGAGGCATGGAGGTGCCCGTGAGTTTGCCTTGCGGAGGCATTCCACCCATGTCAGTCGAGTTGAACCACACCATCGTCCACGCCCGGGACAAGCGGGAGTCGGCCGCGTTCCTGGCCCGCATCCTGGGCTTGGAGGCCGGGGCCGAGTGGGGCCCGTTCGTTCCCCTGTCCACGAGCAACGGGGTCACCCTGGACTTCGCCACCGTCCCGGCGGAGTCGATAGTCATGCAGCACTACGCCTTCCTCGTCTCCGAGGAGGAGTTCGACGCGGCCTTCGCCCGTATCCGGCAGGCCGGGATCACCTACTACGCCGACCCGCACGGGAAGCAGCCGGGCGAGATCAACCACCACTGGGGCGGCCGGGGCCTGTACTTCCACGATCCGGCCGGACACGGCATGGAGATCATCACCCGCCCCTACGGCAGCCCCGAGGCGCCGGCGGAGTCCTGAGAAAGGGGCGGGCCGGGGCACTCGCCCCGGCCCGCCCGCTCCCGGCGGGTTCCCGGCAGACCGTGCGGGTTCCGCCCGGTCCACCGGGAGCCCGTCCCCGCGGACCGGGAGCGGGACGCCGCCCGGGGCGGCGTCCCGCGTTTCACCGACCGCCGTGCGCCGGTTACGGCGTCACGACGTTGCCGCCGAACGTCACCACGAGGTGGCCGTCCGAGGCGAAGGACCAGCCGAGCGCGCCCGCGTACGCGGAGCAGCGGGAGCCGTTGGTGCCGGTCCAGAACTGGTCGGAGCTGTCGGCGTCACCGACGGTCTTGTCGTTCGAGCCGCTGACGGCGAAGCGGCACGACGTGTCGGTGCGGAACACCGAAGTGCCCGCGTCGAACGAGAAGTTGCGCTGGGCGTTGTCGATGCCGACGTTGCCGGACACCGTCATCGTGCCGGGGTTGCTGTTGTAGGTGAAACCGTGGTGGCCGTTCTTGTAGGCGATGTCGTGCCGCACCACGTGGTTCACCGCGATGCCGTCGCCGCCCAGCTTGTAGCCGTTGCGGTCGCCGTTGGCGTTGACCGTGCCGTCACTCAGGGTGCCATTGCCGTAGGACAGGGAGTACTCGATGGTCACCGGGCCGATGGCGCCGGTGTCCGTCTTGGTGAACAGGTCCCAGCCGTCATCGATGTTGTTGTGCGAGACGTCGTAACGGAAGACGTTCCCGGTGCCGGTGGTCAGCTTCGCGGCGAAGCCGTCGGCGTCCTCACCGTCGGAGTCCGCGTTGTCGTGCGACTCGGAACTGACGATCAGGTTGTTCGACGGCCACTGGGAGTTGGGGGTGGTGGAGGCGGTGCGGCCCAGTTGCAGGCCGGTGTCGCGGTTGTAGGCGGTCACCACACGCTCGACGACGTTGTTGCTGCCGCCGACGAAGATCCCGTTGTCCCCGGCGTGTTCGACGGTCAGGCCGTACAGCCGCCAGTAGGAGGCGTTCAGCTGGATGCCCCGGTTGGCGGGACTCTCGCTCTGCGCCGCGAAGTTCAGTACGGGCTTCTCGCCCGGGTAGGCCGACAGGGTCGTGCGGGCGGCGGGGGTGCCGTCCTTGCCGGCCGGGATGGTGACCGTGGCGGACGGGGTGTACGTCCCTCCGCGCAGGTAGATCGTGCCGCCGGGCGTGACGCGGCTGAGGGCGGAGGTGAGCGTGGTCGGGGCCGACTCCGTGCCGGCCGCGCTGTCGCTGCCGCTCGGTGACACGTAGAGCACGGTGCCGGTCGCCGCCGCCGACACGTCGGCGTCGAGGTGGTCGAGGTTGGGCAGACCGTCGGCGCCGGTGGGGCTGAGGCGGATCGTGTTGACACCGGCCTTGACCGGCACCGTGAGCGTCTTGGTCGCCCAGGTGTTCCAGGCCCCGGTGGTCTCGAACGACACCGTGGTGACCGCCGCCCCGTTGACCGCGACGGTCGCGGACCGGGCGGCGGCCGTTCCGTTGGCGAAGCGGACACCGAGAGTCGCGGTGCCCGCGTCGGCGGCGTTCACCGTGAACTGGGCGTACGCGCCCGACGCGTTGGTCCCGTTGCAGAAGCCGCTGCCGGAGAATCCGGCCCAGTCGGAGTCGACGGTGCCGGTGCACACCGCGGGAGAACTCTCGGCTTCGTAACGGGTCATGGCGGCCTGGGCGGTGGTGCCGGACAGCGCGACGAGCGTGCCGGCGAGCAGACCGGCGCACGCGAGGGCGGAGGTGAGTTGCATCGGCTTGTCTCCTAGCGGTTCTGGCTCGGCTGTGCGGATGCGGGTGTCCGGAGGGGTGAAGCCGACGGCCGGTCGTGTCATGGTGGAGGCTGCCGGAAAGCGCTTTCCCTCTGGGAGTTCCCGACGCTAGGGACGAGTCGATGCGCGCGTCAAGAGTCGCGTACGTGATCCTTATTCAGGAATGTGAATCTACGGCTTACGATCGGTTGCCGGGCCCGGCCGAGGCCGCCGAGTACCGCTCGTCGGTGACCGGCTCCAGCCAGGTGGTTTCCTCGCCCCCGTCACCCTTCCTCTCCCACAGGGCGATGTGCTCCATGAAGCGGTCGGGGGTGGCGCCGTGCCAGTGTTCCTCGTTCGGGGGGCAGGTGACCGTCTGGCCGGGGTGGGCCGTGAGGACGGTGCCGTCGCGGGTGCCGATCAAGGCGACGCCGGAGACCACGTGCAAGGTCTGGCCCAGCACATGGGAGTGCCAGTTCGTGCGGGCGCCCGGGGAGAAGCGGACCAGGTTGACGCGCATCCGGGACGGCTCCTGGCCGGCGTGGATGACGTCGAACCAGACGTCGCCGGTGAACCGGTCGACCGGCGCCTTGACCGTGGCCTGCTGCTTGACGAATTCCATGGTGTCTTCCTTGTCTTCCTTGTCTTCCTTGTCTTCCTTGTCTTCTTTCACGATCACGGGGTGGGGGCACGGTTCAGGTGGCGGCGCGCTCGTCGGCGATCTTCTTGAGCCGGGTGATGGCGGTCATGGCGTTGGGCCAGCCCGCGTAGAAGGCCAGGTGGGTGATGGCCTCGGACAGCTCCTCGACGCGCAGCCCGTTGTCCAGCGCGACGCCGAGGTGGTAGCCGAGCTGCTCGCCGCGGTAGAGGGCGGCCAGCACACTCACCGTGACCAGACTGCGGTCACGCGGAGAGAGACCGGGACGCTCCCAGACGTCACCGAACAACACGTCGTCGGTGACCTCGACCAGCTTGGGTGCGATCGTCGCGAGTTCCCGGGGTGCGGACTGCTTCGGCATGAACAACTCCTCGATCGAAGGGCGGGCGGCCCTTTGCGCCACTGTGTGGCCGGGCCGGTCGTCCGGCACCGACCGGAGGCGGGAACCGTCAGGCCCCCGGGCCGCCCCAGCCGACACCGGGATCGACGAAACCGCAGGCCGGAGGCGTGGGGAAGGGTCTGCCGTTACAGGTACCGACAGGGCCCCCCACGGGCGCGCCGTCCGGCTTAGCCTGGGAAACGTGAGTACCGAGAGTGACATCCGCGCGTTCCTGGCCTCCCGCCGGGCCAAGATCACCCCGCAGCAGGCGGGGCTGCCCGCCTTCGGCGGCAACCGGCGCGTGCCCGGCCTGCGCCGTGAGGAAGTCGCCCTGCTCGCCGGCGTCAGCATCGACTACTACATACGCCTGGAGCGCGGCCATCTGGCCGGCGCGTCCGAGGAGGTCCTCGACTCCGTCGCGGACGCCCTCCAGCTCGACGACGCCGAACGCGCCCACCTCCACGACCTCGCCCGCGCCGCCGCCAAACGCCCCCACCGCCGCACCCGGCGCCCGCGCGGGCCGCTGTCCGACAGCGTGCTGCGCGTCCTGAACTCCATGAGCGACTGCCCGGCCTTCATCCGCAACGGCCGCCTGGACGTCCTCGCCACCAACCCCCTCGGCCGCGCCCTGTACAGCGCGCTCCACGCCGGCGCGGCCCGGGAGCCGGTCAACATGGCCCGGTTCCAGTTCCTCGACCCGGCCGGACGCGAGTTCTTCCCCCGCTGGGAGGAGGCCGTGAACACCACCGTGTCCCTGCTGCGCACCGAAGCCGGCCGCGCCCCCGGCGACAGCGGCCTGACCGGCCTGATCGGCGAACTGGTCACCCGCAGCGACACGTTCCGCACCGCCTGGGCCAAGCACGATGTCCGCCTGCACCGCACCGGCCGCAAGTCCTTCCGCCACCCCGCCGTCGGCGAGATCACCCTCGACTTCGACGCCATGGAACTGCCCGCCCAGCCGGGTCTGACCCTCACCGCCTACAGCGCCCCGCCCCACACTTCCGATCACGACAAGATCCAGCTGCTCGCCGCCTGGGCCGCCACCGAGAGGACGCCCGCACCCGCCGACAGCCCCTCCCCCACCGACCGGCAGAGGTGACGGCCGCGGCGGCGCTCGGGCGCTGACGGCCCGGCAGCGGCGGCGCGAGAATGGCGCCGCGACAGCGGCGACCCGAGAGCCGCGGCCCGGCGACGGCGACCCGGCGGCGCGAGAGCAGCGACCCGACAGCCGCGGCCCGGCGGCCCGAGAGCGGCGACCCGACAGCCGCGGTCCGACAGCGGAAAGACGTCCGGGTCCGCCCCGTGGGGCGGACCCGGACGCGCCGGTCGAAGGGCCGGAAGGCCGGCGGGCTAGACCAGGTCGAACCGGTCCGCGTTCATGACCTTGTCCCAGGCGGCGACGAAGTCCTTGACGAACTTCTCCTTCGCGTCGTCGCTCGCGTAGACCTCGGCGAGGGCACGCAGTTCGGAGTTGGAGCCGAAGACGAGGTCGGCGCGGCTGCCGGCCCACTTCAGCTCGCCCGTGCTCGCGTCACGGCCCTCGAACGTGGTCTGGTCCTCGGAGGTCGCCTTCCACGTCGTCCCCAGGTCGAGCAGGTTGACGAAGAAGTCGTTGGTGAGGGCGCCGGGCGTGTGGGTGAGGACGCCGAGCTGCGACTGCTGGTGGTTGGCGCCGAGGACGCGCAGGCCGCCGACGAGGACGGTCAGCTCGGGGGCGCTGAGGTTCAGCAGGTTCGCCTTGTCGAGCAGCAGGAACTCGGCCGGCAGGCGGTTGCCCTTGCCGAGGTAGTTGCGGAAGCCGTCCGCGGTCGGCTCCAGCGCCTCGAAGGACTCGGTGTCGGTGTGCTCCTCGGTGGCGTCCACGCGGCCCGGGGTGAAGGGCACCCGCACCTGGAAGCCGCCTTCCTTGGCGGCCTTCTCCACGGCGGCGACACCGCCGAGGACGATGAGGTCGGCCAGGGAGACCTTCCTGGTGCCGGAGGAGGCGTTGAACTCCTGCTGGACGCCCTCGAGGGTGCGCAGCACCTGGGCGAGCTGGTCCGGCTCGTTGACCTCCCAGCCGCTCTGCGGGGCCAGCCGGATACGGGCGCCGTTGGCGCCACCGCGCTTGTCACTGGCGCGGAACGTCGACGCGGACACCCACGCGGTGGTGACCAGCTGGGACACGCTGAGGCCCGAGTCGAGCAGCTTGGTCTTCAGGGTCTCGATGTCCGCGTCGTCGATCAGCTCGCCCTCACGCTCCGGCAGCGGGTCCTGCCACAGCAGGGTCTCCTGCGGGACCTCCGGGCCGAGGTACAGCGCCTTCGGGCCCATGTCGCGGTGGGTGAGCTTGTACCAGGCGCGGGCGAAGGCGTCCGCGAACTCCTGCGGGTTCTCGTGGAAGCGGCGGGAGATGGGCTCGTAGACCGGGTCGAAGCGCAGCGCGAGGTCGGTGGTGAGCATCGCCGGGGCGATCTTCTTCGACGGGTCGTGGGCGGCCGGGACCGTGCCCTCGCCCGCGCCGTCCTTGGGGCGCCACTGCTTGGCGCCGGCCGGGGACTCGGTCAGCTCCCACTCGTAGCCGAAGAGGTTGTCGAAGAAGCCGTTGCTCCACCGGGTCGGCGTGGCGGTCCAGGTGACCTCCAGGCCGGAGGTGATGGTGTCGGCGCCCTTGCCGGTGCCGTAGCTGTTCCGCCAGCCCAGGCCCTGCTCCTCGAAACCGGCGGCCTCGATGTCGGGACCGACGTGGTCGGCGGGGCCGGCGCCGTGGGTCTTGCCGAAGGTGTGGCCACCGGCGATCAGGGCGACGGTCTCCTCGTCGTTCATCGCCATCCGGGCGAACGTCTCACGGATGTCGCGGGCCGCGGCGAGCGGGTCCGGATTGCCGTTCGGGCCCTCGGGGTTGACGTAGATGAGACCCATCTGGACGGCGCCGAGCGGGTTCTCCAGCTCACGGTCGCCGGTGTAGCGCTTGTCGTCCAGCCAGGTGGTCTCGGGACCCCAGTAGACGTCCTCCTCCGGCTCCCACACGTCCTCACGGCCGCCGCCGAAGCCGAAGGTCTCGAAGCCCATGGACTCCAGGGCCACGTTGCCGGTGAGGATCAGCAGGTCGGCCCACGAGATCCGCTGACCGTACTTCTTCTTCACCGGCCACAGCAGGCGGCGGGCCTTGTCCAGGTTGACGTTGTCGGGCCAGCTGTTCAGCGGGGCGAAACGCTGCTGGCCGGCGCCGGCACCGCCGCGGCCGTCGCTGATGCGGTAGGTGCCCGCACTGTGCCACGCCATACGGACCATCAGGGGGCCGTAGTGGCCGAAGTCGGCCGGCCACCAGTCCTGGGAGGTGGTGAGCACCTCCTCGATGTCCCGCTTCACGGCCGGAAGGTCCAGACCCCGGAAGGCCTCGGCGTAATCGAAGTCCTCACCGAGCGGGTTCGCCACGGCCGGGTTCTTGGCAAGGATCTTCAGGTTGAGCCGCTCCGGCCACCACTGACGGTTGCCTCCGCCCTGGGTCGGGTGCAGGGCACGGTCATGGGCGACGGGGCAACCGCCGCCCGCTCCGTCCGCCTTCGCGTCTGTGACGATCGCGTCGTGGTTCTCGGTCATGGCAATCCTTCCGAACTGTGCGGAACGTGGTGCTCAGGAACTACGGCGAGTGGAACAGTCGGGGCAGGTGCCCCAGTACACGACCTCGGCCTCGTCGATGGCGAAGCCCCGGTCGTCCGAGGCGGTCAGGCAGGGCGCGTCGCCGACGGCGCAGTCGACGTCGGCGACGGCGCCGCACGACCGGCACACGATGTGGTGGTGGTTGTCACCCACGCGTCCCTCGAAACGGGCCGGATGGCCGGCCGGTTCGATCCGGCGTACCAGGCCCGCTGCGGTCAGCGCGTGGAGAGCCTCGTAGACGGCTTGCAGGGAGATGTGGCCCACGCGCTCGCGGACTCCGGAGGCGATCGCCTCGACGCCGAGGTGATCACCGTCCCGGACGGTCTCGAGCAGCGCGACGCGGGCCGCCGTCACACGCAGGCCGGCACCGCGGAGTTGTCCGGCGGTGGTCGGGGCCGGGGAGGCGGTCATGGCGCTGAACCTACCGGCATAAACACGAGGGATTCAAGGAAACGAACGATGCAATTCTGGCCGTGTACCGGCGCCGGAGCGTTTCCTCCCGGCCATACGCGTCCGCTTCCGCCTCTCCCCGTGCGCGCACCTGGCCACGCCCGGCGGGGCGCGGGGTGGCGGGCGGGGTGGGCATGCCCGCATCATGGGGCCGTTCGCACCGCGCCGGCCCCGCGGTCTGCCGGAGGGTCCTCCGAAGGGGGGAGCCCGCGTACTCGCGCGGCCCTCCCGGGGCCCCGGGTGCGGACGGGCGGATCCGCGCACCCGTCCGCACCCGTCCGGACCGGTCCGGGCGGGCTCAGTGGGTGTGCCGGCAGGTGGTTCGCGCGGACCGGTAGCGGCGGGCCAGGGCGTGGAAGGCCTCCTTCGGTTCCCAGTGCCAGTCGGAAGCGGGGTCGTCCGGCCGGTCCTTGAGGGTCTTGGTCACGGCGTAGCTCGCCATGTCGAGGTCGTGGCGCGGGTCGCCCGGACGGTGCGGGGCGTCGGGAGTCACGAACTCGAAGGCCATCGCCGCGTACAGGCCCATCGAGGAGAAGACGTCGAGGAGTCGCAGGAGCCAGGCCGCCTGGGTGCGCTCGCTGCGTACCAGGTCGCCCTTGATCTCCTCGGGTTCCTTGTCGTAGTCGACGACGTCCCAGCCCATGCCCGCGGTCCGGGGCGCCCCGACGTAGGCACAGGTGCCGAACTCGGTGATGGCCAGCGGCTTTCCCCACCGCAGATAGCGGCTCAACTCCTTCACGTGGTCCGCCCGATGAGGGAAGTACGAGTAGTAGTCGATGCCCACGATGTCGAACAGGCCCCAGTCCACCCGGTCTTCCTGCGCGGCGGCGTAGCTGAGCCGGCCGCCGAAGACGGAGCGGCCGACCGCGGCGGCCTTCGCCGTGAAGCGGTCCAGGCGGCGTTGCATCTCGACGGGGTCCAGCGTGCCGTCCAGCAGGTTACGGATGCGGTCCAGGACGGTGTCGCCGGGGACGATGCCGGGCACGAACAACCAGAACTCGCAGCCCACGCTGAGGTCCACGGCGGCACCCTGGCGGCGCAGCCGCTCGGCGAACCGGCCGGTCTCGGCGAGGTGTTCCAGGATGTCCCGCTCCGGGGCGTCGCCGAGGGTCGGCTGGAGCCAGATCCGCAGCCCTCGTTCGGCCGCCTCGACGGCGGTGGCCGTGAGCCGTTCGACACCGTCACCGGTCACGTCGACCGTGTCGGCGTGCAGCTCGTCACGGATGACCCGGATGTCCTCCCGCATCCGGGCCGTGCTGAAGGCCGTTCCCGGTGTCTCCCCCTCCCCCACGGTGTAGACGACCCCTCGGTGCCGCAGTCCGCCCTGCGCGGCCCGGGCCCGGCCCGCCGGCAGCGCCGCCGCGGCCAGTCCCGCGGACGCCATGACGGCCAGGAACTGCGCGCGTTCGATCCCCTCGGTCCTCTGCATACGGTCACCCTGCCGGGCCGGCCGCACCGGCGCCGTCGGCCGACGGTCCACGGAAGGCTGCCGAAGGGAGGCGGTCGGCTGCCGAAGGGAGGCGGTCGGCTGCCGAAGGGAGGCCGTAAGGGGTGGTGGTCCGGTGCCGCAAGGCGGGGCTCGCGGTCGCGGCAGTCGTGCTGCGCGTCCCTCCCGCGAACCACTACACGAGGCGCACGAGCCCCCCGGAGTGAGAAAATCGGACCCGGCCGTACGCACACCGGCAGGGGCCGGCCGTCAGGAGGACGCTGGTGGACCTGGACGCCGTCGCCGACGAGTTGTACGGGCTGCGCCCGGAGGAGTTCGTCGCCGCCCGCGACCGCCGCGCCCGGGACGCCCGTACGGCCGGTGACCAGGGCCTCGCCAAGGCGGTCGGTGCGCTGCGGCGGCCGAGCCGGGCCGCCTGGATCAGCAATCTGCTGGTCCGCCGGCAGCCGGAGGAGGTCCGGTCGCTGCTCGGCCTCGGTGAAGAGCTGCGCCGCGCGCACCGGGAACTGGACGGGCCGCGGCTGCGCCGGCTGGCCCCTCGGCAGAACGAGGTGATCGGCGCGCTGGGCCGGCAGGCCCGGCAACTGGCCGCGCAGGCCGGGCATCCCGTCGGTGAGGACGTCCAGCGGGCGGTCGAGGAGACGCTGCACGCCGTACTGGCCGACCCCGGGGCCGCGCGTGACTGGGCGGCGGGCCGGCTGGTGAGGCCGCTCAGTGCGACGGCCGGTTTCCCGGCGGCCGACGAGGCCCTCCTCCGCCGCCGGCCCGCTCCCCCGGCGGCCGGCCCGCAGAAGCCCGCCCGGTCCGAGGACCGTACGCCGGACAAGAGCAGGGCCCGTGCCCGGGACAAGGACGAGAACCGTGCGCGGGACAAGGAGCGCGCACGCGACGCGGAACACCGCCGGCGCCTCGCCGAGGCCCGCGAGCAGGCCCGCGAGGCCGAGCGGGAACTGCGCGCACGGGAGGATGAGGCCGGGGCCGCCGCGCGGGCGGCGCGGGAGGCCGGCGTCCGGGTGACCGAGGCGGAGGAGCGGGTCCGTGAGCTGCGCGGGCGGCTGCGGCATGCCGAGGAGGAGCAGCGGCGGGCGCGGGCCGGTGAACAGGAGGCGCGGGAGCGGGCCCGGCAGGCCGACCGGGCCGCCCGCGAGGCCCGGCGCCGGTCCGGGACGGCCGCCGCCCGGGTGGAACGACCGGGCGGCTGACACGGGGACGGCCAGAGGGTGCCCGGGGCACCCGGCACCGGGGCGCGCTCCCGTCACCGAGGTGAACCCCGCCCGACCCCACGGCGGGCGTCCGACCCGATGGTGGGCCTCCGAACCCGCGGCGCGTGCCCGCCCCCTCGGGGGGCCTCCGACCGCGCGGCGGGTGCCCGCCCCCGCGGCGGACGGCATCCGACACCACCGTGAGTGGCCGACCCCACGGCGGGCATCCGACCCCGCGACGCGTACCCACGGCGAACGTCCGGCCCCACGGCGGACGGCTTCGCGGCGGACGGCGGACGGCCCCACGGCAGGCGGCGGCCGGCGTCGCCGTGGGTGGTCCCACTCGGGTGGGTGCAGCCGGTCCCGTCGGGCGTGGCCCGCGCGGTGGTCTGTCGTTCGGCAGCCGTGTGAAGTTCGGCACACGGCGTGATGGGCCCGGGGTGGACGGGCAAAGGTCCCCTTCATGCCCCACGCGAATTCCCTGCGGCAGGTGATGTGATGACCACGGCGACGACCCGGACGCCCCGGACGCCGCCCGCCAGAAGCGACGACCCGGCCGCCCGGCTCTCCTCCCCGGCCGCCCAGCCCTCCCTGCCGTCGCTCACCGGACTGCGCTGGATGGCGGCGCTGCTGGTGTTCGGACTGCACGTGCACAACTTCGGCTACTTCGGCGGTACCGGTGGCCGTCTGGTGTCCTGGGGGTTCGACGCCGGCGCCACCGGAGTGTCGTTCTTCTTCCTGCTGTCCGGATTCGTGCTGACCTGGTCGGCGCGGCCCGGCGACCGCGTCTTCGCCTTCTGGCGGCGGCGCATCGCCCGTATCTACCCGGTGCACCTGGTCACCCTCGCCGTCGCGCTGGTCATGGCATACACGCTGACGCACCAGGCACGGCCGACGGCGCACCAGACCCTCGCCAACGCGCTGCTGCTGCATTCCTGGTGGCGCCCGTGGTGGCAGACCCTGAACCCGGTCAGCTGGTCCCTGGCCTGTGAGGCGTTCTTCTACGCCGCCTTCCCGGCGCTGATCCTGCTGCTGCGCCGGCTCGGCGCACGCGGCTCGACCGCGCTGGGCGGGCTGTCGGTGGCCGCGGTCCTGGTGCTGGCGTGGGCCGAGGCGCACCACTGGTGGGACCGGTCGGTCTACTCCTTCCCCGCCGCGCGGCTGCCCGAGTTCGTGCTCGGCGCGGTCACCGCGCGGCTGGTGCTGCTCGACCGCTGGCGCGGGCCGGGGCTGGAGGCGTCGCTCGCCCTCGCGGTGATCGGCTACTTCCTCGTCCCGCAGGTCCCACCCGGCTATTCCGCCACCGTGTGCACCATCGCCGGATTCGCCCTGCTGATCCCCGCGGCGGCCGTCGCGGACCTGCGCGGGCTGCCGTCCCTGTGGCGGCACCGGCGGATGGTGCGGCTCGGGGAGCTGTCGTTCGCCTTCTACATGATCCACCTGCTGGTGCTGCGGGCCGCCACGAGCGTGCTGGGTACGAAGCCACGCTTCGGCGTCCTGACCGGCCTGGCCGTCACGACGGCCGCGTTCAGCGTGGCGCTCGCCCTGTCCTGGGCGCTGTACGAGGGGGTGGAGCGCCCGGCGAGACGGCTGCTGCTGCGCCGCCGCCCGGCCCGGCGCCCGCGGACGATGCCGCTGCCGCAACCGGAAGCGGCCCCTGTACGACAGCCGGAGGCGGCCCCCCTACGACAGCCGGAGGCCGCCCCCGTACGACAGTCGGAGGCGGCCCCCGTACGACAGCCCGAGGCGGCCCCGGCACCCGGACCGCAGCCGGCGTCGCCGCGGCCCTGTCCGGGAGGCGGCGGCGCCGACGCGTGACTGACGGCGGGCACCGGCCCGGGCGGTGCCCGCCGAGTTGTCCCGTTCCTCCGTGCCGGTCCCGCCCGGTCGGCCGGAGCCGGTCGCACACATGGGTGACGTCGGCAACAGCCAGGAGAGTCCGGCGGGTTTCGGGGTATGCGGCTCCCGACACCGGCCCGGCGGCAACACCGACGGGCCGGCACCGCTCGACCACACCGAAGGAGCCGTGTCGACATGCGCGGGAAACACACCGGGGTGAGCCGGGGGCCGGCAGCCGGCCCGACCGCAGCCGCCCCTGCCGACCGCCGGCCGGCGCTGTCGCGCGCCAGGGCACGCCCCGGTCACCGCTCCGCTTCCCGGCCGGGCCCGGGGCAGGGGGAACGAGCGCCGGCGCACTGAGCGACGGCGTGGCGGCGGCCGGAACGACGTCCCGGAACCGCCGCTGCCGGTGCCGAAGAGAGGCGTGGCCCCGTGGCCGCCCGGAGGTTTGGCCAGGCCGGACACGGAGGGCTACGGTTGGCGGTCGGCAATGATCGGCTCGGGGAGCCGGCCGACCGGCGTCGGCACCTGGCTGTGCGAGAGGAGAGGATGAGAGTGCCGGAGCAGGACGTGGCCGAATCGGCGCCACAGGTGGTGAGCGCCTTCCTGGAACGGCGCAGGGAGCAGATCGCCCAGCGCTGGGCCGACGCCCCCTTGTTCCGCTCGGTCTTCACCGTCTCCCGCGACGAAGCGGTCGAGGCGTGCAAGGCCGTGGTGGACGCGCTGTCCGAGGTGGCCGTCAGCGGCCGGCTGGAGGACATCGAGGCGCCCGGGTACGCGTCGGTGCGCGACCAGTTGGGCCGGATGACCCACACCCGGACGCGTACCGGATCGACCCCGGCGCAGATCGCCGACGAGGTCGCCGTGCTGCGCGCACCCGCGGTCGAGCTGCTGCGCGAGGAGTTCACCGACCCCGCCACCCCGCACGTCCAGGAGAGTGTGCTGGCGCTGACCCTGCTGATGGGGACGCTTCGCCTGGTAGTGATGGAGACGGCGCTGGACGCGAACGCGGAGCTGATCGAGCGGCAGCGGCAGCAGTTGCTCGAAGTGGCCACTCCGGTCATCAAGTTGTGGGAGGGCACGGTCGCCGTACCGCTGATCGGGACGCTGGACAGCGCGCGCAGCCAGGTGGTGATGGAGTCGCTGCTGGAGGCCATCGTCGACCAGCGCGCCCGGTACGCCATCCTCGACATCACCGGGGTGCCGACCGTCGACTCGCTCGTCGCGCAGCACCTGATGAAGACGGTCGCCGCGGCACGCCTGATGGGTGCCGAGTGCATCGTCTCCGGGATCCGCCCGGCGATCGCGCAGACCATCGTGCAGCTCGGCATCGACCTGGGTTCGGTGCTCACCCGGGCCTCGCTGGCCGACGCGCTGGCCTACGCGCTGGGCCGGCAGGGCATAGAGGTGTCCCGTTCGGACGCGGGTGCGAGCGCCCGGTGAACCAGCCCAGTCCCCGTCACTCCCCCCAGGTCCCGGTGCTGGCCCTGGGCGACGTCCTGCTCGTCTCCCTCCAGGGCGAGCTGCACGACGGCATGGCCGAACAGCTCCAGCACGACATCACCAGCCGCATCGCCACGAGCCGCGCGACCGGCGTGGTGCTCGACATCTCCGGCGTGGACATCGTCGACTCGTTCCTCGGCCGGGTGCTGGCCGAGATCGCCTCCACGGCCCGGCTCCTGGCGGCCCGTACGGTGCTCGCCGGCATGCGGCCCGCGGTGGCGATCACCCTGGTCGAGCTGGGGCTGACGCTGCCCGGGCTGGTCACCGCCCTGGATGTCGACCGTGCCATGGAACTGCTGTCCCAGAGGGGGAGCTGATGCAGGTGTCCGGCCAGGCGCCCGCGACGAGTCTGCCCATCGGCTCGGACGCGGATCTGGCCTGGGTCCGGCAGGAGGTGCGGCAGTGCGCGGCGCAGCTCGGTTTCGGTCTGGTGCAGCAGACCAAGCTGGTCACGGCGGCGAGCGAGCTGGCCCGTAACACGCTGGTGCACGGCGGGGGCGGGCGGGTGGAGATCACGCCGCTGGACAACGGCCGCAGCCGGGGGCTGCGGATGCGGTTCATCGACAGCGGTCCCGGCATCCGCGACCTGGAGCTGGCCATGACCGACGGCTACACCTCCGGTGGCGGGCTGGGGCTCGGACTGAGCGGAGCGAAGCGGCTGGTGCACGAGTTCGACGTCGACACCGAACCCGGCCGGGGCACGACCGTCACGGCCGTCGCCTGGGTGGTCCAGGTTCCCGGGTCGCGTCCGGTGCTGGGATGAGCCGGGTGTGGGAGGTCCCGGTGCACGACTCCACGCGGGTCCGGGACGCCCGGACAGCGGCCCAGGAGGCGTGCGCGGAGGCCGGTCTCGCCGCGCCGCGCACCGCCGCCGCGGAGCTGGTCGCCACCGAGCTGGCCACCAATCTGCTCCGGCACGCGGGCGGGGGCCGGATGGTGGTGAACCTCGTGGCGCCGCCGGCCGGCGCGGGCACGTCGGTCCAGGTGTTCTCGCTCGATCACGGGCCGGGCTTCGCGGACGCCGACACGGCTCTGCGGGACGGCTACTCCACCGCCGCCAATTCGCTCGGCGCGGGCCTGGGCAGCTGCCTGCGCAGCGCGAACGCGTTCCATCTGTACAGCCTGCCGGGCCGTGGGACGGTGGCGACGGCCCGGATCGACCCCGAGCCCCGTGCGCGCGGGAGCGCGGAGGCGCCGCTGCCGGCGGGCGGGATCACGACCGCGCTCGCCCAGGCGGAGCAGTGCGGTGACGCCTGGGGCTGGGCGCGCTCCGGCGGCCTGGTGACCCTGCTGCTCGCCGACGGTCTCGGGCACGGCCCGAAGGCCGCTCACGCGTCCACGGCGGCGGTGGCGGAACTGCGCCGCGCCGCGCATCTTCCGCCGGCGGAGATCCTGCGCCGGCTGCACGTGGCGCTGCGGCGCACCCGGGGCGCGGCGGTGACGGTGGCGCAGGTGGACACGGACCGGGCGGAACTGTCCGTCGCCGGTGTCGGGAACGTCTCCGCCCGGGTGCGTGCCGGGGACGGCTGGACGTCGCACGTCGCTCATCCGGGGATCGTCGGGGCGTACTTCCCGGCGCAGGTCCCCGTGCGCCGGCTGCCGTGGCGCCGGGACAGTCTCCTCGTGATGCACAGTGACGGGCTGCCCAGCCGCTGGGCGCCGCCGGAGGATCCCGGGCTGCTCGCCCACGACCCGTCGGTGGTGGCCGGGGCGATCCTGCGTGAAGCGGGCAGCCCGGCCCGTCCCGCACGCGACGACACCAGTGTGGCCGTACTGGCCCCCGACCGCCGGACCAGACCTCATGACAGCCGCCTCTGACTCCTGGACCATCGCCTCGGCCGCCGACGCGGCCCGCGTCCGCGCCCTGCTGGCGCGGCTCACGGCGGACGTCGGCGTGCCCTCGCCCGACCGCGCGCGCTTCCTGGCCGCGCTCGGCAGCCGGCTGCGCCGCAGTCTTGGTGAGGGGTGTACGGAGCTGACGGTGACCGCCGAGTCCGTCGGGCCGGACGGGTCGGACGGGGTGCTGCGGGTCGTGCTCGACGGGCCGGAGCCCTGGCAGCACACCCTCGCCTGTCCCGCGCCCGTGGCCGGGCCGCTGCCCGGGCCGGGTGACGCCGGGCTCGCCGAGGCGCTGCTGGACGCCGACGAGGCCGCCGCCGGCCTGCTGGCGCACCTGGACGAGACGGAGGAGCTGGTCCGGTTCCACCGGGAGGAACTGCACCAGACCAACCAGGGTGTCCTGGCACTGCACGCCGAGCTGGAGGCCGCGGCGCTGGCGCAGCGTGAGCACCTCGAGGCCGAGCGGGCGGCGCGCGCGGAGGCGGAGAACGCCCGCCGGCTGCTGACCTTCCTGGCCGATGCCAGCGCGGTCCTGAACGCCTCTCTGGACCACGAGGACATCCTGCGCCGGCTGCCCGGTCTGCTGGTACCGGAGTACGCCCGGCGCGTCGACATCTGGCTCGTGGACGACGAGGGGGCTCCGCCGGGCGCGCGGGCGGCGGCCACGGTGACCGCGGCCCGTACCGGCCGTCCGCAGCACGCGGGCACCCATCCCGGGGGGCTGCCCGGCGTGGACGACCTGCCGGCCTCGGCGCTGTCCCCGGACCGGCCGCTGCTGTGCCTGCCGCTCGGCGCGCGCACCGTGCGGGGCGTGCTGACGCTGGCCGCGCCGGGCGACCGCTTCGACGCGGACACCACCGTGATGCTGCTGGAACTGGCCCGGCGCGCGGGCATCGCCCTGGACAACGCCCATGCCTACGAGCAGCACCGGGACGTCGCCGAGGCCCTCCAGCGGGCCCAGCTCACCGAGCTGCCCGACACCCCGGGGCTCGCGCTGGCCGCCCGTTATCTGCCGGCGACGCACGGGCTGAACATCGGCGGTGACTGGTACGACGCGTTCCCCCAGCCCGACGGCAGTGTGCTGACGGTGATAGGCGACGTCACGGGCCACGGGCTGCGCGCGGCGGTCATCATGGGCCAGCTGCGCACCGCGCTGCGCGCCTACGCCGTCGAGGGCAACGGCCCGGCGCGGATCCTGACCCTGCTGCACCGGATGCTGCGCCATCAGGAGCCGGAGCTGTACGCGACGTGTGCGATCGCCCGGTTCTCTCCGGGCGAGCCCGGGGTGGTGTGGGCGGCGGCCGGGCACCCTCCCGCGGTCGCGCGCGGTCCCGGGGGCGAGGTGCGGGTACTGGACGCCCGGCCCGGGATCATGCTCGGGGTGCCGATGCCGTACGAGTACGAGGAGTACACCCTCGACCTGCCGACGGGGTCCACCCTCGCGCTGTACACGGACGGTCTGGTGGAGCGGCGGTCCGCGGGGATCGACGCGGGCATCGACCGGCTGGCCCGGGCGATGGGCGCGCTCGGCGCGCTGGAGCTGGAGGATCTGGACGCGGCGGCCGACTCGGTGCTGAAGCCGATGCTGCACGACTCCGAGCACGACGACGACATCTGCCTGTTGCTGTGCCGCACCACTGAGGACGGCACGCAGGAGTGACCGGCACCGTCGCGGCGTCCGGCGGTGCCGGGGATGTCGCCGCGTGCGGCCCCTCGCGTGACCCGCGGCCGGGCCGTGGTCACGCGAGGGGCCGGCGGCCGGTCAGGCGGCGGACGGGAAGCGTTCCCAGACCCGGTGGGCGCCGAGCAGCCCGTTGAGCTGCTGGAGTACGTTGCCGGCGGTGTCGCCGGTGACGACACCGGGCGCGTCGAGCGGGATGCCGACCGCTTCCAGCGCGCTCTCCCCGCCGCTGGTGGCGCCGATGGCCTTGCCGTGCCGGTACGCCTCCGCCAGCAGCAGTCCGACCCGGGGGTCGGGGGTGGCCTGCTGGACTGTGGGCCGGCCCGCCTTGGCGTCGCGGGCGCCGTAGGCGTCGGCGCCGACTCCGGGCGTGCCCGCCACGAGGAGGGCGTCGAACTCGACGGAGCGGGCCGTGGCGTAGGTCCGCTGGACGGTCACGGCGTCGTCGCCGTCGCCGAGGATGCCGCCGGCCGGCGCGACGACCAGCGGGACCATGCCGCCGTCCAGCACCTCCTGGCGTACGGCGCGGACGCCGTCGAGGTCGCCGTCGGGGCCGGTGATGATGCCGATGATCCGGCCGTCGGCGGGCCAGGTCCGGCCCACCTGGGAGAGGGCGGGGCTGGGCTCGACATCGGCCAGGGGCACGGTGGGCTCGGGGGCGGGCAGCCCGAGGCCGGCGGCGACGCCCGCGCACAGCTCCGGGTCGATGTTCGCCAGGGTCTGCAACGCCCTTTCCCGGATGGCCTGTTCGTAACACTTGGCGAGTTCGAAGGTGTAGGCGCCGATGATGTGCTCGCGCTCGACCGGGCTCATGCTGAGCCAGAATCGGCGGGGCTGGCTGAAGTGGTCGCTGAAGGACTCGGGGGCCTCGCGGACCTTGGTCGCCTGCGGGACCCGTACGGGCGTCTCGACGTACGCGCCCATGTCCGCGCCCGCGGTGAAGGGGCAGCCGCCGTCGAGGGAGTTGGGCCGGTAGGGGGCGACCCCCCGGTGCACGGCCGTCTGGTGGAAGCCGTCGCGCAGCATGTCGTTGACGGGGGCGTGCGGCCGGTTGATCGGGAGCTGCGGGAAGTTGGGGCCGCCCAGGCGGGTGATCTGGGTGTCGAGGTAGGAGAAGAGGCGGCCGGCGAGCAGCGGGTCGTCGGTGACGTCGATGCCGGGGACGAGGTGGCCGACGTGGAAGGCGACCTGTTCGGTCTCGGCGAAGAAATTCGTCGGGTTGCGGTTGAGCGTGAGCAGCCCGATCGGCTGCACGGGGGCGAGCTCCTCGGGCACGATGTTCGTCGGGTCGAGCAGGTCGATGCCCTCGAAGGTCTGGTCGGGGGTGTCGGGGAAGGTCTGGATGCCGAACTCCCACTCGGGGTGGGCGCCCGCCTCGATGGCGTCGTAGAGGTCGCGGCGGTGGAAGTCGGGGTCGACGCCGCTCGCGATCTGCGCCTCCTCCCACACCAGGGAGTGCACGCCCAGCTTCGGCTTCCAGTGGAACTTCACCAGGGTCGTCTCGCCGGCGGCGTTGACCAGGCGGAAGGTGTGGACGCCGAAGCCCTCCATCGTGCGGTACGAGCGGGGGATGCCCCGGTCGGACATGTTCCACAGGGTGTGATGGGTGGCCTCGGTGTGCAGGGTGACGAAGTCCCAGAAGGTGTCGTGGGCGCTCTGGGCCTGCGGGATCTCCCGGTCGGGGTGCGGCTTGCCGGCGTGGATGACGTCCGGGAACTTGATCGCGTCCTGGATGAAGAACACCGGGATGTTGTTGCCGACCAGGTCGAAGACGCCCTCGCTGGTGTAGAACTTCGTCGCGAAGCCGCGGGTGTCACGGACGGTGTCCGCCGAGCCCCGGGAGCCGAGCACGGTGGAGAAGCGGACGAACACCGGGGTCTCGACGTCCTCGGCGAGGAATGCCGCCTTGGTCACGTTGGCCGCGGTGCCGTAGCTGCGGAACACGCCGTGCGCGCCGGCGCCGCGGGCGTGGACCACGCGCTCGGGGATGCGCTCGTGGTCGAAGTGCATGACCTTCTCGCGCAGGTGGTGGTCCTGGAGGAGCACCGGGCCGCGGGGGCCCGCCTTGAGCGAGTGGTCGGTGTCGGGCAGCCGGGTGCCCTGGGCGTTGGTCAGGTAGCTGCCGCTCTGGGCGGTCCGCGCCTGGTCGGCGCCGGTGGGCTGCCCGGTGGGCGAGACGGTGGCGGGGCCGTCCTGATCGGGCTTGGGGGGCAGCGGCTCGCGGGGTTCGGTCGGTTCGGCGACCGACGGTGACTCGGGAGCCGGCTTGCCGGGGATGCCGTCCTCCGGGCCCGCGGGGCCGCTCTGGAGGGCGTCGGCCACCTTGTCCGCCGCTCGCTTCAAGGGGTTCGTCTCGCTCATCAACACCAATTCCTTCACTGGTCACGGACGGGCCCGCCGCGGTCGGGCGGGTGGGTGTCCGGTGCGCGCTGGTCGGGGCCGGGGATGCGGCCGGCAGCAGGTGCCGGCAGGAAAAAGGTCAGGGGAAGCGGTCGCGGCGGCCCGGGACCGGGGTCCCCGGGCCGGGGCGTCCGAAACCGGCGATCGCGAAGATCTCCGGTCGGGGGGTGAAGTCGGGCCGTCTCTTGTCGAGTTGCCGGGACGGCGGGCCCGCCGGACGCCGGTCCGGACCCGGGGACCGTCAGCGGGGCCATGCGCCTGTCCGCCGATGACGCGTTCACCGGCGGAGCGGGCTTCCTGGCCCCGTACGGGCGCGCACCGCTCCGCCCGCGTACGCCACCCTAGGCGCCGCGGGCGGTTCCCGCAGTCCGGGACGGGCCGGTACGGGACCGGGGGCCGGCGGGTCAGGGGCGTGCCGCGACCCGCACGGTCTCCAGGGTCGGGTCCGCCGCGTCGGAGATGAGGAAGCCGTGGGCGACTCCGCTGCGCAGGTAGTCGAGGACGTCCGAGGTGATCACCTCGCCCGGCGCCACGACCGGCACGCCCGGCGGGTAGGGGCTGATCATCTCGGCGGCGATCCGGCCCACGGCCTGCTCGGCGGGCACCTGTTCGGCCGGGCCGAAGAACGCGTCGCGGGGCAGGACCGCCTGTTCCAGTTCCAGGACGTGGGGTGCGGGCAGGTGCACGGCGGGCTGCCGCTCGATGGAGTCGGCGTGCTCGACCAGCGAGCTCACGGCGTCCAGGAGCACCTTCTCGGTCTCGTCGTCGTCGGAGTGGGTGATGGAGGCGCTGATGCGGCAGCTGTCCGAACCGCCCACGTCGACGTGGCAATTGGCGCGCAGCCATTCGGCCCCCTGCATGCCGCTGATGCCCAGCTCCCGTACGTCGACGACGATCTTCAGGGGGTCGTACTCGGCCGCCAGCCCCTCCTCGATGATCTCCCCGCCCATCACTCGCAGCCCGGGCATCTCGCGCAGCTCGGCGCGGACGCGCTCGGCGCGGTGGCGGGCGTTGCCGAGCAGCTCGCGTCCCTGTTCGACCATCTGCCGCCGCCAGCCGTCGAGGGTGGCGTAGACGAGGCTGGAGGCGCTGGTGGTGCCGAGCAGGTCCTCGCGCTGCTTGAGCACGGTGGGCGAGATCCGGTCGTGCTGGAGGTGGAACACCGAACTCTGCTCGATGGCGCCGCCCATCTTGTGGACGCTGGTGACGACCAGGTCGGCGTCCGCGTCCATGCCCCACACGGGCAGGTCCGGATGGAAGGGCAGATGGGCGCCCCAGGCCTCGTCGACGATGAGGGGCACGTCGGACGCGTGGCAGGCGTCGGCCACCGCGCGGATGTCGGCGCAGGTGCCCCAGTCGGTGGGGGTGATGAGCAGCATGCCCTTGGCGTCCGGGTGCTCGCGCAGCCGGTTGCGGACGTCGTCGGCCTCCGGCGGGTGGGCCAGGTGCCGTTCGGCGTCGAACTTGGGGTGGACCCAGATGGGCTCCACCCCGTTGATGATGACCGCGGCGATGACCGACTTGTGGGCGTTGCGGGACAGGAGCAGCTTCTCCCCGGGTCCGGCGACCGCCAGCATGGCGGTCTTGATGGACAGGGAGCTGCCGGAGGTGGAGAAGAAGGCGTGTTCAGCGCCGACCGCGTCCGCCATCAGTTCCTGTGCCTGCTCCAGCACGCCCTGGGACTGGCGGCGGTCGTCCAGGCCGTTGAGGGTCAGCACGTCGGAGCGGAAGACGTCGATGCCGAGGATCTCGGCCACGCGGGGGTCGGCCCCACGGCCCTGCCTGTGCCCGGGTGGCCCGAACACCACGTCTCCGCGTCGCCGGAACTCCTGTAGAGCTTCCAGGACGGGTACGCGCGAGTGATCCATGGCTGTCCTCCTGAGCTGGTCGGTGCCGCATCCACCGTGTTGCACCCGCCGCCAAGCCCCAAACCCACCGGCCCGGTGTCAGGCGGCCGTTCGGTGGAACCCGGCTCCGGCACGGAGTACACCCCGCCGAGCCGGAGGAGGATTTGTGTCGCTGTACCACCGGGTCCAGGAGGAGGTCGCGCGGCGCGCGGACGCGCTGTGGGCCGTGGCGTCGGCCCTGCACGCGGACCCGGAGACCGCGTTCGCCGAGCACCGGGCGGCGGCGCTGCTCTCGGGCGAGCTGGAACGCGCGGGGTTCGAGGTGCGACGGGAGACCGCGGGCCTGCCGACCGCGTTCACCGCGCGCTCGGGCCGGAGCCGGCCGGTGGTGGCGTTCCCCCTGGAGTACGACGCCCTGCCCGGGCTGGGACACGCCTGCGGGCACAACCTGATCGCGGCGGCCGGCCTCGGGGCGGCCCTGGTCACGGACGCGGTGCTGGGCGGCGACGGGGGCACGGTGCTCGCGGTGGGCACGCCGGCCGAGGAGGGCGGGGGCGGCAAGGCCCTGGAGGTGGAGGCCGGGGTCTTCGACGAGGTGGACGCCGCCCTGATGTTCCACCCCGGGGTGTACGACTGGGCGCGGGCCCCGCTGACCGCTCAGGAGCAGTACCTGGTGGCCTTCCAGGGCCGGGCGGCGCATCCCACGGGCAACCCGACGGAGGGGATCGACGCGCTCGCGGCGCTGATCGAACTGTTCAACGTGGTCTCGGCGCTCGGCCGGCGGCTGCCGGAGGGGTCCCACGTCCAGGGCATCGTCACGCACGGTGGCACGGCCACGAACATCGTCCCCGAGTTCGCCGAGGGGCGCTTCGGACTGCGCGCGCTCACCACCGCCGCCCTGGACGACCTGGCGGCACAACTGCGCACGGCCGCGGAGGGGGTGGCGCTGGCGACCGGCACGACCGTCACGGTGGAACGCGCGAGCGTACGGTACGAGCACTTCCGGGACAGCACGGTGCTGTCCGAGCGGTTCGCCGGACATCTGGACCGCGCCGGGATCACCCTCACCCCGCCCGCTCCCGGCGTCTACCTGGGCTCTTCCGACATCGGCAACGTCAGCGGCCGGGTGCCCGCCATCCATCCGTTCGTCGCGGTCATGGGCGCCGACGGCTCGGACCACACACCGGAGTTCGCCGAGGCGGCGGCGTCTGAGCGGGCCCGCCGTGTCCTGCCGGCGGTGGTGGAGGCGCTGGCCTGCACGGCCGTGGACGTGCTGCGGGACGCGGACCTGCGCGGGCGCGCGTGGGAGGGTCTGCGCCGGGCCGCCGCCTGACCGTCGTACGCCCGCTCAGGCCTGCGCGGGACCGCGTACCCCGCGTTCCTCGCCCGGCCCTTCGGCGGCGGCCCGGACGTGCCGCACGGCGGCGGGCAGCGCCCGGCGGATCGCGTCCGGCAGGCGGCCGGAGGACGGCCACTCCACCAGGCAGCGTGCCACCTCCCGCATCTTGGTGTTGGTGTGCTGCGACACGTGCTTCAGCACGTCCCAGCCCTGTTGCGGGCGCAGACCGGCGCGGGCGATGACCACGCCGATCGCCTGGTCGACCAGCGCGTGCGAGACGAGGGCCCGGCGCAGCTGGGCGACCTCCTCCCGGAGCGCGTCGAGCTGGTTCGTCTCCTCGTCACATCCGATCATGCGATCACCCTGCGCAGCAGCCCCCCTCTCAAACAGCCGCCAGGCGAACAACCTTGCGCGACGCGGTACAGAAAACGAAAAGTAGCTGGTCAGTGGGTACATAGGGAGGGCATTCAGGGGCATCTGGGCGGAATGGAATCGCTCACTTTCGACAGCGACGACCTGGACGTGACAGAGGATTTCCTCAGTCGGGCCTACGCCAGGATGCGCATCGCCAGCGGTACCCCCGGTTCCCACCACGCCCGGATCCACCGCGCCGCCCTGTCCTCGGTGAGCGTCGACGAACTCGCGCTGGACTTCGAGATGAGCTACTCGGTGTCCCCGCTGGGCCGGATCTGCCTGTGCGTGCTGCACGAGGGAACCGTGCGGGACCACGGCTTCCAGGGGGTCGAGGACGCCTTCGGACCCGGTGACGTGGTGCTGTTCGCGCCGCCGGACCTGCCGTACACGGGGCGGATCTGCAACGCCCGCTACAACATCACCATGCTGGACCCGGAGCTGCTCGCCCAGGTGGCCGCGGGCCCGGCCGGCTCTCCCCCGGTACGGCTGACCGGTCACCGGCCGCGCTCGGCCGCGGCGGCCCGGCACCTGAGCGCTACGATCGCACATCTGCGCGACCATGTGCTGTCCGACCCCCAGATCGCGGACCAGCCGCTGATCGCCGCCACGGCCGCCCAGCACCTCGCGGCGAGCGTCCTGGCCACGTTCCCCAGCACGGCACTGGAGGAGCCGACCGCCGCCGATCGCCACGACGCGCACCCGGCGATGCTGCGCCGCGCGCTCGCCTACATCGACGACCACGCCGACCGGCCCGTCACGGTCGCCGACATCGCCGCCGCGGCCCATGTGACGGTGCGCGCGCTCCAGTACGCCTTCCGCCGGCATCTGGACACGACGCCGCTCGCCCATCTGCGCCGGGTGCGGCTCGCGCACGCCCACCGGGACCTGCTGGACGCCGACCCCGGCGCCGGGGCCACGGTCACGTCGATAGCGGCCCGCTGGGGTTTTCACCACCCGGGCCGCTTCGCCTCCCTGTACCGGCAGGAGTTCCGCCGGAATCCGCACGAGTCGCTGTTCCACGGCTGACGGGCGTCCCGGGCGGGGCGCGGCCTCCGCCCGGGACGCGGGACGGCCTACGGGAAGGACGTCACCTTGGACGGGACGGTACTGGTCCCCGAGGTGGGTGCGCCGGTGCTGTTGACGACGTGGGCGTACTGCCCCTTTCCGCCGAGGGAGATCACCAGCAGGTCGTGCATCCGGATGCCGGAGGTGGTGGGCACCTGGAAGCCGTGGGCCTGGACGATCGACGGATCGGCCGTGTAGTTGCAGTAACTGCCCAGCCCCCAGGCCTCGTGGGTGGTGACGGTGTCGGCGACCTTGTAGGCCGCGTAGCCGGTGATGCCGTCGTGGGTGACGGCGGCGGCGTTCGGGGCGTCGTACGCCTTCTCGTTCTGGAAGAAGATGGTCCGGCCGCGTTCTCCGGACCAGTAGACGTCGTACTTGTTGAAGTGCTCGACGAACAGGCCGGTGGCGAGGACGTCGTTGCCGTTCACGCGCAGGCCGTAGTCGGCGCGGTTGGTGTCCCAGCCGACGCCGCTGCCGTGGTCGGCGCGCCAGAGCCAGGTGTGGTCGATGATGACGTTGTTGCTGTTCACCACGACCGAGTTGGTGGCGAGGCCGGGTCCGGCACCGCCGATGCGGACGAACACGTCCTGCATGGTGGTGGGGTTGGCGGAGTGGTCGGCGGTGGAGCCGGGCGTGCCGATCCGCAGGAGCGTGTCGGAGTTGACCGCACCGGCGTCGATCAGGAATCCGGCGAGCCTGACGCCGTCGACGTCGGCGACGTGCATCGCGTCGACGCCGTTGTCCGGGACCAGGGTGGCGAGACCGAGTCCGAGGACGACCGTGTTGGGGCGGGTGACGTCGAGGGTCTGGTCGAGGTGGTAGACGCCGGGTGTGAACAGCAGGTTGAGGCCCTGGGCGAGGGCCGCGTTGATGGTGGCGGCCGTGGCGCCCGGCTTGACGACGTAGAACTGGTCGAGCGGGAGCGACGTACCGGCGTTGGCCGGCCAGGAGACGCCCCGGGCACCGGTGCGCTTGGCCGGCACGAACACCTTGTAGGCGGAGCCGTCGAGGTACAGGAAGGGCTTCTCCCGGGAGACCGGGGTGGTGTCCAGCGTGGTGTACGGGCCGTTGTCGAAGTCGGTGGCCGGGGCGCCCTGGACGCCGGAGAACGTCATGTTCCACACGCCGTTGCTCCAGCCGCCGACCGAGCTGTCGCGGGTGTACCACTGCTGCTGGGAGTACGGGCCCACCGTACCGTCGACCTTGGAGTCCGCGATGTAGCCGCCGGAGGCCCAGCCGTAGCCGTTCGGGGCGAGGTTGAGGCCGCCCTGGACGTGGATGCGGCGGAAGGGCGCGGCCTGGGCGACGGCCCAGCGGTCGGTGCCGTTCGACGGCTTGATGGCGAGGTTCTCCGCCGATCGCCAGAAGTTCTGGGTGGCGTTGCCGTTGAACCAGCCCGCGTCCACGGTGACGTCACCGTTGATCTGGGTGTCGTCGGGGTTCAGCCCGAGCCCGGAGATCGAGGTGTAGAAGCCGATCTGGGCGTTGATCCCGTTGTACGTGCCGGGCTTGAGCAGGAACTGGTAGCGGCCGGTGCCGAACTGGGCCGACTCCTGCTTGGCGAAGACGTCGTCGAACTTCTGCTGGAGGTTGGGGGTGGAGGGGTCGACGACGATGACGTTCGGGCCGAGGTCGCCGCCGCCCTGGACCGGCGGGACGCCGGTGGAGCCGGTGTGCACGGCGACCTCCCACAGGGAGTAGCCGTAGCCGGTGCCGCGCGCCGTGCCGAGGATCCGGACGTACCGGCCCGAGCCGCTGACATCGTACGAGGCCGTGCCGCCGGTGGCGCCGGTGACGGTCTTCAGGGTGCTCCAGCTCTGCCCGTCGGCGGACGCCTGGATCTGGAAGTCCTTGCCGTAGGCGGCCTCCCAGTTCAGGTCGACCTTGCACAGGTCCTGGACGGAGCCGAGGTCGACCTGGAGCCACTGCGGGTCGGCCGCCTGGCTGGACCAGCGGGTGGTGGTGCTGCCGTCGAAGGCGGCGGAGGCGGGCGTGCCGGCGTTCTCGGTGGAGGAGGCGGTGGCCGTCCTGCCCTGGGCGGCGTTGGCGGTGCCGCAGCCGGTCCCGCCGCCGCTCGTGCTGCCGAACACCTGGAACTCCCAGAGGGAGTAGCCGTACGAGGTGGCCCGGTGGACGCCGAGCATGCGCACGTAGCGGCCCTGCCCGGACACGTCGAGCGTGTCGACGCCGCCGTCGGAGCCGGTGACGGACTTCAGGTCCGTCCAGCTGCTCCCGTCGCCGGAAATCTGGACCTTGTAGTCCTTGCCGTAGGCGGCCTCCCAGTTCAGGACCACCCGGGTGACGGTGGCGGTGCCGCCCAGGTCGACCCGCAACCACTGGTCGTCCCCGGCGGCCGAGGACCAGCGGGTCCCGGTGTCGCCGTCGACGCCCAGCGCGGCGGTGGTGCCGTTGTTCTCCTCGGACGACGCGGTGGCCGTCCTCCCCTCGGACAGGGGGGTTTCGGCCGCGGCGGCCGAGGGGTGCGTGGCGGGAAGGGCGATCAGCGCTGCCATGGCGGACAGGGCGATGCCCAGGGATCTCAGTCTCATGCGGCGGCTCCAGACGGCTCGGGGGTCAAGCGGCTGACCCCACGGCTTAGTTCATGTTTTGATTTAAGTGGTGAGTCAAGCGGGTTACAAGCCTTCGGACGCCACATCCTTCAACTACCGCGCCGCGATCACCGGGCACGCGTGCGGGGCCCCTCCGCCGTCCGCGACCACGGCGTGGGTCAGGCGTCAGCCGCGCGGGGAGCCGCATGGGTGTTCATAGCGCGGCCGCCTCCGGGGTGCCGGGCGGAGCCGTGCCCGGCACGGCGGACGACGGAACCGGGCGTGTCGCCCAGGAGGACGGCCGCCCGCACCGGGGCGTCGGTTGCGCGGGGCCCGAATTGAGGCGGTCGTGGGGTGCGTGCGCGTGCTGCCGCGGACCGGGTGCGCGCTGGGCCGGGGCCGTGCTCGTCGTGCGTGTCGGACGGCCGCGTGCGGCGTTCCCGAGGCACGCGCCGCGGTCCCTGTGCACCGGCACGCCCCCCGTGGGGACGGATGACCGGCGCTTGAACGGGTACTCCCCGGCCATGCGGGTGAGCGTGGTGGATGCGGGGTCGAACACGGTGCGATTGGTGATCGCAGACGTGGAAGGCGGTGTTCCGCTGCCGGTGCACACCGTCAAGTGGAAGCTGAGGCTGTGCGAGCACGCCGGCGCGGACGGCACCATTGCCGACGAGGCCGTGGAACATCTGGTGAAGGCGGTGGCCGCGGCGGGCGCCACGGCTCGCACGTGGCGTGCCGCGGGCCCGCTGGCCTTCGCGACCACCGTGGTGCGCAACGCTCCGAACCGGGCGGACGTCCTGCAACGGGTGGCCTCCGGTACCGGCATCCGCATGTGCACGATGCCGGGTGAGACCGAGGCCGAGCTGACCTTCCTGGCGGCCCGCCGCTGGCTCGGCTGGAAGGCGGGCCCGCTCGCGCTGCTCGACATCGGCGGCGGTTCGCTGGAGGTGGCGTTCGGCAGGGGACGGCTGCCCGACTTCGCCGCGTCCCTGCCGCTCGGCGCGAGCCGGCTGACCCGCGAGCACCTGGGCGTCCAGGACCCGCCGGGGCCGGGTGAGCTGAAGGAGCTGCGCCGCCGGATCCGCCACGAGCTGCGGGACGTCGCCTCGCGGATCCGCTGGGAGGGGCCACGCACCGCTGTCGTCACCTCCCGTACGTTCCAGCAGCTGGCGCGGCTGTGCGGGGCCGCGCCCGGGCGATACGGCCCGTTCGTCGAGCGTGAGCTGGCCTGCCGGGACCTGCGCGAGGCGGTGCGCACGCTCGCCGCCCTGCCCACCGCCGAGCGGGCCCAGCTGCCCGGCATCTCCGCGCCGCGCGCCGCGCAGAGCCTGGCCGGGGCGGTCGTCGGGCACACGGCGCTGAAGCTGATGGGTCTGCCCCGGGCCGTCGTCTGCCCCTGGGCGATCCGCGAGGGTGTGCTGCTGCGCTATGCCGAGGACGGCGCCGACTGGTGGACGGACATCACCGGCGCCACGGACACCACGACCCCACCCCCGACGACGACCCTGCGCATCGCCGCACCGTCCGCGTGACGGCGCGCCGGGCGCCTCCGCGTGACAGGTGGGGGACATACCCGCGCGGGGGAATCCGGCCGCATGACGGCGTGGCCGCGCCCCGCGCCTCGCGGCTGTGCCCTCGCGACGCCGCCCGCACCCTTCCGTACCGGCAAGTCCGGGCCGTACCCGCAGGTCCGGGCCGATCGGCCGACGTTGCCGACGGCCGGTCCCCGCCGTCGCCGGTCCCCCTGACCGGCCCGGTGGCGAGCAGGCGTGCCCGTACCGTGGCCCGTGGCCCGTGGCTCAGGCCGGCCCATGGCCCGCTCAGCCGGGCCCGGGGCCCGTTCCGGTGGCCGTAGTGGCGGGTCGGCGCGTGTGCGTGCGCAACGTGCCGGCCGTTCTCAGCAGGCGGTCGGCCGGTTCGCGGAGGCCCGGGTGGGCCAGCACCGTGTTGCGCAGGCCGCGTACCGGGCGTCGCCACAGGCGTCGGGCCAGTGCGACGGGGTGGGGGCGGGCCGCGAAGCCCTCGCCGACCCGGAGTTCGCGGGTCTTGAGCCAGTTCTTGTACTCCTTGTCGCCGCGCCCCAGGTCCACCAGGCTCACCCCGTGCCGGGCGGCGGCCTCGGCGGTGCGCAGGTGCATCATCAACCCGGGCGAGTAGGCGGGGAGTCCGGGGTCGTAGGCGGTGAACCAGGCGGCCAGTACGGTGCCCGACCGGGGTCCGAAGTGGGCGGCGACCGGCCGGCCGCCCGCGTACAGCACGGACAGCACCCCCGTGAAGTGCTCCTCGCGGACGCGGAAGAGGTGGTCCACCAGGCCGACGATCCACGGCCGGGAGAACCGGTCCATGCGGCCGGTTCTCCGGTACTGCGCGGACTTCCACCGCATGAGGGTGCGCAGCGCCTCCGGGTCGCGTTCGTCGAAGACGAACCGCACCTCGCCGACGTCCCGGCCGAGCCGGCGTTCCTTCTTCAGCGTCGTCCTGGCCAGCCCGGGGTACGCCCCGCGCAGCCACTGCGCGTAGGTGCCGTCGCCGGGTTTCACATCGATCACCGGTGAGGCGAAGGTGCCGGTGACGTGGGGCTCGAACGGGGTCTGTTCCCGGACGAGATGGTCGAACTCGAAGATGCTGAGTCCGCAGGCCCGCAGCAGTTGCCGCACGTTCCAGGTGACTCCGGGCCGGTGCACGAGGGCCTGGCAGTCGGACAGTCCGAGTCCGACGGCCCGGCCGGTGCCCAACGGCCCCCGCTCGTACGGGAGGAAGCCGACCGGTTCCCCCCTCTCCCGCAGCACCGCCACGCGTACACCGGGCCGGAACCGGCCGACCCCGGCGGCGAATTCGGGGGCCAGGAACGGGTTGGCGTACTCGGGTGACTCGTCCATCGCCCGGTGCCAGGCCCCGCGCAGGCCGGGCGTCAGGTCACCGGGTCTGTGGACGGTGATCTCCACGTCGTTGATCCCCACGTCGTTGATCCCCACGTCAGATCGCCCGTTCCCCGGCCGGGATCCCGCACCGTAGGACCTGGCTCAAACCTGACGAAAAAGCCCGCGGTCTGTCAAGGGTGCCCAGGGCGACGGATGGTGGGCCACGGAGGGCGGCGCGGCACCGCGGTATTGACATGAACCTGTAGCTACACCGACGCTGCGTGCGTGAAGTTGCTCGATCTGCGCTTGTTCCGAGCGTTTCCGAGCAACACCGCGTAAGAACAGTCAGTCCGCGAAGGTGCGAGGGGAGCTGTTCCGCCGTGCGAAGACTCCGACACCGTGTGCCGTGGCCGGCCTGGATACCGCTGGGACTGGCGGCCGTCCTGGCCGGGACCGCGCTGGCCGTTCCGGCCCCCGCCCACGCCACCGCCACCGCGTCCGGCGCGGTGCTGGACCCGGGCCACAGCAGCGTCACCTGGCGGAGCCCGGTCTACGCCAAGGGCACCGGCGCCGGGCCCGAGAAATGCCCCGGCGCCGCCGACGACCCCGAGAGCAAGGTGTGCGACCGCTTCGACCTGACCGTCTCGGTGCCGGACGGCTACTGGGACGACAACCCCGAGGGCGGTGTTCCGCTGTCGGTCGGCTGGGACCACCCCTCGGACGACTTCGACCTGTACGTCTACGACGACCACGGCAGGCAGGTGGCGTCCGGCGCGGGCACCGCCGACCCCGAGGCCACGGTGATCCCGCGGGCGTCGGGGACGTACCACGTCGTGGTGGTGCCGTACGACGTCCACGACAACTCCTTCACGGGCACCGCCTATCTGCCGGCCACGGCGGACGCCGGCGACCTCACCTCCTTCTCGGGCGGCGAGGGGCGCTACACCATCGGGGCCGGGCGGCTCACGGCCCGCGCCGATTTCCTGACGGGTGGCCGGCTGCGCCTTCAGGCGGATCCGTCGGGCTCGCTCAGCGACCCGGCCGGCACCGCCATCGTGCGCGGGCAGCCGGCCCGGCAGCGGCACACCTCGTCCTTCGACGCGGGCGACTACTACGGCATCCGGTCCCCGCAGGCGGTGCTGCGCGTGTACAAGAAGCCGTTGCGGTTCGGGCTGTACCGGCCCGACAACCGCACCCGGATCTGGCAGGAGGACAAGCCGCTGCGCTGGTCGACCGGCGGGATGCGGCAGAGCCTGGTCCGCGGCGCGGAGGAGCAGTTCTTCGGCGGCGGCGAGCAGAACGGCGGTTTCTCGCACCGCGGGCGGACCATCCACGTGGCGAACAGCTTCGACTGGAACGAGGGCGGTTACAACAACTCCCAGCCGTTCTACCTCTCCAGCGCGGGCTACGGCGTCTTCCGCAACACCTTCGCACCGGGCGTGTACACCTTCGGCTCGCCGGTCACCACGGGCCACCAGGAACGGCGCCTGGACGCCTACTACTTCCTCGGCGACGCCCGCCAGGTCATCGGCGCGTACACGTCGCTGGTGGGCAAGCCCTTCATGCCACCGGTGTACGGCCTGGAGCCGGGCGACTCGGACTGCTACCTGCACAACGCCAACCGGGGTGAGCGGCACACCCTGGACGCGCTGAAGACCGCCGACGGCTACACCGCGAACGGGATGCCGCTCGGCTGGATGCTGGTCAACGACGGGTACGGCTGCGGGTACGAGGACCTGGAGCGGACCGGGAAGGGCCTCCGGGACCACCACGCCCAGCTCGGCCTGTGGACCCAGGACGGCATCGGGAAACTCGCCGACCAGGTCCGGGCCGGCCAGCGGGTGGCCAAGCTGGACGTGGCCTGGGTGGGCAACGGCTACCGGTTCGCGCTGGACGCCTGCGACGCGGCCAAGCGGGGGATCGAGGACAACAGCGACGCCCGCGGCTTCGTGTGGCTGCCGGTGTCCTGGGCGGGCGCCCAGCGCTGCGGGGTGCTGTGGAGCGGCGACCAGAAGCTGTCCTGGGACTACATCCGCTGGCAGATCCCGACGTACGCCGGGGCGACCCTGTCCGGCATCGCCTACAACACCGGTGACGTGGGCAGCATCTACCGCCACGACCCCACCATGTACACCCGCGACCTCCAGTGGAAGGCGTTCCTGCCGGCCGTCATGACGATGGACGGCTGGGCCACCGACATCACCACCGGCAAGCCCGCCGACCAGCAGCCCTGGCGCGACGGTGAGCCGTACACCTCCGTCAACCGCGCCTATCTCCAGCTGAAGGAGCGGCTGCTGCCGTACATGTACACCCTGTCCGCCCAGGCGGCGCGGACGGGTGTGGGCCCGGTACGCCCGCTGTGGCTTGAGTACCCGGACGACCCCGGCACGCTCGGCGCGCAGGCGGCGTACGAGTTCCTGTCCGGCCCGGACTTCCTCGTCGCCCCGGTCTACGAGAACTCCGACACCCGCGACGGGATCTACCTGCCGAAGGGCACCTGGACCGACTACTGGACCGGCCGCACCTACCGGGGCCCGACCACGCTCGACGGCTACCACGCCCCCCTGGACACCCTCCCGCTGTTCGTGCGCGAGGGCGCGATCGTGCCCATGTGGCCCAAGGGGACGACGAGCTGGCAGACCCGCGACCGGCACGAGCTGGACTGGGACCTCTACCCGGCCGCGCACGGCACCAGCCACTACACGCTGTACGAGGACGACGGCGTGACCCGCGCCTTCGCCAAGGGTTCCGCGGCCACCCAGCGGGTGTCGGTGCGCGGGGACGCCCGGGGCACCTCCGTGACGGTCGGGGCGAGCAGGGGTGACTACGCGGGCAAGGTGGCCGCCCGGTCGTACCGGTTCAGCGTGCACGGCGACACGGCACCCGCGCGGATTCTGCTCGACGGGCGTCAACTGCCGCGCGAGGCCTGGTCGTACGACGCGGGCGGTCGGGTCACGACCGTCATCACGGCGAGGCTGCCGCTCGACCGCGGGTTCACGGTGCGACTGGTCGACGGAAGGTAAAGAGAACGTATGGTCTAGTCCAAAGAGCAAGTTGGTCTAGTCCAACTTATTGACGTGGCCGCGACTACTCCCAGAGGGTGGGGCTCCCCGTTCCCGGGTCCCCACCCTCTGGAGGCACGCATGAGACGTCTTCGGGCATGTCTGGGCGCGGCGGCAGCCGTCACGCTCGCCGCCGCCGGCAGCACCGCACTGGTCGCCGGCAGCGCCTCGGGCGCGACGACCGCGCTCAGCAACCGCTGGTACGCCGCCGCCCCCTACCTGATGCCGACGGACAACGAGCCGCCGGACCCGGCCGCCATCATGGACGCCACCGGCCTGAAGGCCTTCCAGCTGGCCTTCATTCTCGCCCCCAACGGTGGCGGCTGCTCGCCCACTTGGGGCGGCACGTCGTCCGTCTCCTCGGACACGGCCGTACAGTCGGTGATCAACACCATCCGCGCCAAGGGCGGTGACGTCTCCGTCTCCATCGGCGGTTACGGCGGCACCAAGCTCGGCCAGGCCTGCGCGGACGCGGCCTCCACGGCGGCGGCCTACCAGCAGGTCATCACCAAGTACGGCCTGCACGCCATCGACTTCGACCTGGAGGAGCCGGAGTACGAGAACACCGCGGCGATCAAGAACGAGATCGGCGCCGCCAAGATCCTCCAGCAGAACAACCCGGGGCTGTACGTCTCCGTGACCACCGCCGGCACCGCGGACGGCACCGGCTGGTTCGGCAAGCAGATGCTGCTGGAGGCCAAGTCGCAGGGCTTCACCCCGAACAACTTCTCCATCATGCCGTTCGACGGCGGCTTCAACGGGGCGGCGAGCCAGACCAGCGCGCTCACCAACTTCAACTCCGTTCTCCAGTCCACCTTCGGCTGGGACCAGGCGACCGCCTACGCCCACGAGGGCTTCTCGGGCATGAACGGCCGCAGCGACACCGGCGAGTACTTCAGCCAGGCCGACTTCCAGACCGTGCTGGACTACGCCACCAGCCACAACATGGACCGGTTCACGTTCTGGTCGCTGAACCGCGACCGGCAGTGCTCCCCGGCCGACAACGGCGGCCGTACGTCCGGGACCTGCTCCAGCGTGGCCCAGAATTCCTGGGACTTCGCCAAGTACTCGGTGAAGTTCGCCGGCGCCACACCGCCGAGCACCACCCCGACCCCCACGCCCACCCCGACACCCACCCCCACCCCGACCTCCTGCAAGACCACCTGGAGCGCGACGGCCACCTACACGACCGGCAACGAGGTCTCGTACAACAAGCACAATTGGAAGGCCAAGTGGTGGACCCAGAACGAGGTGCCCGGCGCCTCGGAGTGGGGTCCCTGGCAGGACGAGGGCGCCTGCTGAGGGCCTGACGTGCCTGACCTGCCGGTCGCGCCTGACGCGGGCTGACGGGCGTACGCGACGCATCATCGCTTGATGTGTCCGGTTCATGGGGGCGGGCGCCGGAACACCACCGGCACCCGCCCCCACCTGCGGGACTGGTGCAAACGGCGGGACGGTCGTAGCGTCGAGGGCACGCGGTCGGACACAGCACGACGGGTGGGAGCGGCCATGCGCGGATCACTGGTGGGAACGACGGTCACCCTCGGGGCAGGCGTCCTGCTGACGGCGGCCATGACGACGGCCTCGGCGAGTCCGCCGTCCACCGTCCACCGGCCGGCCGCGCAGCCGCGGCCGGTCCTCGTCGACTGCCTGTGGCACCGCACCGTCCGCCCCGCCGACTTCATCCTGGCCTGCGGCGACGGCAACAGCCGGCTCACCGGACTGCACTGGACCCGGTGGAGCGGCCGGGCCGCGACCGCGGCGGGCGTGAACCTGCTCAACGACTGCAAGCCGTACTGCGCGGCCGGCACGTTCCACCGCTATCCGGTGCTCGTGCGGCTGGACGGCCCCCAGCCCTGGAAGAAGAACCCCGGCGTCCAGCACTACACCCGGATGAGCCTGACTTACACCGGCGCCCTCCCGGAGGGCTTCCAGCGGGTCGTGACCTACCCCCTCTGGGACTGACCCGGCCGGCCGTCACCCGGGCGCGCCGCGTCCGGTACCGGGCGGTGGGCCGCGTGGGCGACGTCCCGGCCCCGGCTCCTGTCACGGGCCGCCCGCGCCCCCTCATGGTGGTGTGACCCCGCACGCCGGCGCCCCGCGCGCCGACCGAAAAGAGGTCACATGCCCCCGCTCCCCCGCCTGGCCGGTACCGCCACGGCCGTGCTCGCGCTCGGCCTGGTCGCCGCGGCGCCCGCTCCCGGCACCGACCCGGTCGTCACCGCCGCGCGCGTCGTCGCCCACTTCGACCCGGCCGCCCGGCAGACGCCCGAGAACATCGTCCTGGAGCCCGACGGCTCAGCCGACCTGACCCTCGCCCTCGCCCGGCAGATCGCCCGCGTCACCCCCGACGGGCAGACCCGGATCCTCGCGACCCTGCCCGCCGTCGCGGACCCGGCCACGCCGCTCGTGCACGACGCCGCCGTCACCGGCATCGCCCGGGCCCACGACGGCACGCTGTACGTCAACTACGCCACCGGCACCAGCGCCACCGGCATCTGGCGCCTCTCCCCCACCGGTGGCGCGCCGCAGCGGATCGCGGCGCTGCCCGCCGACGGGCTGCCCAACGGGCTGGCCCTCGACGAACGCCGGGGCACGCTGTACGCGGCCGACTCGGTGCACGGCACCGTCTGGAGCGTCCCGCAGACCGGCGGTACGGCCACGGACTGGGCGTCGGACACGGCACTCACCCCGCTCTCCGCGCCACCGGCCTCGGGCTTCGGCGCCAACGGCATCAAGGTGCACCGCGGCGCCGTGTGGGTGTCCAACACCGACCGGGGCACGCTGCTGCGCTTCCCCGTCGGCCCGGACGGCTCCGCCGGACCGGTCGAGACACCCGCCACCGGACTCGACGGCATCGACGACTTCGCCTTCCCCGGGCAGGGCAGGAGCGCGCTGGCCGCGCTGAACGACGGCAGCAGGGTCGTCCTGGTCGGCCCGGACGGCACCGTGACGACCGCGCTCACCGCACAGGACGGGCTGTCCAACCCGACCGCCGTCGCGGTGCGCGGCCGGACCGTGTACGTGCCCAGCGGCGCGTACGTCACCCGGCGCGACCCCAATCTGCTCCTCGCCCGCCTGCGCCACCTCGTCGACCACCGGTAACCGGCGAACGGCACCCGCCCCGGTGCCGGGGCGGCGCCGGGGCGGGCCGGGTCGGGTCAGGTCAGGTCAGTTCGGCGAGGAGGTCGCCGCCCTCGACCTGCTGGATGCGGTTGATGGCCAGACGCGACACCCGGCCCGCCTTGGGGGCGGTGATCGTGGCCTCCATCTTCATCGCCTCGATGGTGGCGATCGTGGCACCGGCCGCCACCTCGTCGCCCTCGGTGACCGCGAGGGTCACCACTCCGGCGAAGGGCGCCGCGACATGGCCGGGATCGCCGCGGTCGGCCTTCTCCGTCACGGGAAGGTCGGAGGCGGCGGCCCGGTCACGGACCTGGATGGGCCGCAGCTGGCCGTTGAGCGTGGACATCACGGTCCGCAGACCGCGCTCGTCGGCCTCGCCGATCGCCTGGAGCTCGATCAGCAGCCGGACGCCGGGCTCCAGGTCGACGGCGTACTCCTTGCCCGGGCGCAGGCCGTAGAAGAACGCCTTGCTGTCCAGCACGCCGGTGTCCCCGAAGGTCTGCCGGTGCGTGTCGAACTCCCGGGCCGGGCCGGGGAACAGCAGCCGGTTGAGGGTGGCCCGGCGGTCCTTGGCCAGCCCGTCGCGGTCCTCGGCGGACAGCTCGGGGACGGGCTTGGCCGCGGCCCGGCCCTGGAGCGCCTTGGTGCGGAACGGCTCCGGCCAGCCGCCGGGCGGGGTGCCCAGCTCGCCGCGGAGGAACCCGATCACCGAGTCGGGGATGTCGAACCGGTCGGGAGTCGCCTCGAAGGCGTCCGGGGAGACGCCGGCGCCGACCAGGTGCAGGGCCAGGTCGCCGACGACCTTGGAGGACGGGGTGACCTTGACCAGCCGGCCGAGGATGCGGTCGGCGGCGGCGTACATCGCTTCGATGTCCTCGAAGCGGTCGCCGAGACCGAGGGCGACGGCCTGGGTGCGCAGGTTGGACAGCTGGCCGCCGGGGATCTCGTGGTGGTAGACGCGGCCGGTCGGGGAGGCGAGGCCCGCCTCGAACGGGGCGTAGATCTTCCGGACGCTCTCCCAGTACGGTTCCAGGTCGCCGACGGCCTGGAGGTCCAGGCCGGTGGGCCGCTCGGAGTGGTCGGTGGCGGCGACGATCGCGGACAGCGACGGCTGCGAGGTCGTACCCGCCATGGAGGCCACCGCACCGTCCACCGCGTCGGCGCCCGCCTGGATCGCGGCGAGGTAGGTGGCGAGCTGGCCGCCGGCGGTGTCGTGGGTGTGCAGGTGCACCGGCAGGTCGAACTCGCGGCGCAGCGCCGAGACCAGCTTGGCGGCGGCCGGGGCGCGCAGCAGGCCGGCCATGTCCTTGATCGCCAGGACATGGGCGCCGGCGCCGACGATCTGCTCGGCGAGGCGCAGGTAGTAGTCGAGGGTGTAGAGCCGCTCGGCCGGGTCGTTGAGGTCGGCGGTGTAGCAGAGCGCGACCTCGGCGATAGCCGTGCCCGTCTCCCGCACGGCGTCGATGGCGGGCCGCATCTGGCCGACGTCGTTGAGGGCGTCGAAGATGCGGAAGATGTCGATGCCGGTGGCGGCGGCCTCCTGCACAAAGGCGTCGGTGACCTCGGTCGGGTACGGGGTGTAGCCGACGGTGTTCCGGCCGCGCAGCAGCATCTGGAGGCAGATGTTGGGGACGGCCTCGCGCAGGGCGGCCAGCCGCTCCCAGGGGTCCTCGGCGAGGAAGCGCAGCGCGACGTCGTAGGTGGCGCCGCCCCAGCACTCCAGGGAGAGCAGCTCGGGCAGGGTGCGGGCGACGACCGGGGCGACGGCGAGGAGGTCCTTGGTGCGCACCCGGGTGGCGAGCAGGGACTGGTGGGCGTCGCGGAAGGTGGTGTCGGTGACGCCGATCGTCGGCGACCGGCGCAGGTGCCGGGCGAAGCCCTCGGGGCCGAGTTCCACCAGGCGCTGCCGCGATCCGGCGGGCGGCTCGCCCGCGGGCAGCGGCGGCAGCTTGGTCAGCGGGTCGAGCACGTCGGGGCGGGCGCCGTGCGGCTTGTTGACGGTGACGTCGGCGAGGTAGGTGAGCAGCTTGGTGCCGCGGTCCGCGGAGGAGCGGGACGTCAGGAGGTGCGGGCGCTCCTCGATGAAGGAGGTGGTGACCCGGCCCGCCCGGAAGTCGGGGTCGTCCAGGACGGCCTGGAGGAAGGGGATGTTGGTGGCCACGCCCCGGATGCGGAACTCGGCGACCGCGCGCCGGGCCCGGCCGATCGCGGCCTGGAAGTCCCGGCCCCGGCAGGTGAGCTTGACCAGCATCGAGTCGAAGTGTGCGCTGATCTCCGTGCCGGCGTGGGTGGTGCCGCCGTCGAGCCGGATGCCGGAGCCGCCCGGCGAACGGTAGGCGCTGATCCGGCCGGTGTCCGGGCGGAAGCCGTTGGCGGGGTCCTCGGTGGTGATACGGCACTGGAGGGCGGCGCCGCGCAGGGTGACGGTGTCCTGGGAGAGGCCGAGGTCGGCCAGGGTCTCGCCGGCGGCGATCCGGAGCTGGGCCTGGACCAGGTCGACGTCGGTGACCTCCTCGGTCACGGTGTGCTCGACCTGGATGCGCGGGTTCATCTCGATGAAGACGTGGTTGCCGTCGCGGTCGAGGAGGAACTCCACGGTGCCGGCGTTGCGGTAGCCGATCTCGCCGGCGAAGCGGACGGCGTCGGCGCAGATCCGGTCGCGCAGGTCCGGGTCCAGGTTGGGGGCGGGGGCCAGCTCGATGACCTTCTGGTGGCGGCGCTGCACCGAGCAGTCCCGCTCGTACAGGTGGATGACGTTGCCCTCGCCGTCGGCGAGGATCTGCACCTCGATGTGGCGCGGGTCGACGACGGCCTTCTCCAGGAAGACGGTCGGGTCGCCGAACGCGGAGGCGGCCTCGCGGGAGGCGGCCTCGATGGACTCGCGCAGCTGGGCCGGCTCCGCGACGCGGCGCATGCCGCGCCCGCCGCCGCCCGCGACCGCCTTGACGAAGACGGGGAAGCCGATCTCGTCGGCGGCGCGCACCAGTTCGTCCACGTCGTTGGAGGGCGCGGAGGAGCCGAGCACGGGCACTCCGGCGGCGCGGGCGGCAGCGACCGCGCGGGCCTTGTTGCCGGTCAGCTCCAGCGTGGCCGCGTCCGGGCCGACGAACGTGATGCCCGCTTCCTCGCAGGCGCGGGCCAGTTCGGGATTCTCGGACAGGAAGCCGTATCCGGGGTAGACGGCGTCGGCACCGGCCCGGCGCGCGGCGGCCACGATCTCCTCCACGGAGAGGTAGGCCCGTACGGGATGCCCCGGCTCCCCGATCTCGTACGCCTCGTCGGCCTTCAGCCGGTGCAGTGAGTTGCGGTCCTCGTGCGGGAAGACGGCGACGGTGCGCGCGCCCAGTTCGTAGCCCGCCCGGAACGCGCGGATCGCGATCTCGCCACGGTTGGCGACCAGCACCTTGCGGAACATCCTGGATTCCCTTCAGCTGCCTGCCGGCGACGAACACCCTGGTGTCGGCCACGCCTGCCGTGTCTCGCGGCCACCCTAGGGGGTGTCCGCACGGGTCGCGGTGCGAAAACCATCACATCGACGGGGTGGCCGGCGCCACACGTGCGCGCCGGCCCGGCCCCGCCGGGGGTGGTCACCATGTCACCACGTCACCAGTACAGCAGCCGGTGGTCCTAGCGGTCGACGCACGGCGCCGGGACCTTCGACCGGGTCGTTCCGGGGCGGTCGGCGGGGACGGGCGGGGACGCGGCGGCCGGCACGGTGCGGATCGGCGCGGGAGCGGGGCTGGGGGCGGGTGCGGGTGCGGGCGCGGGTGCGGGTGTGGGTGTGGGGATCAGGGTGGGAGCGGGCGCCGTCGGGGGCCGGGTGAGACCAGGGGCCGTCAGGGGCCCGGTGGGAGCAGGGGCCGTCAGGGGCCGGGGGACGGGTGAGCGGTTCGCCGCGTGGGCGGCCAGCGACCGTACGACGGCGCGCAGCCGCTCGCCGCGGCCGTGCAGGAGCCCGAGGACGATCGCCCCGCCCACCGCGATCAGGTGCTCGCGGCCGGCCAGGTTGGGCACGGCGACGGACTCCCACACCATCGAGCCGCCGGTCATCGTGAACACCACGGGCGCGCGCCGGATCACCGCGAGATAGGTGAACAGGCCCACGACGGCCGCGGAGGGCCCGGTGTCGAGGACATGCCCGGCCTCGGGCGGCAGTCCGAACCCCCACCAGCCGGGGCCCAGCGCGATCATCAGGCGGGCGGTGAGGGTGCCGGCCAGGGTGGTGGCGTAGGCGATCGCCAGGGTACGGGCCCGGCCGAGGGTCAGTTCGGCCCAGGCGAAGGCGAGGAACAGCTGGGTGATGCCCGCCCACACCGGCAGATCGAGGGCGGGGACGTACAGCGACACGGGGGTGCGCAGCAGGGACAGCCACAGCGGCAGGTCGGCCTGGACGCCGCCGAGCCGCCGCACCCACACCGCTCCGGTGGGATGCTGGGCGATGTCGTGGAAGAAGACGACTCCGACCGCGGCGACGAACGCCAGCAGCAGCCCGGACAGTCCGCGCCGCACGAACTGCCGCACGGGATCGACGACGATGGCCTGCCACTCGCCCCGCAGGGTGCGCCCGGTGAACCGGGCGAGCCGCACGAGCGGTGAGCGGGACAGCCCGGCGTGCGGTTCAGTGGTCATGAGGCACGGCAGCCCATCGCCTTCGCTTCCCCCGTCATCTCCATCGCCCCTTTCACCTCGCTCCCGGCGGTCCGGCGGGGCGAGGCGTTTGTCCGTCCTGCGTCCGTTTCAGGCGCCATCGTATAGATGTGCGGATCTCCCCCGGCCGACCCACCCCTGCCCGTGTACCCCCGAACGCATCGCAGTTCACGGTGAACACACGTCTGTGACCGTCCAGTTCCTGGAACGGACAAGGAACCTTTCTGTTTCGATCACGAATTCTCGTATAGTGACCGCCAGTTCACCACCGGTGTCACCACTCACCAGCCGTACGCCTTTCGACCGCACACTCCCAGCCCCACTGCCCGCATCTGCCGCGAGGACCAGACCGGACCGATGACCGCGCCCACGCATCCCGGCGAACGACCTTCCCTCCGCACGTTCGTGTCCGCTCTCGCCGTGACGGCGGTGCTGTCGGCGCTCGTGGTCTGCACGGCCGTGGCGATGGCTCCCGGCTCGGTGCGCGCCCCGCTCGCCTGGGGCGCCGGCACGGCGGCGGTCGTACTCAGCGCGGCGGTGGCCACGGCCGCGCACGCCCTGCGGAGCGCCAGGGACACCCGGCGCAGGCTGGAGGGCGCCACCCAGGACATCGGGCGACTGCTCCAGCAGCAGACCCGCACGACCGAGGAGGCGCGCCAGGAACAGCAGCGCCTCATCGACGAACTCGCCCGGCAGCGGACCGAGTTCACCGAGTCGTTCGCGGCCGAACGCGCACGCCGGGAGGAGGAGGCCGCGCGGGAGGTGGACCGGCTCGGACAGGACAACATCAGGCTGTCGCGGGAGTTGGACCTCGCCCGCCGGGAGCGGGCCGCCGCGGTCTCCGCGACCTCCAACGCCGCCGCCCGGATGCAGGCCCTCGCCACGGCCACGCTCGCCGACCTGCGGGCGATGGAGGAACGGCACACCGACGAGGACGTGCTCGCCGACCTGCTCCAGCTCGACCACCGCACCGCGCAGGCCGGCCGGCTCGCCGACTCCATCGCCGTCCTCACCGGGGCCCGGTCGGGCCGCCGGTGGGCGCGGCCGATCGGGATGGAGTCCATCCTGCGCGGCGCGATGGGCCGGATCGCCGGGTACCGGCGGGTGCGGGTGCACTCGGTCAGCGAGGCCGCCGTCGCCGGGCACGCCGCCGAGGGCGTGATGCACGCCCTCGCCGAACTCCTCGACAACGCCGCGAACTTCTCGCCGCCCAACGCGGAGGTCCACGTCTACGTCGAGGAGGTCCCGGCCGGCGCCATAGTCTCCGTGGAGGACAGCGGGCTGGTGATGGGCGAGGTGCAGCTGCGCCGCGCCGAGCGGGCGGTCTCCGGTGACGTCTCGGAGCTGGGCGGTCTGACCGGCACCCGGCTGGGGCTGGCCGTGGTAGGCCGGCTGGCCCGCAAACACGGCCTGAAGGTGTCGTTCCGGCCGTCGGCGCGGGGTGGCACGGGCGTGCTGCTGCTCATCCCGCAGGACATCCTGACCGGCCCCACCCCGGCCGGTCCGGCCACACCGGCTGCCAAGGCCGCCCCGGCCGTCACGGCCCCGCGCCAGGAGACCGGCGCGCCCGTGCGGGCGCAGGCGCCGGCCGCCGTGGACGCCGCCCCGGTCCACGAGTCCGCCGCGCCGCCGCAGGAGGGCCCGGCCGGGCTGCCCAGGCGGCGCCGGGGCCGTACGCTCGCCGAGGCGGAACGCGCCCGGTCCGCGCACGGCACCACCGAAGCCCGCACCGCGCCGGGCACGGACGAGGGCAGGACCCGCGCCGCCCGCTTCAGCAGCTTCCGCCAGGCGGTACGGCCGTCCGCACCCGGCACCCGCCGGCCCGACCCCGCCTCCGCACCCGCACATCAGGGCCCGGCAGGGGACGAGGGCACCGGGAAGCCACCCCAGGACGACCACGCCTCCGGCGCCGCGCACTCCGTGGCACCGGACGACCTGGGCGCCGTACCCCCCGAGAGCCCCGCGCCCGGCAGCGCTCCGGCCGGGGACTCCGCGCAGGACACCGCCGGCCCCGGCTCCCCCGCCGCTGCCCCTCATCCGCACCAGCACCAGCACCAGCACCCGGAAGGCGACTCCACCTCATGACCGGCCCGACCACCGCCGACGACAAGCTCACCTGGCTCCTGGAAGGCCTGCTGGAGAAGACCCCGGGCGCCCGGCACGCGCTCGTGCTGTCCCGGGACGGGCTGAAGCTGTGCCGGACGCCGGAGCTGAGCGTCGACCAGGCCGACCAGCTCGCCGCGATCGCGGCCGGCATCCAGTCGCTGTCGCACGGCGCGTCCGTGGAGTTCGGCGACGGGAGCGGCGGCGTGCGCTCCGCGATGGCGGAGTTCTACGGCGGTGTGCTGTTCATCGTGGAGGCGGGCGCGGGCGCCCATCTGGCCGTGATCGCCGCGGAGGACGCGGACGCCGGGGTCGTCGGCCACAACATGAGCGAACTGGTCGAGCAGCTCGGCGCCTACCTGACCGCTCCGCCCCGTACCTCATGAGCCGTCCGGGCATGAACCGGCCGGGCCGGGACGACGCCCCCGACCGGCTGTACACCCTCACCCAGGGACGCAGCGGCACCGGCCCCGACACCCCCTTCGACCTGGTCACCCTCGTGGTCGCCGAGTCGGAGCCGGTGGCCGGCATGCAGTCGGAGCACGTGGCGATCCTGAAGCTGACCGGGTCCCCCACCTCGGTGGTGGAGATCGCCGCCGAGCTGCGGCTGCCCGTGAGCATCACCCGGGTGCTGCTGTGCGACCTGCTCGCGGCGGGTCGCGTCAGCGCCCGTCATCCGCACCGGCCGGCCATAACCGACCCCGACATCCTGGAGCAGGTGCTCGTTGGACTCCGCAACCTCTGACGCCCGCACCCCGTTGGGTGCCTCCGCCGACCAGGGTTTCAAGATCGTGGTCGTGGGCGGTTTCGGCGTCGGCAAGACCACGCTGGTCCGCTCGGTCAGCGAGATCCGTCCCCTCACCACGGAGGAGACGATGACCCGGGCCGGTGAGGCGGTCGACGACATCCGCCAGGTGCGCGGCAAGTCCGCCACCACGGTCGCCTTCGACTTCGGCCGGATCACCCTGGACGCGCGCAACGTGCTGTACCTGTTCGGCGCGCCCGGCCAGGAGCGGTTCTGGTTCCTGTGGGACCAGTTGTTCGCCGGCACGCTCGGCGCGGTCGTGCTGGTGGACACCCGCCGCATCGACGACTCCTGGTACGCGATCGACCGGCTGGAGCACCACGGCACGCCGTTCATCGTGGCCTGCAACGACTTCGGCGGTCCCGTCCGCGCCGGTGCGGACGTCCGCGAGGCCCTCGACCTGGATCCGCGGGTGCCGCTGCTCGACTGCGACGCCCGGTCCCGGGAGTCGGGCAAGCAGGTGCTGATCACACTGGTGCAGCACGTGAAGAACCGGTACGCCGACCCGTCCGCGCGGGCGGGCCTGCCCCGACAGGAGTTCGTGTGACCACCCCCGACGCCGTCCCGCTCAGCGGACCCCGGTTCCAGACCGAACCCGCCCGTCTCTACCGGGAGATGCGGCGCGACCACGGCTCCGTCGTACCGGTGCTGCTCGACGGTGACATACCGGCCTGGCTGGTCCTCGGCTACCGGGAACTGCACCAGGTCACCGGGGATCCGGCGCTGTTCAGCCGGGACTCGGACCTGTGGAGCCAGTGGGAGAAGATCCCCGCGGACTGGCCGCTGCTGCCGATGATCGGCCGCAGACAGCCGTCGATCCTCTACACCGTCGGCGAACGGCACCGGCAGCGCGCGGCGATGGTCGGCAACGCGCTGGAGGCGGTCGACCCGTCCGAACTGCGGCGGCACGCCGAGCGGTTCGCGGACGAGCTGATCGACGCGCTGTGCGGCGAGGGCGAGGCCGACCTGATCGCGCAGTACGCCATGCTGCTGCCGGTACGGGTCCTGGCCCGGCTGTACGGCTTCCCCGACGAGGACGGCCCGGGGCTGGTCACCGCCCTGAACGACATGATCGACGGACGGGAGCGGGCCCTCGCCGGGCAGTCCCATCTGGCCTCCTCCATGGGCCGGTTGCTCGCGGAGCGGACGAAGGAGTCCGCCGACGACGTGGTCTCCCGGATGCTCGCCGACGGCAGCGGGTTCAGCGACGAGGAGATCATGCAGGACCTGATGGTGATGCTGGCGGCCGGCCACCAGCCGACCGCCGACTGGATCGGCAACTCGCTGCGCCTGATGCTCACCGACGACCGGTTCGCCGCCTCGCTGTTCGGCGGGCGGCACAGCGTCGCCGAGGCGATGAACGAGGTGCTGTGGGAGGACACGCCCACACAGAACGTGGCGGGCCGCTGGGCCGCCCGGGACACACACCTCGGCGGCCGGCGGATCAAGGCCGGCGACCTGCTGCTGCTCGGCCTCCAGGGCGCCAACTCCGATCCGCAGGTGCGCACCGACGCCTCCGCGCTGACCGGCGGCAACAACGCGCACTTCTCCTTCGGTCACGGCGAGCACCGCTGTCCCTTCCCCGCGCAGGAGATCGCCGAGGTGATCGCGCGGACCGGCATCGAGGTGGTCCTGGACCGGCTGCCGGACATCGATCTCGCGGTGCCCGCCGAGTCCCTCACCCGTCGGCCCTCGCCCTGGCTCGGAGGTCTGACCCGGCTGCCCGTCCGGTTCACCCCCGTACCCGCCCTGTGATCCCGGGCCGCCTCGGCCGGCCCGCTGTCGCGGCGGGGGTCCGGGGGTGGCCCGCGGGACAGGCGCAGTACCCCGACCCCGCCCTGGGAGGCACGTCACGATGACGACCGGTACCGAAGCACCCCGTATCGCCCTCGATCCCTTCGTCACCGACCTGGACGCCGAGAGCGCGGCACTGCGCGCGGCCGGCCCGCTCGCCGCCGTCGAACTGCCCGGCGGTGTCCCGGTGTGGGCCGTCACCCGCCACGCCGAGGCGAAGGCGCTGCTCACCGACCCGCGGCTGGTGAAGGACATCAACGTGTGGGGTGCCTGGCAGCGGGGTGAGATCCCCGCGGACTGGCCGCTGATCGGCCTGGCCAACCCGGGCCGTTCCATGCTCACCGTGGACGGCGCCGACCACCGCCGGCTGCGCACCCTGGTCGCGCAGGCGCTCACCCCGCGCCGGGTGGAGCGGATGCGCGGGCGGATCGAGAAGCTGACCCAGGACCTGCTGGACGCACTGCCCACGGACGGCTCGACCGTCGACCTGAAGGCGGCGTTCGCCTACCCGCTGCCCATGTACGTCATCGCCGACCTCATGGGCATCGACGAGGCGCGGCTGCCCCGGCTGAAGGTGCTGTTCGAGAAGTTCTTCTCCACGCAGACCCCGCCGCAGGAGGTCGTGGCGACCCTCACCGAGCTGGCGGGGATCATGGCGGAGACGGTGGCGGCGAAGCGGGCCGAGCCCGGCGACGACCTGACCAGCGCGCTGATCCTGGCCTCGCAGGACGGCGACCGCCTCACCGACGAGGAGATCGTCTCCACGCTCCAGCTGATGGTCGCGGCGGGCCACGAGACGACGATCTCGCTGATCGTCAACGCCGTCGTCGGCCTCTCCACCCACCCGGAGCAGCGGGCCCTGGTGCTGTCCGGCGGGGCCGACTGGCCGGCGGTGATCGAGGAGACCCTGCGCTACGCGACCCCCACCTCCCACGTCCTGATCCGGTTCGCGACCGAGGACGTGCCGGTCGGCGACCGGGTGATCCCGGCCGGGGACGCGCTCATCGTGTCGTACGGCGCGATCGGCCGGGACGAGCAGGCGCACGGCCCGACCGCCGGGGAGTTCGACATCACCCGCGAGCCGTCGGCCCGTCACATCTCCTTCGGACACGGCCCGCACGTGTGCCCGGGCGCCGCGCTGTCCCGCCTGGAGGCGGGGGTCGCCCTGCCGGCCCTGTACGCCCGTTTCCCCGGCCTGGAGCTGGCGGTGCCCGCGACCGAGCTGCGCAACAAGCCGGTGGTGACGCAGAACGACCTCTTCGAACTCCCCGTACGCCTCGAAGCGTAACCCGACACGGAGCGCGCTCGGCGTCGAGCGCGCTCCAGCTCGTGGCGTCGCGGACAGCCGGGTGCGGGAGAGACCGACGCACGCGAACATGAAGCGTGGCGGGATGGAACCCTGCCCCCGGGGCGTGGGCATCGCGCTCAGCGAGCGCGGCGCGGGTGCTGTGCGCAGGCGGCGTGGACGCGGCTCGTCAGGGCGCCGCCCGAGTTGCCGACCCGGTCGTACGGGACGGTGTCGTCCGTGGCGCGCATCGGCCGGTCGCAGGCGACGCACATGCCCTGCCCGGTCAGCGCCTCGTAGTGGTCGCACAGCGCGGTGAGCGCGCGGGCCAGCTTGCGGGCGTACGTCAGCGCACCGTGCGGACCGGCGCCCGCCTGCATGCTGAGCTTCCGGCGCGCTTCGCCGATGCAGGCGAGCGCGCAGTACCGAGGGATGTCGTCCGTCGACAGGCGGGCGGTGATCCGCTCGACCTCGGGGATGATCAGCTGAATGTGCCCGCGAAGAGCCGGCGTCAGCGTGGCGAGCCGGTCGCCGGCCGGCGGCTGCACCGTCTCGTGCGGGAGCAGCAGCGCGATGCTGCCGCGCATGGTGTCGGTGTCCACCGGGACGGTGGCGACGGGGGCCGGACGTGTCCGGGTCATCACGAGCCCCCCGCCTGGCGGTGCCGCGGGCAGTCGCACGGCGGGAGCTGCGTGTTCATGCTCTCCGTCGGCGGCGTGTAGTCCCGCGGCACGGTCACGGTGGCCCGCGGCGCGGGGACCGTGCCGTCCCGCGTGACCGTGTACACCTTGATCGTCATGGCCGGGCCCCGGGTGCGGTTACGGGTCCGGGCGGTACGGTTCATCATGTCGACGCTCCCTCGCTGGTTCGAGCGTTGGCCATGCCCGGGGCCGGTCGCGCGGTCGCCGGGTCCTCCGTGGCAGTTCCCTGGGACGGGCGTCTCCGCATCGTCACGGGTCGGCAGCCGCATGAGCGGGCCTGCCCGGAGCACCCCTCGTCGTGAAGGCGAACGATGCTCACCCGGTGGTCGACGACTGCGGGAGCGAGCGAACGTGCTTCCTGCATTCCCGTTCCCATCTGTGTGGGTCCTGCGCGTGTCACAGATGGTGGGGGTGAGGGGACGTCACAAGGACCCCGGCCAGGGGTACTTGGGTACGCGTGCTACTCAGGTGGCAGAGCACCACTCAGCGAAGGACGTGAGCGTTTCGGAGTCGGCGCGGCGCAGCCGCCGCAGCCTGGAGGCGTCCTCCCGGACCCACGGGTGGTCGCGAGTGTGCTGGGGTGCGATCTTCCGGGCGACCATCAGCGACTCGAACGCGCCGTCGGGCATGCCCGCCCATAGCTGGGCGCGGGCCAGCTCGATGTAGAAACCGGACCGCCGCTCAGCTGGCAGGCTCGTCGGCGGCTTCCATTCGTGCGACATGTCCAGGGCTGCGCGGACGTGATCGTCTCCGAGGCTGACCGCCAGGGACACCTGGTGGATCCGTACGGAGTCGGGGCCGAACGCGGTGCCGTTGTAGACGCCCTCCTCGACGGCTGCGGCGAGTTGCTCGGCTTCCACGAGGTGCCCGGTGGCCGCGTCGGCGTTCTTGGCTCGGCCAGCGATGACAGCGGCCCTCATGTGAAGCGAACCGCGAGCTGCGCGCGCCACTGTCGTCGACGGTGCGGGTGCAGCGTCGATGGCCTGCCGGAGAGCACGCAGGCCTGCGGCATGGGCGCGCGCCGCGAAGAAGGTCTCTGTACGCACGTAGGCCACCGATGCCGCCAGCAGCGGCTCCGCCGCCTCGGCCGCCGCCCACCGCATCAGCTCGACCAGCCGGGCGGACAGGTCGTGCGCACCGAGCTTGTACGCGGCCGCATCCGCGGAGCGATAGGCGCTCACCAGGAGTCGGGCCAGCTCAGCGCGCTCGGCGCCCGACGCCGTGTGAAAGGCACGGGTCAACTCGGCCAGCAGGTTCGGGAGGTCACGCACAATGCGCGTGTACTGGGCGCCGAGTCTCCACTGCACGGCCGTGTCGACTGCGGATCGTAGATCGGCGATCGGCCGCACCGGCCCGTCTTCGGGGCAGTCGTAGGCGGCGATCGCCGCGGAGAGCGCCGGGAGGGCCTCTCTGGCCTGCGAGTGAGCGGGGCCCCGGTCGCGGAGCAGACGGGCCGGATCAACTCCGAGAGCGTCGGCGATCGCTTGAAGGGTGTCGTCCGTGACGCCCCTCTCGCCGCGTTTGATCTTGCGGATCGTGCCCAGGGCGACGCAGGCGGCATTGGCCAGTTCCTGCTGTGTCATCTTCGGGCGGACGACGCTTCGGTAGTAGGCGATCCGCCGGCCTACTCCCCCGTCGGTGATTGCGGGCATACTGCCTCCGTTCGGGCATCCGCTCCGCACGGTATCCACGTCAGACGCCCCGCGTACGCAAAGCGGCCCCGCCACCGCGGGGGGCCGCCTCACCGTTGTCAACCGCCCACGATGTCCACCAGCTCCATGAGGCTGCTGATGCGCCAGTCGGCCGCCGCGATGGTCTCCGGGTCGTCAGCCCACAGATGTCCCCACGGGCCGCGCCGCAGATGGGCCGTCCGTAGTCCGGCTGCCCGCGCCGGGTGAACGTCGTTCGCGGGGTGGTCCCCCACGTACACGATTCGCTCTGCTGGGGCCTGCGCGACCTCGATGACCCGCCGGAAGAACCCCAGCTGCGGTTTGGCGGTACCCCACTCCGCCGACGTGGCGATGACGTCTGCGGGCAGATCGAGCCCGCGCAGCAGCTGCCCCACGCGGCCGGTCTGGTTGCCCGCGATGACGACCCGGACGCCGCCCCGGCGGAGTGCGGCGAGGGCCGGTCGTACGTCCTCATAGAGGTCGGCCTCGTCGAGGTGCTCACCCTGGCCGGCTGCTTCCCGGGCCCGGTACTCGGCTTCGACGTCGATCCCGGGCCGTACGAGCCGGAGCGCCTCCGCGTTGTCCAGGCCGCGCGCCACGAGCGCGCCCACGAGCGCTGACAGGGTGTGGCGGGGAACCTCGAGCCAGCTCGCCCAAGATCCCCAGTACCGGTCGTCGCGAGTGATCGTCTCTCCGATGTCGAAAACGATGGTCTCAATCACGCGGGGAAGCCTACGGACACCGCGGTACGGGCGTGGCACCCGCGCCTGTTGAGGCCCACCGGAACTGCGCAACAAGCCGGTGGTCACGCAGAGCGACCTCTTTCGAGCCGCCCGTGCGGCTCATTCCGTGGTCCGGCGCGGAGCGGGCTTGACTTCGAGGGCGCTCCAGCTCGTAGCGTCGCGGACAGCCGGTGCGGGAGAGACCGTTCGCACCCGGTGTCCCGCACGGGATGCCGGGTGCCGGAATCCGTCGCTAGATGGAGGAAGGCCCTCGTGCCGTGCGGAAATGACGATCGAGTGTGCAGGAAGGGATCTCCCATGCAGCAGCGCAGGCTAGGGGAACTCCAGGTATCGGCCATCGGGCTCGGGTGCATGGGGATGTCCGCCTTCTACGGTTCCGCCGACCGGGAGGAAGGGATCGCGACCATCCGGCGCGCCCTCGACCTCGGTGTCGACTTCCTCGACACCGCGCAGATGTACGGTCCGCTCACCAACGAGTCGCTCGTCGGCGAGGCGGTCAGGGGGCGCCGCGACGAGTACGTGATCGCCACCAAGTTCAACTACCGGATGGACGACGCCGTCCCCGGCGACATGAGCACGGTCGGCCGGCAGGACGGCTCGGCCGAGCACGTCCGCAGCTCGGTCCACGGCTCGCTCCAGCGTCTCGGCACCGACCACATCGACCTGTACTACCAGCACCGGGTCGACCCGAACGTGCCCATCGAGGAGACGGCCGGCGCGCTGGGCGAACTGGTCGCCGAGGGCAAGGTGCGCTACATCGGGCTGAGCGAGGCGAGCGCGGAGACCATCCGGCGCGCCCACGCCGTGCACCCGGTCACCGCGGTGCAGAGCGAGTACTCGCTGTGGTCGCGGGACGTGGAGGCCGAGGTGCTGCCGGCCTGCCGGGAGCTGGGCATCGGCTTCGTGCCGTACTCGCCGCTGGGCCGCGGCTTCCTCGCGGGCCGCTTCTCCTCGCCGGAGGAGCTGGACGAGAACGACTTCCGCCGCACCAACCCGCGCTTCACGGACGCCAACCTGGAGGCGAACCTGCGGCTGGCGGCGAAGGTGAAGGAGATCGCCGCGGAGAAGGGTGTGACCCCGGCCCAGCTGGCCATCGCCTGGGTGCTGGCCCAGGGCGAGAACCTGGTGCCGATCCCGGGCACCAAGCGGCGCACCTACCTGGAGCAGAACGCCGCCGCGGTCGGCATCGAGCTGACGAAGGACGACCTGTCCCGCATCGACGCCGAGCTGCCGCGGGCGGCGGGCGAGCGGTACGACGAGGCGGGGATGCGGACGGTCAACCGCTGACGCGCGTGGGCGCGGTCGGGGTGCCGGACGCCGCGGGGCGCCGTGCGGCACCAGGCACCCGGCGCCTGTGAGGAAGCCCACGCGGGGCGCAAGTCACCCCGCCGGAGGGCTGATTGAGGTGAGGACCCGGTACGGGCCGGCGGCGGTGGCGAGGAGTTGCCCGTCCCGTCTGTCAGCATGGTCGACGCCCTGACCAGGCGGCCCGGCCGTGCAACGCAGCCGGACCGACGGGATCCGCCGGTCTCCTCCCCCGTCACCTGGTTGCCGAGTATCCCGCCGTGTCCCGTACCTCCGCCCTGCCCGCGCCCATGCCCTCCGCCGCCGTCTCCCGTTCGCCGTGGCGGTCTCTGCGGCACCGCGGTATGCGCTGGTGGTCGGCCGCGAACTTCGTCTCCAACGCCGGCACCTGGATGCAGCTCACGGTGCAGAACCTGCTCGTGCTGCACATCACGGGCTCGGCCGCGGCGACCGGTCTGTCGATGTCCGTGCAGGCGGCACCCGCGCTGTTCGTGAGCCTGCTCGGCGGCGCGGCCGTGGACCGCTGGCCCCGGAAGCTGACGGTCACCGTGAGCCAGACCCTGCTCGGCGCGGTCGCCTTCACGACGGCGCTGCTCGTGGCGCTGGACCGGATCGACCTGACGGCATTGCTGGTACTGGCCGCGGTGACCGGTGTCATCGCCACCGTCGACGGTCCGGCCTGCGCCCTGCTCGGCAACGACCTGGTGCCCGCGCAGGACGTGCCGTCCGCGATCGGTGTGGGCGCGCTCGTGCACAGCGCGGGCCGGCTGGCCGGCACCGGCCTGGCCGGGATGACCGTCGGCTTCTTCGGCACGGCCGCCGCGTATGCCGCCAACGGACTGTCGTTCCTGTTCGTCGCCTCCGTCGTGCCGCTGCTGCGGCCGGCCGCCGAGGCCGCGGCGGCCCGGCCGGCGGCGGGGGCCCGTGCCGTCCCGGCGCGTGCGGAGCTGACCGTGCGGGAGGGGCTGGCCTTCTTCGCGCGCCGCCCCCGGCTGGTCGCCCTCGCGGGCATCACCGGCGTCAGCTCCCTCTTCGGCCGCAATTACGGCCTCACCCTCGCCGTCCTCGTCACCGGACCGCTCGCGGGTGGCGCCGGGACCTTCGGCACGGTCTCCACGGTGCTGGCCGTCGGCGGCATCCTGGGCGCGGTGCTCGGCGCGCGGCTGCGCAGTCCGTCCGTGCGGACCGTGGGTCTGCTCGCGATGGCGGGCGCACTGCTCCAGGTGGTGGCGGGACTGTCGCCGTCACTGGCCGTGCTGCTGGTGCTGGTGCTCCCGATGGCGGTCGTGGAGTCCGTCTCGGACACCGCCGGTACGGCCGTGCTCCAGACCGATCCGCCGCCGCACCTGCGGGGCCGGGTGCTCGGGGTGTGGAGCAGTGTCGGCACGGTGTGGAGTCTCGGCGGGCCCCCGCTGCTGGGTCTGCTGATGCAATGGGCCGGGGCGCGCGGCGCCCTGGTCGCCGGCGGGATGATCGTCGCGGGTTCGATCGGCGCGGGCCTGCTGGCGCGCCGCCGCGGCGAACCGGTGCCGGTGACGCTGACGGCGCGGGACGGCGACGTGACCGGCCGGGAGTTGCTGGGCACCGCGGCCTGAGCGGCCGCGGCCCGCGTCACACCGGCCGGCCGTAAGGGTCTAGGCCCGCCTCACTGCTGCCGGCCGGGCAGGTGGTACACGTGGAATGCCTGCCCGATGACCGGCTGGGCCACATTGCGCACGCGGACACCGCCGCTGGTCATCCCGTGCTCGGTGCCGGCATGGGCGTGGCCGTGCACGGCGAGGTCGGCGCCGCCGGTGTCGATGGCCTCCGCGAGCAGGTAGCTGCCGAGGAACGGATAGATCTCCAGCGGCTCCCCGGCGAGGGTGTCCGGTACCGGCGAGAAGTGGGTCAGCGCGATGCGTACGTCGCAGTCCCGCTGTTCCAGGTCCTTCAGGGCGCCGTGCAGACCGTCGGCGCACCGGCGGGTGTAGCGCACGAACTCCTTCATGAGGGGTTCTCCGAACTCCCCGGCGCAGCGCCCGACGAAGCCGCCGCCGAAGCCCTTGGTCCCGGCGATCCCGATCCGCGCGCCGTCGGCGCCGACGACGGTGGCCTGCCCCTCCAGGACGTGGGCGCCCGCGTCCCGCAGGATCATGCTGACCTCCTCGGGGCGCTCGTCGTGGTGGTCGTGATTGCCGAGTACGGCGACGACGGGCACCCCGAGGTCCTTGATCTCCCGGGCGACGACGGCGGCCTCCTCCGGTGTGCCGTGCCGGGTGAGGTCACCGGCGAGCAGCAGGACGTCGGCGCACTCGGGCAGCGTCTCGAAGGAGGGGCGCAGGGTGCCCTGGCTCTCGGGACCCATGTGGATGTCCCCGACGGCCGCGACGCGGATCATGTCAGGTCCTCTCCGTGGTCGGGTGAGGTGGTGCCGGCGACGAGCAGGTCGCAGTGGACCGGGTGCCCCGCCAGTTCCTCGCGGGCCAGCTGGAGGATCTCGTCCCGGCACTGGGTGGACGGCACGGTGCCGGTCAGCAGGACGGCGTCGCCGCGCATCTCGAGCCGGACCCCGAGTTCCCCGAGGTTTCCGGAGGCCAGGTGTTCGGCGAGGTGGGCGACGCGGTAGTCCAGGTTCCCGGCCGGCGGCGGGCTGGTCTCGGTCATGGCTGCCCCTCCTGGGCGTCGATCACGTTCAGCCGTTCGAGGAGGAAGAGGAACGCGGCGGCCATGGGCTGGTCGCCGCAGGCCGCGCGGACCTCGTCCCACTCGACCTTCTCGCGGACGGCGCGGGCCACCGGCAGGACCGACCCGAAGTCGCAGTAGTGCTCCGAGAAGGCGCTGATCAGACTGCGGATCAGGTCGGTCGGGGACAGCACGGGCATGAGCACCGAGTCGACCGGCAGCACATGGGCCCGGTCGAGCATCTCCCGGGTGACGGGCTGGTGGGCCAGCGAGAAGATGATGTCGACGTTCTGCCCGTGGCACGTGGTCTTCAGCAGCCAGTCCTCGGGCGGGGTGAGCACGGCGAGGCCCGCCTCCCGGATGGTGGCGGCCACCGCGTCGGCGTCGTCGGGCAGCACGCAGAAGTCGGCGTCGTGCTGGAGGTAGCGGCTGCCGCCGTGGGCGTACACGGCCACGCTCCCGGCCAGCGCGAAGGGGTGGCCCGCCCGTTTGAAGAGGGCACCGATCTGTTTGGCGGCCTCCAGGATCGCCTGGCTGCGGTCGTGCGGCAGGTCCGCCGGCTCGGGAGCGGGCCCGGTCTGCTGATCCGGTCCGTCCATGGCAAGGCGGAGCCCCGAGGCCTCCGGTCGCCGGACGGGCACGGCTTCCTCCCCGTTGTGCGTCATGACCTCTCCATTCGGCGCCTTTCGCCCCCGGGCCGGCCTGATCGGCTCCGGGGGTCGTACGGGTACCCGGCGTGCCGCCACCGACACGGCGCCACCGGAAGGTTCAGCCCTCCGCCACGAGCGCCGGGGTCACGACGGCGAGGGGCTGCCCAGGGGAGGGACGACCGGTGTCCGCCCGGCCCACTGCGAGTGCCCGCTCGCCCGGCGGCGAGTGGCCGCTCGCCCGGCCCGGGAGCACGCTGGTAGGCATGGCATCCCGGCTCGGACGCGCAGGTCCGCAGCGGTCGTGGCAGTCGGCCCATGCGCTGCTGCTGCTTCCGGTCGTGCTCATCGTGGTGATCACGGTGGTGGACGTGCGGGCCCCCGACAACGTCCACCTCGGGCCGGCGCTGGTGATCGCGCCCGCGCTCACCCCTTCCTTCGCCGGGCCCCGGACCACCGCCGCCGTCGGGGCGCTGGCGGTGGCCGCCCAGATCCTCATCGGTGTCACCCACGGCGGGCTCGGCACCACGAACCACATCGTGCAGATCATCACCCTCACGGTCCTCGTGGTGCTCACCGTCCTCTACAGCGCCCTGCGCGATCGCCGCCAGGCCCAACTGGCCCAGGTCCGTACGGTCGCCGAGGCCGCGCAGCACGTCCTGATGTGGCCGCTGCCCGAGCAGATCGGCCCGCTGCGGATCGCGTCGCTGTACCTGGCCGCGGAGGACGAGGCACAGATCGGCGGAGACCTGTACGCGGCGAGCCGGTCCGGCGGCACGGTCCGCGTCCTGATCGGTGACGTCCGCGGCAAGGGCCTGTCCGCGATCGGGGAGGCGGCCCTGCTGCTCGGCGCCTTCCGGGAGAGCGCCCACCGGCACCTCGCGCTGACCGAGCTGGCCGGCTCCCTCGACCAGAGCGTCACCCGCTACGCGGCCGAGCTGGATCCCCCGGACGAGGCCGGCGAACGGTTCGCCACCGCGCTGCTCGTGGAGATCCCGGACCGGGACCCGGTGACCCGGATGACCAGCTGCGGCCACCCGCCGCCACTGCTCCTGAGCCCCGGTCACGTCGTCACGGTCCCGAGCCTGCACCCGTCGCCGCCGCTCGGGGTGCCGGCCGGTGACGAGCACACGCTGGACGTCTTCTCCTTCGAGCCGGGCGACACCCTGCTGCTGTACACCGACGGGGTCGTGGAGGCGCGGGACGACCATGGCCGGTTCTACCCCCTCGTCGACCGGGTCGCGCGCTGGACCGAGGACAGCCCCGAGGCGCTGATGCACCATCTGCGGCGCGATCTGCTCGCCCATGTCGGCGGGCGCCTCGGTGACGACGCCGCGCTCATCGCCCTCCACCGCACCCGCGCCGAACGCCACCAGCACCACGGCCACGGCCACGGCCACGGCCACGGCGGCGGACCGGCCCGGCAGGGCTGAGGGTTCGCGTTCAGCTCCCCTTGCGCCGAAGTTCGTCCCGGCGGGTGGCCCGCCCTGCCGCGGTGTTGCGAGAATCTGCGGCGCGCGCTCCGGCCCCCGTGCCCGACGGCGGACACCGTGTACGCGTCCCGACCGCAGTGAGGTTACCGATGCCCTTACGACTCCCAACCGTACGGTGCCTGCCGGTACGGCAGCTGCTCGCCGGTCTGGCCCTGGTGCCGGCGCTGCTGTCGCCGGTGGCCGCGCGGGCCGTGCCGGGCGGCCCGCCGGCGGCGCGCTTCGACCTCCAGGCGCATCGCGGTGGCCTCGGCCTGACGACCGAGGAGTCCCTGGAGGGCTTCGGCAAGGCGATGCGGCTCGGGGTGTCCACGCTGGAACTGGACACCCAGGTGACCCGGGACCTGAGGGTCGTGGTCGATCACGACCGGCAGGTCAGCGGCGTCAAGTGCCGGGACACCGGCCCGGTCGCGCCAGGCGACCCGATGTACCCGTACGTCGGCAAGTTCGTCAAGGACCTGACGCTGGCTCAGATCCGCACGCTGGACTGCGGTTACCAGCAGTTGCCCGGCTTCCCGGGGCAGGAGGTCGTCAAGGGCTTCCGGATGGTGCAACTCAGGGACGTCCTCGACCTGGTGAGGCGTTACCACGCGCGGCAGGTCACGCTGAACATCGAGACCAAGGTGGAGGCGGGTGCGCCCGAACAGACCGCGCCGCGCGAGGTGTTCGTCCGCCGCGTGTACGAGGAGATCCACCGCTCGGGCCTCGAACGGCAGGTCACCATCCAGTCCTTCGACTGGGGCGCGCTGCGGGTGATGCACCGGCTGGCGCCGAAGTGGCCGCTGGTGGCGCTGACCAATCATGACTTCCTGGAGGTCGGCAGGCCGGGCGCGTCCCCGTGGCTGGGCGGGATCGACGCGGACGACTACGGCGGGGACTTCGTCCGGGCGGCGGCGACACTTCCCGGCGTAACGACCCTCTCCCCCAACTACGGCTTCCCGCAGACCGGAAAGGTCGGCGACCCCGGATTCCGGTTCTACTCCGACGCGGCCATGGTCACGGAGGCGCACGCCCGCGGACTGAAGGTGGTCCCGTGGACCTGTGACGACCCGGCGACGGTGGAGGCGCTGATGGACCTGGGGGCCGACGGGATCATCACCGACTACCCGGACCGGGTCCGGCAGATCATGGCCGCTCGCGGCATGCCGCTGCCGCGGTCCTTCTTCCCGCACGGTCGCGGCTGACGGGTGCGGTGGGCGTGGGGCCCGCCCCGAATGGGGCGGGGCGGGGCCGCACGCCCGGTGCCGCCGGTCAGCCGACCGGCTTCAGGCGGGTGATCTTCAGGGTCTTCAGGTCCGACTGGACGTCGATCCGGCTGACCGTGGGGTGCGCCCCGTCGCTCCAGGTGAGCGTGACCCGGCTGGTGGCGTGGCCCGCGCCGGAACCGGTGTAGGCCACCTTCCACTTCACCGGCACGTTCTGCGCGAAGAGGATGCCGTCGGCGTGTTCCTTCTTCTCGTAGGCGGTGACCGCCTTCTTGGCGGCGGCGGAGAGGTGGAAACCGCGCAGGGCCTTGGCGCTCGCGGCGGCGGTGGGGTCGTCGGTGGCCCAGACGGCGTCGATGTAGGCGCCGTAGAAGTCGGCCACGTGCTGGGTGGCGTTGCGCGGGTCGCCCTGGGCGGACGACACGGCGGCGGCGCGGGGGGTGTGGCTCGCGCCCACCCCCGCGAGGGCGGGCGTCACCGCGGCCAGGGTGAGGCCCGCGGTGAGCGCCGCGGCGGTGAGCAGGGTCTTACGGCTGCGGATGGACATGTGTCTCTTTCCCCCGGTTTCTTCGCGACCGGCCCGATCCCGGCCGTCGACAGACCGTAAGACCTCTTTTCCCGCGGTGCGGTTCCGCCGCTCGGCGATCGTTTCCGGTCATCTCCCGCGGGCCCACCGGCGCGTCGGACCACGACCGCGCCGTGATCGGTCGGCGCCGTGATCGGTCGGCGCCGTGATCGGTCGGCGCGGCGGCGGTGCCCGCGCGCGCCGGGTGACACGGGTGGCGTGCGGAGGGGCTCACGGTGCCGCCCGGGCACCCGCCCGGCCCGCCGTACGGGTGAGGCGGGGCCGGGGTCCGGGAGGTGGGTCGGACCCCGGCCCCGGGTCTGTCACGGCTTGCGGGCGACCGCGCCGTACATCGCGATGTCCTCGTCCCGGATGCCCTTCTCGCCGGTGCCGTCGGGGTGCCACTTGTGCACCTGGACGATGCCCGGCTCGACCAGTTCCAGGCCCTCGAAGAACGCGTGGGCCTCGTCCAGGGTGCGCAGCCGCATCGGCATGTTGCGGGCCGCGTACTCGCGGGCGACGCGGCCCACCTCCTCGGGCGCGAACTCGGCGGTGCCGATGGACATCGCCAGATAGCTGCCGGACGGCAACGGTTCCAGCAGCCGGCGGACGACACCGACCGCGTCGTCCTCGTCCAGCATGAAGTGGACGATCGCGATGACCGTGAGCGCGACGGGCCTGCTCAGATCCAGGGTCTCGCGCAGTTCGGGGGCGTCCAGGATGGCGGACGGGTCACGGAAGTCGGCCTCGATGTACGAGGTCCGGCCCTCCGGGGCGCTCGCGAGCAGTCCCTGGGAGAGGGTGAGGACGATCGGGTCGTTGTCGGCGTACACGACCCGGGACCCGGGGGCCACGGCCTGGGCGATCTCGTGCAGGTTGGGCGAGGTGGGGATGCCGGTGCCGATGTCCAGGAACTGGCGGACGCCCGCCTCCTCGGCGAGCCAGCGCACGGCACGGGTCATGAAGTCGCGGTTGGCGCGCATGTGCACCGGGAGCGCGGGCCACTCCCGGGACATCGCGTCACCGGCCTCCTGGTCGGCGGGGTAGTAGTCCTTGCCGCCGAGTATGTAGTCGTAGATCCGGGCGGAGTGGGCGTTCTCGGTGTCGATCCGGTCGGCCGGCCATCCGTTGTCGGGCAACGCCGTGTCTCCCATTCGGTCGGTGGGTCTGCGGGGGGCGGGGGATTGCGTCACGGGGTCGGATCACAGCTCCTCGCGCAGCGCGCCGAGCAGGGCCTCGGTCTTCCGCGCGGGCGCGGCCTGCGCGCCCAGCCGGTCCAGGGCCTCCCGGTACACCACGACGTCCTCGGCCTTGTCGAGGTAGACCGCCCCGACGAGTCCGCTCAGGTAGGCGATGTCGGGCAGTTCACGGGCCCGGAAGCGGAACAGGTGGAAGGCGCCGGCCCGCAGGGCCGGATGGGGGCCGTTGCGGAACGGCATGAGCTGCACGGTGACCTGGGGCAGCCGGTTGACCTCGATGAGGTGGTCGATCTGCGCGCGCATCACCTCGGGCCCGCCGACCGGCCAGCGCAGCACGGTCTCGTCCATCACCACCCACAGCCGCGGCGGTGCCGGCCGGGCCAGCACCTCCTGGCGGCGCATGCGCAGCGCGACCCGGCGTTCGGTGGCCTCGGCGGACGCGTGCGGGTTGGCCGCGGTGAGCAGGGCGCGCGCGTAGTCCTCGGTCTGGAGCAGGCCGTGCACGAACTGGTTCTCGTACACGCGGATCTGGAGAGCCGCCTGTTCCAGGCTGAGATAGGCGGCGAACCAGTCGGGCATGACGTCGCGATAGGTGTGCCACCAGCCGCGCTTGTTGGCCTCGCGCACGGACTGGAGGAAGGTGTCGATCTCCTCCTGGTCGGTGACGCCGTAGACCTGGAGGAGTTTCTCGGCGTCCGTCAGCCGCAGCCGGGCCACCTTCGCCGCCTCCATGCGGCGGATCGTGGAATGGCTGACCCCGATCGCCGCCCCCGCCTCGGCGTAGCCGAGTCCGGCCCGGGTGCGCAGTTCCTCCAGCTGTCTGCCGAGGATCATGCGCAGCACGGAAGGCGCGCCGCCCCAGTCGGTCTCCGCGGTCACGCCCACCCCCTCGTCCGGCGCCCGGGTCACGTTCGTACGCGATCGGTTTCCCAGCCCATTCGATCACGTTCTGGCGGATGCAGCATGCACTTGGCTACTTGCAAATTTCAACTCGCTGGTTGCGGGGTGTTGTTGGCAGGTGCCAGAGTGGGCCCACCGCTCCGGTCGACCAAGGAGCGGACGGCGCGGCCGGCTTGGGGGAGACGGGCCGCACCACGGCCTCCGCGGAGGCGGTGTGCCGTCCGCAGCTCCGTGGCCGGGCCGAGTGACAACCCCCGACAAGCGAGGCCACGAAAGGCGCACGGCGATGGCTCCGCCCTCCCTCCCCCGACCGCCCGAAAACCGGAGACCGGCCCGACTCCCCCGGGAGCAGGCGCCGTCGCTCCTGTCCGGGGCGCCACCCGAACACCGGGCGGCGGACATCGAGGCACCCCTGCGCCGGATACCGGACGGCGGGCAGTCCCTGTGCCGACTGCCCGCTCCGGCCGGCATCCCCGGCTCCGGAGGCGAGCGCCCCGGTCGACTCCCCGGGCCCGACGGCCCCGACCGGCTCGCCTCCGGAGCCCCCCTCCCCGCCACCACCGCCTGCGATCCGGCGGCGCCGGTCCGCCGCGGCACCGCCGCCTTCGATCTGCCGGCCCTGCCGACGGCCGTGGGCACCGCCCGCCATGTCGTACGGGACCTGCTGACCGCCTGGAGCGTGCCGGAGGACGCCCGGGACGACGTGGTCCTGGTGGTCTCCGAGCTGGTCACGAACGCCCTCGTGCACGCGGCCGGCGAGTGGATCGGCTGCCGGCTGACCGCCGTGGCGGACCGGGTGCGGATCGAGGTCGAGGACCAGGCCAACGGCGGCCCGGCCCTGCCGGTGGCGCGCCGTCCCGGTCCCGACGACCCGCACGGGCGCGGCCTCCTCCTGGTCGGCACGCTGAGCCACGACTGGGGAGTGACGGCCGTCCCCGGCCGGCGCGCCCGCGTCGTCTGGGCGGAACTGCCGTCCGGCCGCGCCTGACCCCCACACCCCCGCGGACACGCCCCCGGACCGTCCCCCACTCGTCCGAAGGAGCCCCCCATGCCCCACACCGCACCCACCCCCACCCCGCCCCCGGCCGCCGACCCGTCCTGGACCCGCACCCGCCCGAGGCCCGGCTCCCAGGGACAGTCCGGCTGAACCACGGCCCGCTCCACACCGGCACCAGCACGGCATCCGTCCCGCGACCCGCTAGATTCACCGCCGGTGCGGATCGTCCGCACCGGCGGCGGCGCGTGTCCCGTACGGGGTCCGGGTCCGCCGCGTGTGCCGTCGCGCCGGGGGTTCCATGGTCTGGTCGCTGTTCCGCCGGGGCCCGGCCGCCCGCGGACTGCCCGTGCCGGGGCGGTGCGCGCCCGGCCGGCACGTCCTGGCCACCGAGCGCCTGCTGCTGTTCACCCCCCGGACCCGGCTGGACGTCGTGGCGGCGCTCGCCGCGAGCGCGGACGCCGAGGCGCAGCGGTGGCTCGGCACCCAGGCGGACGAGGTGGTGCCCGGCCCCGACACCCGCCGGAACCTGCTGGCATGGCGGCCGGCCGGGGACGACGGCCGCCGGATCCCCCGCGGCCTGGCCGAGCCGTACGCACCCGGGCCGGACGACCCCCTTCTGCTGGTGTGCGTGCGCAGGTCCGACCTCAGTTACGCCGGTGGGCTCGAACTGGAGCACCGGGCGGGCGAGATGGGCGGCTGGCTGGCGCCGGGCTGCCGCGGCCAGGGCCTGGGCGCGGAGCTGTTCCGCGCGGGCGCCGAACTGGCCCACCACCATGTCGGGCTGGCCACGGTCCGGGCCGGTGCGGAGACCGGGAACACCGCGAGCCGCCGCGCCCTGGCCCGCGCCGGCTTCGTCCCGGACGAGGGCCCGCCCCGGCACACCCTCCCGAACGGCCGCGTGATCACCAGCGTCTGGCACCGCCACGACACCCCGACAACCTCCCGCTGCCACTGACCCCGGGCCGGCCCGGGGGCCGCGAGAAGCGGCCACCACGAGCGGGCCCCCTCGCCTGCCGGACCGGGGGGCGGCTCCACCGGCCGGCCCGGGCAGTCCGCCCCGCCGACCGGCACGGTCCGTCACCGGTGCCATGCGGAGCGGCCGGGCGCCGGTGTCCAGCCGGCCGGTGAGCACGCCGTGCCGGGCATTGGTGGGGTCGGCGTGGCAGAGGTTGTGCCAGGACTCGCCGAAGGAGAGCGGGGCAGCCACCACACGTTGCCGGAGCGGTCCCGGCCCCGGCTGCGGAAGGGGCGGGAGCCGGCCGCGTGGCAGATGGAGTTGACGGACCAGGTCACGTGGTGGACCAGCCGGATCCGGACCAGCCCGGCCCAGAACAGCGCGGTCGGCGCGCCCTGTCAGGACCGGCCGCCGGCAGGGGGGAGCCGGAGAGTTCCGAGGACATGGCGACCTTATCTCTCGGCGGGGGCGGGCTAGTCGACGGCGGTGAAGGCGAGGACGGCGTTCTGGCCGCCGAAGCCGAAGGAGTTGCTGACGGCGGCTCGTATGCGGTGCGGCCGGGGCACCTTGGTGACGACGTCCAGGTCCATCGACGGGTCGAGGGTGTCCAGGTTGGCGGTGGGCGGGATCAGCTGGTGGCGCAGGGTGAGAACGGTGCAGGCCGCCTCGATGGCCCCGGCCCCGCCGATGGCGTGCCCGATGGTGCCCTTCAGCGCGGTGACGGGCGGGGGCCGGTGGAAGACGCGGTGCAGCGCGTTGTGCTCGGCGGCGTCGCCCTGTGGGGTGGCGGTGCCGTGCGCGTTGACGTGGTCGATGTCCTCGGGGGCCAGTCCGGCGTCGTCCAGGGCGCCGCTCACGGCGCGGGCGGCGCCGTCGCCGTCGGGGTGCGGGGCGGTGAAGTGGTGGGCGTCGCAGGAGGCTCCGAACCCGGCGAGCAGCGCCGTGGGCCGTACGCCCCGGGCGCGGGCGTCCTCGGTGCGTTCCAGGACGAGGACGGCGGCGCCCTCGCCGAGGACGAAGCCGTCACGGTCGCGGTCGAAGGGGCGGGAGGCGGCGTGCGGGGCGGCGGAACGGCGCGAGAGGGCGCGCATCTGGGCGAAGCAGGCGGCGGTCATCCGCAGCCGGGCGGACTCACTGCCACCGGCGAGGACGAGGTCGCACCGGCCGGACAGCAGCCAGTCCCGGGCGAGGCCGATCGCGCTCGTGCCGGACGCGCAGGCGGTGCTGACGACCATGTTGGGGCCGAGCGCGCCGAGGTCCAGGGCGATCTCGGCGGCGGCCATGTTGGGCACGCTGCGGGGCAGGGCGAGCGGGGAGACGCGCTGGGGGGTGTGGTCGGCGAGCCGGTCGAACTCGGCCTGCCAGCCCTGCATCGACCCGGTGCCGACGCCCATCACCACGCCGACGCGGGGCCCGTCCCAGCCGACCGGGGTGAGCCGGGCGTCGGCGACGGCCTCGCGGGCGGCGAGCAGCGCGAAGGTGGTGAACCGGTCGAGCCGGCGGGCGAGCCGGTGACCGAGCAGGCCGGCCGCGTCCGGGCCGGGCACCCGGCAGGAGAAGGCCACGGGCAGTCCGTCCAGTCCGGGGTCGGTCGCGGCGGTGGACTGCCCGGCGCACAGACCCGTCCAGGCCGCGTCCTTGCCGATGCCCGCCGGGGTGACGAGACCCAGTCCGGTGACGGCGACCGGGGCCCGTCGTACGCCTGCTCTCACCTGCTGCATGAGGCGTGATTATCCGTGCCGCGAGGGGCTGTTGCGGGCCGCGGCAACTCGATCGGCCCAGGGCGGGGGCCGCTACCACCCGGATGCGCGAATCGGGCCCGGCCGGTGGACGCCGGCGCGGGCCGCCGGAGCCCGGTACCGAACGGACGTCAGTACCGCCCGGAGGTCGGTATCCCCCGGAGGTCGCTATCGCCCGGGTGTCGGTACCGCCCGGACATCAGTGCCGCCCGGCGCACAACTGGCCGTCCCCGTCAGGCGTGCTCTCCCCGTCGGGTATGCCCTCCCCGTCGGGTGTGCCGTCCTCGCCGGGCCGGCCGTCCAGGGCGCGGACCGCGCCGGCCCAGGCGCAGGCGAGCGCGGTCTCCAGGTCGTCCAGGGGGTGGTCGGTGTCCAGCCGGACGGGAGGGCCGATGTGCACCTGGACACGAGGGCGGCGTAGGGGGGCGGTCGCCCAGCCCGCGAACTGTTTGGCGGCTGCCGGAGGAGACCCGGCGGGCGCCCGCGTGTCCGACGGGGATGACGGGGAGGCCGGTGGACAGGGCGAGCCGGACGACACCGGACTTCAGCCGTCCGGGCGGGCGGTCGTGGGAGGCGCTGTAGCGGGGCAGGCCGCCCTCGGGGTGGATCAGCACGCCGTGGCCCGCGGTGAGCGCGTCGGCGGCGTGCCGCAGGGCGTCCGGGGCGCGGCGGCTGCCCCGGTGCACCGGCACGTGACCCTCCCGGGTGAGGGCCGGGCCCAGCAGGGGCACCCGCCACAGTCCGGCGGTGGCCAGTACGGCGGGGCGCAGGCCGAGCCGGTGCAGGGTGCCGACGAGGAGCACCGGGTCGAAGAAGGAGGTGTGGCCGGCGGCGAGGAGGCAGCCGGTGCCGGGTGGTTGCGCCAGGTGGCCGGTGCCGTTCACGGTCGTGTCGCTGAAGAGGGGCAGCAGGGCCCCGGCCCACGCGGACAGCATCGTGCGCTCCTCTCCGCCGTACGGTCCCCGGGGCGATCATGACGGGGGTGGCGCGGGCGCGCACGCCCGCACTGCCCCGAATGCCGGTCCGAGGTGCGGTGGCCGCCGGCCGGTGGCTGAATGGCCGTCATGGACTTTCTCGCCGCGTACGACGCGATCGCGGAGGACGACGTCCCGCAGCGGGTGGCCCTGCTGCGGGAGGCCATGGCGACCGGCAGGGCGGCTCTCTTCGCCGAGTTGCGCGCGCACCGCCCGGTGTTCGGCACACCCGTCGGGGTGTTCGTCACCCGGCACCCCGACGTCCTGGAGGTGCTGTCGGCACCCGGAACGTTCACCGTGGGGGTGTTCGGGCCGGCACTGGAGAATGTGCTCGGGGCACCGTTCGTCCTCGCCCGGGACGGCGGTGACGTGCACTGGCGCGAGCGCGGGTACGGGCAGCTGATGCTCGCCGCCGAGGACGCGCCGCGGGTGCGGGAGCTGACGGCGCGGATCGCCGACGAGGTACTGGACGAGGCGACCGCCGGTGGCGCGGACACCTTCGACCTCGTCCAGGACTACGCCCGCGTGGCCGCCGCCCGGGTCGCCGCCGCCTATCTGGGCTTCGCCGGCATCGAGGAGGGGACGCTGCATTCCTGCACCCTCCGGATGCAGTGGGCGTTCGCCGTGAATCCCGGCCGCGACCCGGAGGTCCACGCGGCCGGTGTGGCCGCCGGGCGTGAACTGCGCGACGCGGTAGCCGACTTGATCGCGCGCCGCCGGGCCGGCGACTCCGGGGACGGTCCCGACGACATCCTCGGCCGGATGCTGCGCACCCGGCTGCCCGCCGAGTACGGCTTCGACGACGAGCGGATCAACGCCAACCTGGTCGGCTACCTGACGGGCTATCAGCAGAACGCCACCCAGTGCTCGGCCACCGCGCTGAAGGAACTCGCCGTGCGCCCCGGTGTGCTGGCCGAGGCGGAGCGGGCGGCGGGCGCGGACGACCCGGCCCGCTTCGACGCCTACGTCTGGGAGGCGCTGCGCTTCCACCCGTTCGTGCCGGTCACACCCCGGCTGTGCGTACGTGAGTACGTGCTGGCCGCGGGCACGCCGCGGCAGACGGTGATCCCGGCGAAGAGCGTCGTGCTGGCCTGCTTCGCTTCGGCGATGTTCGACGAGGAGGTCGTGGACGCGCCCGCCGAGTTCCGGCCCGGGCGCCCGCCCGCACACAACCTGGTCCTCGGTCACGGCGCCCACGACTGTGTCGGCCGGTACGCGGCGCAGGAGATCGTGCCGGAACTGGTGCGGCGTGTGCTGCTGCGCCCCGGCGTCCGCCCGCTGCCCGGCGGCGAACGCGCCCTGGACTACGCGGGCACCCCGTTCCCGCAGCACTACCGGGTGCGGTCCGGGCGCACCGCGGTGCCTGCGGCCTGACACCGGGACGCGCCCCCGGGCCCGCAGAAGGGGCCTGACCCGCGACCCGCGCACCGGGACCGACACCAGGATCCGCACCCGGGGATGCGGCCCGCGACCGAACGGAGGACGACCCATGACCGTCACGTCTCGCTCAGCCCAGGCCAGGACCGTACCGCGGACCGGGGTCAGGGACAGGTCCCGGGACGGCGTGCGCAACCGCTTCGAGACGCACCTGCTGACCCATTTCGGCCCGGTCTGGCGAGCCGCCCAGCGCAGCAGGTGGCTGCACCGCAGGCTCAACTCCACCCTCACCGATCTGGCGGTGCTCAAGGCGCCGCCGCGTCCCGACCCGCTGAGCACCAAGGCCCCGTACCCCTCCTGGGACTCCCTGACCGACCGCTCCTGGGTCGGCCGGCACCTGCCGCCGGTGGCCGCCGTGCGGAAGGACCTGCCCGCGCCGGAGAAGGTCGCCGAGCTGTTCCGGCGGGAGGGCGAGGGCCGCTGCTGCACCCGGTCCACCGCGCTGCTGCCGGCGTTCGCGCAGTGGTTCACCGACGGCTTCCTGCGCGGCCACGCCGCCACCGGCGACCCGCGCCGCACCGACTCGCCGCACACCCTGGACATGTCCCAGCTGTACGGCGACCGCGAGGAGGTCACCGCCTGCCTGCGCACCTTCGAGGGCGGCCGGATGAAGAGCCGGATCATCGGCGGGGCCGAGTTCCCGCCCGCCCTGTGCGAGGGCGGGCGGATCACGGAGGAGTTCCGGGCGATCAGACCGGCCCGGTTCGAGGAGGTGCCCGAGACGTACGTGGACACGCTGTTCGCGTGGGGCGGGGAACGCGCGCACGCGCACATCGGGCCGATGGCGATGAACGTCCTCTTCCTGCGCGAACACAACCGGGTCGCCGGCATCATCGCCGGCGCGCATCCGGACTGGGACGACGAACGCGTCTTCCAGACCACCCGCAACACCCTGATCGTGATGATGATCCGGGTGATGCTGGAGGAGTACATCAACCACATCACGCCGTACCACTTCGCGTTCGTCCTCGACCCCGTCCGCACCGACCGCGGGGTCTGGCACCGTGAGAACTGGGCGACGATCGAGTTCAGCCTGGTCTACCGCTGGCACAGCCTCGTCCCGTCCACGTACGGCCTGGGCGGCCGTGAGGTGCCGCTGGAGCGGACCGTCGCCAACGGTCAGCTGGTCCTGGACCGGGGCCTCGGCCCGCTGTTCGAGGACCTGTCCCGGCAACCCGCGGGCCAGGTCGGTCTGTTCAACACGGACGCGCTGCTGCTGCCGCTGGAGGCGCACGCCGTCGCCGTGGGCCGCGACCTGCGGCTGGCCTCGTACAACGACTACCGCGCCTACTACGGCTTCCCCCGGGTCACCGACCCGCGGCAGATCTCCGGTGACCCGCGGGTGCAGGAGGCGCTGCTCGACATGTACGGCGACATCGACGCGATCGACCTGTACGTCGGGTTGTTCGCCGAGGAGCCGGAGCCCGGTGCCGTCTTCGGCCGGCTGCTCGAACGCGTCATCTCCGTCGACGCGTTCTCCGAGGCGCTCAACAACCCGCTGCTGGCGCCCCGCCTGTTCACGCCCGGCACCTTCTCCCCCGAGGGCCTGCGGATCGTCCGCGGGACGCGCGGCTTCTCCGACCTGCTGCACCGCAACCTGCCGGAGGACAAGACGCGTTACTTCGTCTCGCTCGGCCGGAGCGCGGCGGACACCCGGACCCCGGCCCGCTGAGCCGGCCGGGACCGCCCGGCGGGGCGGCCGGCCGGGTTCAGGCTCCGGCTCGGGCGTGCGCGAGCAACGCCTCGGCGGCGGTGCGCAGTTGCTCCGCCGCCATGATGCAGGCGGCGGCCTGCTGCTCCAGGGTGGGGCGGCTCCACTCCGGTGCCGCCGGGCAGTCGCCGAGCGTGGCGGCCGTGGCGCGCAGCCGTCGCGCGTACTCCTCCATCAGCTCGGCGTCCGACCGGAGCGTACCGGCGCGGTCGGGGAGCCGGGTGTCGTACGGCGTCACTGCGGGGGACTCGGTCACCATGGTGTACTCCCGGTCGGCGGGCTGTGCGGAGGTGTCAGCGGGGCAGGAGGGCGCCGGCGCTGCGGTGCAGCATGAACTGGGGGCAGGTCAGGACGAACAGCGGCCGGGCCGTGTCGATACCGAGCCGGCGCAGCTGCCCGGCGAACGGTTCGGCGGCCGCGGTGTCCAGCCGCAGCCCGATTCCGCCGCCGCGGTGCAGGCGGAGCCGGCCGTGGGCCCGGACCAGGGTACGCACCGTGCTCTCGCCCCGGCGGCCGTAGAGGATCCAGTCGGCCTCGGGGCAGGGCACGCCCCGGCCGAGGCGGCCGTCGACGGTGATGCCGAGGTCCGGGGAGCCGGCACGGATCTCCCGGCCCATCAGGTCGGCCTCGGCGGTCACCCGCAGCACGGGCTGGCCCCAGATCTCCTGGGCGACGACGCGGGCCTCCTCGCTGGTCACGGCGAGGGAGAGGACGTAGCGGCCGGTGCGGCGCAGGTCGACGCGGCGCAGCAGGTCCAGGGCGACGTCGTAGGGGCTGGGCCGCCACAGGTCGTCCACCAGCAGGGAGAGGACGATCTCGGTGTAAGGGCCGATCGTGGTGCAGCGGTGCTCGTACACCGAGAGCACCGCCATGGCCCGCCGGCCCAGCCGGCTCGGTGCCAGCCACGTGACGTCGGGCAGCAAGCTCCGGGCCGTACCGGCGTCGACGGGGAAGCACAGATGGACGGCGGAGGAGTCGTAGTAGCGCACGGGTACGTCGACGGGGCCGGCCGCGGTGGGCACGGAGGCGGTGGGCAGGGTCAGGAAGGGGTAGCCCTCGGGCGGGTTGGCACGGTCCTTGAGCTGGTAGGCCTGGGTGCGCACGACAGGGCCCCGGTAAGGGGCGAGCGCGTCGTCGACACGCTCGCGGGCCTCGGGGATCACGGTCCTGAGGTGCTCGATGTACTCGTGGATCATGTGGCAGAGCGGGAACTCGTGACCGGGCCCGATGTAGTCGACCTCGTACCAGGCGGGGTGCGGGTCGAACGCGGTGCCCGCGCCGCGGCCGTCGAGGACGGGCACGATGTCGTGCTGGTTGGTGATGCTGGCGACCCAGGTGCGCGGGTCGGCGGGTCTCTTGCTGTCGACCGGGGAGCCGACGGCGACGACGTGGGTGACCCGGTAGGTGCGGCAGAACTCCTCGTCCTGGGCGAGGTTCATCAGGGCGATCCCGCCCTCGCTGTGCCCGATCAGCGCGAGGTCGGCGCCGCGCGGGATGCCGTAGTCGTCCAGGGCGAGGAGGATCGAGCGGGTGTACGGCGAGTCCGTCAGGAACAGGTTGCGCCAGGCGCCGACGAAGTCCTGCGGGGAGTCGTTGCGCGGGCGGCCCGGTGCCATGCCGGGCGCCTGGACGACGTAACGGACGACACCGTCCGGACCGCGCACGTTCTGCACGAGTATCCGCCCGTCGGTGGAGAGCATCTCGATGTTGCGCAGGAAACCGAGGAGGGAGCCTTCCAGCGCGATGACCTGCCTCTCCTGGCCGGTCAGCTCGACGGCCTCGGCGGCGCCCTCGCCCTTGTCCAGATGCGCGAGCCGGGCGGCGCTGACGCCGTGCAGCGGGTCGGCGGACAGCGCACGGCCGGCGGCCAGCGCCCAGCCGGTCTCGTCGTTCTGCGGGTCCTCGTCCAGCAGGGCGCGGATCGCGAGGAGTTCGGCCATCAGCGGGGCCAGCCCGGAAAGGGCGCGCTGGGCCCCCTGGTCCCGGAACAGCGCGCGCAGGGCCCGCACCGACTCCAGGTCCCGGTCGGCGGTGACGGCCTCCATCAACCGGCGCATGCCCGGATCGCGCTCGAACTCGGGGTGGTCGATGAGCACGGCGGCGATCCGCAGCCGCAGCGAGCCGACGGCCACCAGCGCCGCCAGGCTCTCCCGGCCCAGCACCTCCCCGGCCGCGCCCAGCACATGGCCCACGCCGTTCGGTGCCGTGATCGCCGAACCGCCCAAACCCTGCTTGTTGGTGAGGGCGCGCAGCAGCGCCCACCGGGCGGCGAGGCCGGTGCGGGGGCGCCGGCGCGCGGAGGCGGCCAGGTCCGGGGAGAACAGGGCGGTACTGGTGCGTGCGGACACCGCGCGGATGCCCTCGGCGACGTCCACCACGTCCCGCGCGCACCGGCGCAGCAGCTCCTGGACGCCCTGACCGTCCGGCACGGGCCGTCCGAGTGCGGTGCCCTCCGCTCGCATCCGACGCTCCCTCGGCTCGACGACGTGGGGACAGGGGCGGGGCCGCGTCCGCGGACGTGGCCTCGCCCCCATCGTCGGCCAGGGTGAGCGGGCCCGCACCTTCATCCATCCAGGTAGAGGATGCGCACGGCTGCCGTGCGGCCAGCCGAGCCTGGGCCGTGAGGTCGTACGACTGCCGCATAATCGCCGCACATGACTCCCTGCACTCCCCCGACGGCACCGGTCCCCCATCTGGCGGAGGGCTCGTCGTGACCACGTCCGCCGAACGCCCGGGGGGCCTGCGGTCCCCGCTTCCCGACACCGTCCCGGTCGGCCGGCCGCTGCGCACCGGTTACCTGCTGACCCTCGTGGTGGGCCCCCTCGCCGTCCTGGCGCTGACGCTGCCGGCGGCCCTGGCCGCCGGGTGGGGGCCACGATGGTACGACGCGGTCCTGGGGGCCGGGATGTACGCGCTGTCCATCATGGGCGTCACCGCCGGCTACCACCGGCACTTCACCCATCTGTCGTTCCGGGCGAAACGGCCGCTGCGGATCGCCCTCGGTGTCGCGGGCGGCCTCGCCCTGGAGGGCCCGGTGACCATGTGGGTGGCCGAACACCGCCGCCACCACCAGTACGCCGACCGGGAGGGCGACCCGCACTCGCCGTGGGCGTACGGCACCACCCGGCGGGCGCTGGCCAAGGGGCTGTGGCACGCCCAGGTCGGCTGGTTCTCCTCCTCACCCGTCCGCTCCCACTACCCGCGCTACGCGCCCGATCTGCTCGCCGACCCGGACGTGCGCCGCCTGGACCGCTGCTATCCGCTGACCGCCGCCGCCTCCCTCGGGCTGCCGCCCGCCCTGGTCCTGGCGGTCTCCCACGACTGGCACTGCGCGCTGGTCACGTTCTTCTGGGCGAGCCTCGTCCGGTACGCCGTCGTCCACCATGTCACCTGGTCGGTCAACTCCGTCGCACACGCCTTCGGTGCCCGGCACTACCGCACCCGCGACCAGTCCCGGGACGTGCCGTGGGTGGCGCTGCTGACCTTCGGCGAGGGCTGGCACAACCTCCACCACGCCGACCCCAGCAGCGCCCGGCACGGCGCCCTGGCGGGCCAGCCGGACCTCACGGCCTGGCTCATCGCCCGGTTCGAGCGGTGGGGCTGGGCGTACGACGTGCGCTGGCCGGACGGACAGCGGATCGCCGGCCGGCTGACCACCGAGGCGGCGGGGCGGCGGGCACCGCGGCGGCACGGCCGGGGCTGACGGCCGGTTGACGGGCCGGTTGACGGGCGGGGTCACGGGCGGGCTCGTGGTCAGGCGCCGGGAAAGTAGCGGGAGAAGGGGGTGGAGTCGACGGCCAACATGCCGTTGAAGGGGTGGTTGAGCTGGTAGACCAGCAGCACGGTGAACGTGATGAGACCCGTCAGCCCCATCACCATCACCACATGGGTGAGGCTCCTGCGCACCCCGAACATGAACATGAAGGCGACGGTCAGCACACCACCGACGATCAGCCCGAACCACAGCACCGGCGACAGGCTGTTGCCCACATCGGCCTCCCGGCCGCGCCGGGCGTCGTCCAGGGTGCTGAGCTGGGCCAGGGACTCCTGGAGCGTGGCCTGCTGGGCGGGGGTGGCGTCGGCCGGCACCTGGCTCGCGGCCCGGAGGTCGTTCAGCAGATCCCAGCCGCGCCGGCCGGGCGGCTGCCCGCTCCTCATTGCGGGCCACTCGGCGGACACCACGGTGTGCACGTACATGTCGACGGCTCCGCGCGTCTGTTCGGCCTGCGCGGCCGGGAGCCCGGCGGCCAGCAGGCGGATCTGGTGGGCGGCGCTCGCCTCCGCCTGCACATGACCCTCGGCGCCCGACCGGGACTCCCACACGGACACCATCGACAGCCCCAGCACCAGCGCGTACAGCACGCCGACCATCATGGAGATGTACTCGGCGACGTCCTCGCGGGGCTCCGCGTCCGGGGCGGGGGGCCAGTAGTGATGCCGGATCACCACGATGCCTGCGGCGATCACGGCGATCCCCAGCACGACGGCGAAGATCTCGATCATCGACTCGGTCTCCTGTCGGTTTTCTGCGGGGGGAAAGTCAGGGTTTGGGGGGGAGGGGGTTGGGGCGCTGGGGAGTCAGGGGCGGCTCATCCTGCCGCCGGTCACGGGCTGATGCGCCGGGAGCCCAGGAGGGCGGCGGCCAGGGCAGCAGGGATCAGCATCAGGAACAGCATGGTCAGCAGGCCGAGCCCGGTCGGACCGCCGCCGGGCCGTACGAAGCGGGAGATGATGGACGGGTTGTGCGGTGGCCGGGGAGGCGTCCGGGAGTTCCGCCCCGGCGGCCGGCCCGGTACCGCCGCCTGGCCGGTAGTTCCCTGGGCGGTAGTTCCCTGACCGGTGGTCGTCCGGCCGGTGGTCGTCCCACCTGTAGTCGTCCCACCTGTAGTCGTCCCACCTGTTGTCGTCCCGACTGCGACCGTCTGACCGGTGGCGCCCTGACCCCCGTTCGCCTGGCTACCGGTCGCCTGGCTACCGGTGGACTGCCCTCCTGTCTGCCGGCCGCCCGTTGACTGGCCGCCGGTTGATCCGCCCCCGATCGCTTCGCCGCCGGTGGCCCCACCGCCGGCGCCCTCACCGCCGGTCGCCCCGCCCTCGCCGGCCGTGGCGCCCGTTCCCGCCCCGGCGGAAGCCCCAGCTCCGGCCCCGGCGCCTGCTCCTGCTCCTGCCCCGGCGGCTGCGCCCGTTCCCGCCCCGGCGGCCCCACCTCCGGCGGCGCCTCCGCCACCGGCCGCTGCCGCTCCCCCTGCGGCTGCCGCGCCCGCGCCCGCGGCAACGCCGGCCGCCCCCGCGCCACCTGCGCCACCCGCACCAGCGGCGCCACCCGCTCCCACGCCGGCCCCCGCGCCCGCCGCTGCACCGCCAGCACCGCCAGCACCGCCAGCACCGCCAGCACCGGCACCAGTTCCCACTGCACCACCCGCACCAGTCGCGGCGCCGGCACCCGCTGCGGTGCCTGCTCCGGCCGCGGCGCCTCCTCCCGCTGCCGCAGTGCCTGCCCCGGCACCCGCCGCACCCGCACCCACTTCGGCACCTCCCGCACCGACTGCTCCCGCTCCGGCGGCCGTTCCCGCCCCGGCGGCCCCAGCTCCTGTCCCGGCACCCGCAGCCGCCCCTGCACCCGCAGCTGCCCCAGCCCCAGCCCCAGCCCCAGCCCCTGCAGCCGTACCCGCACCCGCACCTCCGCCCGCCGCCGCCCCGGCCACCGCCCCCGCGCCCCCGCCCCCGCCCCCGGCCCCGCCCCCAGCCACCGCCCCGACCCCCGCAGCGGCCCCCGGTGCTCCCACGGCCGTACCCGGCGCCGTGCCCGGAGGGAGGACTCCGGGGACGGGTGCGGGTCCGCCGGGGGGTGGCAGGGGTGGGGGTGACGGGAAGGTGACGCCGGGCGGCAGGGGCAGGACCGGTTGCGCCGGGGGCGGTGCCGGGACGGGGGGCGGTGGCGGGGCGGGAGGGGGGACGGCGGGGGGTGGAGTGGGGGGCGGTGGCACCGGGACCGGTGGTGGCGGGGGCGGGTAGAGCGTGAAGGAACCGGACGCGTCGGCCGTCAGCAGCGGCGGTCGCTTCGGGCAGCCGTCGGGCCGGAGGGTGCTGATCCGGTCGGTCCCGGTCACGTGCCCCTCGCTGAAGTACTGGCCCGCAGGCCGCTCCACGGTCGCCCGGCAGCGCACGGAGTCCCCGGGGTCGAGGCTCGGGACGGTGTCGTCGCCGGACGGGCAGACGATGCCGGGAGGCTGGAGCACGGAATCGGTGAGGCGGAGGTCGAACAGCGTACGGTTGCCGGTGTTGGACACGTCGTAGAGGACGGTGACCGGGCCGGGGGCCAGGGCCTGGCCCGGCACCCCCACCTCGGTCCCGACCGTCTCGGACAGGGCCGGCCGGCCGCCGACGCCGGCGTATCCGGAGCGGGTGGTGGCCCAGGACTTCTGGCCGAGGGAGGGGATGCGGCCCACGGCCGTGACGTCGGCGATCCAGGTGCCCTCGCGCGCGGTGGCCCACGCGGTGCAGGTGGCGGAGTCCAGTCCGCGGAGCATCGGGAGATGGTCGTCGCCGCCGGCGCAGCGGATCCTGGCACCCGGCAGCCCCGGGTCGTTCACCCGTACGTCGTACAGGTCGGCGCCGCTGCGGTTGATCAGCCGGTACGTCTTCACCAGCGGGTGGCCCACGCGGATGCCGGGGTGGGTCGCCCCGGTGCCCGGCCGGGTGTCGACCTCGACCTCCAGGGTGAGCCCGTCGCTACCCGCGCCGTCGGCGACGGCGCGGTCCAGCGGTCCGCCGGACACGGCCGCGAGCAGCGGCAGGAATACGGCGAGACGTGCCCCGAGGGCCACGCCAGCACCTCCCTAGTAGTCCTATGAACACTTAAATAGGACTAACAGGGCAGCATGGTGGCGTGCTTCGGCCCACGCCGGTCACGGTGCACAGCCGCACGAGGATCACTCCGGTGGCCGCGCGGCCGGCACCGGGACGCCTCAGCTGTCCGGCATCAGGCCCGCCGCGAGCGTGGCTCCCAGCTCCCAGCACGCCTGGGTGTCGCCCTTGCCCGGCGCACCGGTGACGGTCACCGCGTCTGCCGCCCGGCGCCAGGCAAGACCGGTGGTGACGGCCTCGACGGCGCGGACGGCTCCGGTGACGTCGTTGCCGCCGTGGACGTAGTAGCCGAACGGGCGGCCCCGGGTCTCGTCCAGGCAGGGGTAGTAGATCTGGTCGAAGAAGTGTTTGAGGGCGCCGGACATGTAGCCCAGGTTCGCGGGCGTGCCGAGCAGGTAGCCGTCGGCTTCGAGCACGTCGGAGGCGGTGGCGGACAGGGCTGCCCGGCGTACGACGCGCACACCCTCGATCTCGGGTGTCGTCGCGCCCGCCACGACGGCTTCGAGCAGCGCCTGGCAGTTCGGGGACGGCGTGTGATGGACGATCAGCAAGGTAGGCACGCACCGCACCCTGCCGTGCGCCCGCCGCTGCCCGCAAACGCCGGGTGCCCGGCAGGCGTCACGGGCGCCCGGCAGGGGTAGGACGGTGTCCGGCAGCCCGCACGCGGCGACGGAAGGGGACGTGGTGGCGCATGACGATCGCCGGGCACCGGCCGCCGGGGTGTTCGACGCGCTGGGAGTCGCCTACGAGGAGGCGTTCGCCGGGTCCGAACCGCACCGGGCGTCGCTGCGGTGGCTGCTGGAGCGGCTGGCGCCGGACAGCCGGGTGCTGGACGTGGGCAGCGGGACCGGACGGCCGACCGCGCAGACCCTCACCGAGGCCGGGCACCGGGTACTGGGCGTGGATGTCTCCCCGGTGATGACGGAGCTGGCCGCCCGGCAGGTGCCCGCCGCGGACTTCCGGCTCGCCGACATCCGGGAACTCCCGCTGGAGGAAGCCTCGTTCGACGCCGTGTGCGCCTACTTCCCGCTGCTCCAGATGTCCCGCGCGGAGCAGGCCGTCGTCGTGGCGAAGCTGGCCCGCGCCGTGCGGCCCGGCGGGTCGGTCGCACTGGCCACCGTGCCCCTCGACGTGGAGGACGCCGAGGGGTTCTTCATGGGGCAGCCGGTACGGGTGACGAGCTTCGCCGCCGGCGCCTTCACGGACCTGGTGACCGGGGCGGGCCTGACGGTACTGGCCGAGGAGCACGCCGTGTTCACCCCGGCCCATCCCGACGCCGTACCGGAGCCGCACCTGTTCCTGCACGCCCGGCGCGGGGCGCCGTGACGCCGGTCAGGGCTGGAGGGGCAGCAGCCGGCAGGTGGAGCCGGCGGGCCGGCCCGCGAGCCGGTCGGTGAGCCAGTCGACGGCGTCGCCCTGGTCGGCGAGCAGCGGCGCGAAGTGGTTGAGCAGGGCGCGACCCAACTGCGGTGCGAGGACCGGCACATAAGTGACGTCGGCGCCCTTGCGGCACCAGTCGACGGCCAGCCGGCGGGCCTGCGCGTGCGGGACGAGGTCGTCGTTGATCCCCGTCGCCACCCGCACCGGACCGGTGGGCTTCCCCGTGCCGATGCGCTGCCGGTCGAGGAAGTCCCGCAGTGCGGGCTCGGCCGCGACGACGTCGGCGAGGGAGGACCCGTCGGTCGTCCAGGCGGTGCTGTGCGCGGAGTTGTAGGAGAGGATCGCGTCGCCGACGCACATCGTGGACAGGTCGGCCAGCGCGGCCTTGCCCGCCGCGTTCAGATGCCGGTCGGCGATCGGCCTGAGCGCGGGATCGGACTCCAGGAAGCCGTTGACGGCCCAGCCCAGGGCGCCGGCCAGGTCGCTGCCGTCGATCGCCTCCGTCACCTTGGCGAGATCGGCGGGCGGTGCCCCCGAGTAGGTGCCGGCCAAGGTGATGTCGGGGGCGTAGGAGGGCTGGAGTTCGGCCGCGGCGGCGGTCGCCCCACCCCCCTGGCTGTAGCCGTACAGCCCGACGGGCGAGGCCGCCGTGACCGAGGTGCCCTCCAGGTTCCGGGCGGCGCGGACCGCGTCCAGCACGGCGTGGGCGCCGTCGAGCCGGTTGACGTAGGTGTGCAGTCTGTCGGTCGTGCCGAGTCCGGCGTAGTCGGTGACGACGACGGCCACCCCCTCGGCGAGCATGCGGTAGATCGCCAGGTCTTCGTAACCGACGGACACCGTACGGCCGTTGACGGTCAGCGGGTGTTCGAGGCCGAGCGAGGCAGCGCACTGGTCGCCCTGGCCCATGGTGCCGGGGGCCAGCGCGACCAGCGGGCGTGGTCCGCCGCGCTTCCACGCGGCGGCCGGTTCCAGGTAGGCGCCGGTCACCGCGACCGGCTGCCCGGCGGAGTCGGTCGACTTGTACATCAGCCGGGTGGCCCGGCCGGGCAGGGGTCCGTCGAGGCCCGGCAGGCTCAGCGCGAGCGGCAGCCGCTCGCTTCGGACCAGGGCGCCGTCGGCGGCGGGCAGCTCGGTCGGCGGGGTGTAGAAGGCCGGGATGGTGACACCGCGGGACACGACGGTCTCCGTGGCGGTGGCGGGGAGCGCGGCGGCGGTCTGGGCGCCGAGACAGGCGGCGACGGCGATCGCGAGGGTGGCGGGCACACGGGTGCGCACGGACATGGCGGACCTCCTGGGCGGTGGGGTGGGGCAGGGGGCGCCGGAGCGACTGGAGGGACCTTACTTTCGAGTAAGTTACCTGCGGTAGCCCTACGGAGGTCACGGTTGGATAAGGGTGACTTGTCGTCAGCAAGGGCTCCGAAGCTCGTCCGAGGCGCCGCTGTCCGCACGCTCGGCTACAGTGACCGGCCGGACAGTGGGGAGACGAAGGTGCAGGTCGGGATGGGGCGCGTGGAGGTCGTGGGGTTCGCGCGGAGGGCAGCCGTGGGCATGGCTGCGGGGGCGGCGCTGCTGACGACGGCGCTCAGCGGATGCGCCGGGCCGGGCCGGACGGACGGCACGGGCCGACCGAGCACATCCGGCACAGCGTCGGTATCGGCATCGGCATCGGCATCGGCCGAGGTGGGTCCGAGCGGTGGCACGGTCGGCGCCGCCGGTTCCGCCTGCGAACTGCCCGTCAGGTTCGACATCGCCCGGCACTGGAAAGCCAAGTCGATCGCCGCCGGGAAAGAGCCCGGCGAGGCGTCGGACAAGAAGGACGACACCCTCGGCGGGGCGCTCGCCGACAGCCTCCTCCGGCAGGGGCCGGTCACCGCGGCCTGTGAGATCGACGCCAAGCCCGCCGGGAACATCGGCTTCCTGCGCGTGTGGACCGGCAGGACGGGCGACGCCGACGCCGGTGGCGTGCTGCGCGCCTTCGTCGCCGCCGAGGACAACGTCAGCAAGGCGAAGTACCACTCCTTCACGACCGGCGGCGGCGTCTCCGCCGTGGAGGTGGAGTACCTCTGGACGAGCGAACTCCTGGAGGAGACCAAGAAGGAGAGCGCCTTCGCGGTCAGCACGCCCGACGGGCCGGTCGTCCTGCACCTCGGCGGTATGGACACCGAGGAGCACGAGGAGATGCGGCCCGCCTACGACCTCGCCAAGCACACCCTCGAACTGGCCTGAGGGCCGTCCGGCCCCGCGACGCGTTCAGGACGCGGCCGTTCCCCGGCCCAGGTAGGTGAGGGGGCCGGCGTCCGCGACCGGGATCATGTGGAAACCGAGCCGGTCGTAGAAGGCGCGGGCCGCCGTGTTGGCGGTGACCATGCCGAGATGGACCGCCCGTACGCCCCGCCCGCGCAGGGCGGCCAGGAAGGTGTGCAGCAACTGGCGGCCGTAGCCCCGCCGTTGCCAGTCCGGCAGCAGGTCGATGTGCAGATGGGCGGGATAGCCGGCGAGTTCGGGTACGAGCATCCGCTCCGGCCGGTGCAGGAGGTGGACCATCTCCTCGGTGGGCGTGCGGGGCGGCGCGGTGGGTTCCGGGTAGCGGCCGGCCAGCCGGGGGATCCAGGTCTTCCGGAAGTCGCTGACGAAGCGTCCGGTGTCCGCGGTCCCGACGATGTAGCCCACCGCCCGGCCCGTGCCGTCGTCCAGCACGAAGGCGAGGTCCGGGTCGAAGTGGACGTACGGCTCGGCGAAGAGCGCCGGCATGAGCCGCGGGTCGGGGTAGATCGCCCGGGAGTCACCTCCGTTGTGCGCGGTGCGGACACAGACGTCGGCCATGGCTTCGCGGTCGGCGGGGCGGCAGGGGCGGATGGCGGGGGCGGGATGCGGAGGAAGAGAGGGCATACCGGCAGTCTGGCCGCACTGGGAGCGCTCCCACAAGAGAATGGATCAGGGTACGCCACGGCGGCCCCCCTCGATGGAAGGGGGCCGCCGTGGGGGCTGCCGGACGGACCGGTGTCGTCAGGTGCTGGTGATCATGTGCGGCCGGTGGGTCCCCGTGGTCAGTAGGGCAGGCGACGGGCTCGGATGAGCATGAACAGGCCCGAGAGGGCGAGCAGCGTGCCGATGGCCGCGGGCCACAGGTGGGCCCCGGTCTCCGCCAGCCCGCCCCCGGCCGCCTGGGGCGGGGTCTTCGCGGTCACGGGCGGGACGTACCCGGCGGCGGTGGCCTGGTCCGACGCCGAGGACGCGGGTGCGGACGGGGCCGGTGCCGGCCGGGCCGACGTGGAACGGGAAGGGGCGGAAGCGGCCGGAGCGGGCCTGCCTGCCTGGTCGCCCACACTCCCGGCGTCCGTCCCGTCCTGCTTGGTGGTGCGGGCCGGCGCGGTGTTCGCCTCGGTCCTCGGCACCTCATCGGCGCGGGAGGCCGACGGCCTCGGCGCGGAGGTAGCGCCTCCGCCGGGCTTCGTGGCCGTGTCGCCGGGCTCGGTGGCCGTGTCGCCGCCGGGCTTCGCGCCGGTGTCGCCACCGGGCTTCGTGCCGGTGCCGCCGCCGGGCTCCGTCGTGGTCCCGTCACCGGGGGCGGGGGTCGCCGGGGACCCGGAGGTCGCCGTGGGCGCCGCGGTCGTACCCGGGCCGCCGGTACCCGCCGTCGGCGTCGCGGTCGTACCGTCACCTCCGTCGCCGTTGCCGTCACCACCTCCGCTGCCGCCGGAAGGGCCGCACGTGCGGCCGGAGTTGATGCAGTCGACCATCTCGCGCATCAGGTCCTCGTCGAAGACGTTGATGAAGTCGCCGTGATCGGTGACGGGCTTGTGCAGCTGCTCGGGGAAGGAGTCCACCGCGAACAGGGGGACGGTACGGCCGCCGTCCGCGAGGCTCGGTGCGGCGACGCCGTAGACGATGCGCTGCACCAGCTGCGGTATGGGCCGGAAGCCGGCCGGGCAGGAGCCGTCGACGGTGGCGAACGCGACGTGGGTGCGGTGGTTGGCGCTGTCGATGTTGCGGCCGTCCCAGCAGCTCTGGAACCGGAAGGTGCGCACGACGTCGCTGCCCTGGGGGCAGAGCGGATACTTGTCCTTCAGCTGCCGGTCCTCGTGACCGGTGCAGCTCCAGGACGCGTTGGCGTTGCCGGGACCGTTGACGAAGGCCTTGGCGTCGCCGGTGATGATGCGCAGCAGGCGCGGCATGGCGGTGACCTTGCCGCGCGGGTTGCCGACGAACGTCAGCGTGACCGCCTTCGGGGTGACGATCTGGCCGGCGTTGCCCTCCGTACCGCCGCCCGGGGCGCCCGCGTCCCGTTCCTGACTGCCGTTCTGTAGGCGCAGCACCGGCCAGTAGTACGTGGACCTGTCGCCCTGGTCCACACAGCTCGTGGCGGCTTTCGCCAGGTCGCCGTCACCGGCGAAGGCGTTGTTGCCCTGGTTGCCGACGTAGTCGTGGAAGTGGTGGGCGCCGTTGGAGACGCCGGGGGCGACGATGACGTTGTCCGAGTTGAACAGGCCGTTCGCGTTGACACCGCAGTCGGAGGTGAAGGTGCCGCGCGAGGCGTCGGACCCCGGGGAGGCGGCCGGCGCGTCGGGCTGCACGGAGGTGATGTCCGCGTAGTCGGAGACGACCGGCCCGTTGCCGGCCTGACCAGCCCCGTTCTGGCCCTGGCCGGTGCCGTTCTGCCCCTGCCCGGCTCCCCCCTGGCCCTGGCCGGTGCCGCTCGGGGTGGCCGTGGGCTGGCCGGTGTCGCCGGGGCGCAGGGTGCAGGCGGCCAGGTCGTCCAGGCCCTGCGGGTGCTCCCCCGCCCGGCCGAGGGCGTCGGTGAGGCGCCCGATGGAGGCGGACCGCTTGCCCTTCAGCGGGTTCATGATCGTGTCGGGGGCGGATCCGGCGTCCTGGCCGCCACCGTCCCGTCCCCACCGCTGGAGTTGCCGGTAGGCCGCCGCGGTCTGCTGGTCGAGCAGGGCGAGTTCACGGTCGACGTCCGGGCGCGCCGCGTCCGGAACCGCCGTCAGCCGGCTGCCGACATCGGGGCAGTCGATCGTCGCCATGCCCGTGGACAGCACCCGTCCGGTGGAGTCCGTGCCGGAGCCGTCGCCCCAGCCCTCGCTTGCCGAGGCGTAGACGTTCACCGCGGCCAGGCCGGCTCCGCCCAGCATCAGGGCGAGCGCCGCGAGGGTCGCGCGTCGTGCGCCGGTCGGGCGTCTGCGCCTGTTGCGTACCAAGGTCGTCCTCTGTGTGTGCTCGCGGTCGGACATGGAATTCCCCCGCTTCATACGGAGGGCGGAGCCGTCGTGTTCAACGGGATCGCGAATTCACCGGAGTCTCACAGGAAACCACGCGCCCCGCCTCTTCCCACTCGAACCTCGTCGCGAACATCACGAATATGTATCGGACATTCCACACCTCAACCTTCACACGAGGTACACACGTTGGCTAGGTTGACGCTCGGCCCGGCCGGCTCAGTACCGGCGAGCGGCCCAACTGCCCTGCGGGGCGAGGAAGGAGCACGTCTTCCATGGCGCCGGAGAGCCGCGACGAGGTTCGTCAACGGATCGAGTCCCTCTATGACCAGGCCGAGAACGCGACCGGCAACTTCAACGCCACCCGGGCCATGGCCGCCCAACGGCGGTCGCGTGGCGTGCCGTTGGCCAAGCGGACGGGCAGGCGCGCGGAACCGTCGCTGGACACGATGGCCCGGCAGTGGTTCGACGCGGCCCGCGCCAAGCTCGGCCCGACCGTCCCCGCCGTACTGCCGTCCGACCGCCTGCCCGAGCGCCCGGCCGCCCCGCCGCGTCCCCAGGGTCTCGACGGGGGCGGTGACCTGGCAGGCGGCGCGCGGGCGGCCCTGCCCCCGGGGCCGTCGGCACGCACGCCCCAGGCGTTGGAGCGGGGCGCGGGAGGCGCGATCGGCGAGTTGCCGGCCGGGAGTACGGGAGGCCGGCCGGGCGGCGGACAGGCCATGGGCGAGCTGACCGCCGGACCCGCCGGCTACCCGTGGGCGGCCGAGGGGACCGGGATCCTGCCGAGCGGCGGGCAGACTACGGGCGAACCCGCGGACGGGCCGATGCTGGTGAGTGCGGTCGGCCGGGCGACGGCGATGCTGGAAGGCGGGCGGACGGTACCGCCCGATCCGGCACTGCCCCCGCACCTTCCGGCTGCCGGGGACCTGATCCCCGCCGAAGCGCCCGGCCGGAGCAGGACCGAACTGGCGATGGCGGGTGGCTCGGTGGGCCTGCCGGACCTCGTGGAGCAGGCGCCGGCCGGTACCGGCGCCGCCGGGACGGGCGCCGCCGGGACGGGCCTGCTTCCGGCCGCCGCACTGCCCCTCGCGCAGGCGAACCGGGTCCAGACCCCCAGGACACTGCCCGGTGCCGCGCCGGGTCGCCCCTCCCCCACCGTGTCCAAGGGCGACAGCCGGCGCAAACTCACCGCGGCCCGCGACCTGCTCGCCCGGCACGCCTCCCCGCTCGCCCCGGCTCCCACGTCGGTTCAGCCCGCGTACGCGCAGACCGCGTGGGGCTCCGGCGCTCAGCCGACGCCCTGGGCTACGTCGACTGCGGCGCCCGCGGTTCCGCTGGTACCCGAGACTCCGTCAGTGGCGCTCTTGGCCCTCGACGTTGCGGCCGTGGCGACGCCTGCCGTGACGCACACCGCCGGCTCCCTCCCCGTCGCGATGTACCCGGCGGCCGGCACGGGCGGCCACCCGGCCATGCCGGCCCCCGGCATGACGACCTCCGCCTCCGTCACGGACACGGGCTCGTACCCGCACCCGGCCGCATCCACATCCGTCGGCGCCGGCGGCATCGGGGTCGGCGTCGACTCCCGGGCCCTGCGGGCCGCCAAGGCGATCGCGTTCGCCCGGGCGCAGGTCGGGAGGCCGTGCGTGTGGGGGGCGACCGGACCGGGTTCGTACGACTGCTCCAGCCTCGTCCAGGCCGCGTGGAAGGCCGCCGGGGTCATGCTGCCGCGCGCGGCCCACGAGCAGGCCCTGGCCGGCACCCCGGTCACGGTGGCCGGTGCGGAACCCGGTGACCTCGTCCTCTTCTTCGACGACGACCGGCATGTGGGTCTCTATGTCGGTGACGGGATGATGGTGCACGCCCCGGGGCCGGGGTCGACCATCCGCGAGGAGTCGGTCTACGGGGCCGGGGAGGCGGCGATCCACCGCGTGGTCCGGCCCGCGTGACCCGGAGGCGGCAGACGGGAGGGGCGGCGACACCCGGCTCATAAGTCGGTCCTCGACAACCCATAAGATCGCCTTATGAGGTCATAGGGCAGACCCCCGTACCTACTTAGGTGTGCCTTAGTTTAGGCTTCCTGTTCGAGTCGCCGTTCACACTCGAAGGGAACCTGATCATGCCGCGCCCCCTGCGGGTAGCCATCGTCGGAGCCGGCCCCGCCGGGATCTACGCCGCCGATGCCCTGCTCAAGTCCGAGGTGGCCGCCGACCCCGGTGTGTCCATCGACCTCTTCGAGCGGATGCCCGCCCCGTTCGGCCTGATCCGGTACGGCGTCGCGCCCGACCACCCGCGCATCAAGGGCATCATCACCGCCCTGCACCAGGTGCTCGACAAGCCGCAGATCCGTCTGTTCGGCAACGTCGACTACCCGACCGACATCAGCCTGGACGACCTGCGCGCCTTCTACGACGCGGTGATCTTCTCCACCGGCGCGATGGCCGACCGCGACCTGTCGATACCCGGCATCGAACTGGACGGCTCCTACGGCGCCGCCGACTTCGTCTCCTGGTACGACGGCCACCCGGACGTGCCGCGCACCTGGCCGCTGGAGGCCGAGAAGGTCGCCGTCCTCGGTGTCGGCAACGTCGCCCTCGACGTCGCCCGCATCCTGGCCAAGACCGCCGACGAGCTGCTGCCGACCGAGATCCCGCCGAACGTCCACGACGGTCTCAAGGCCAACAAGGCCGTGGAGATCCACGTGTTCGGCCGCCGTGGCCCGGCGCAGGCGAAGTTCAGCCCGATGGAGCTGCGCGAGCTGGACCACTCCCCGAACATCGAGGTCATCGTCGACCCCGAGGACATCGACTACGACGAGGGCTCGATCGAGACCCGCCGTGGCAACAAGCAGGCCGACATGGTCGCCAAGACCCTGGAGAACTGGGCGATCCGGGACGTCGGCAACCGCCCGCACAAGCTGTTCCTGCACTTCTTCGAGTCCCCGGCGGAGATCCTCGGCGAGGACGGCAAGGTCGTCGGCCTGCGCACCGAGCGCACCGCCCTGGACGGCACCGGCAACGTCAAGGGCACCGGCGAGTTCAAGGACTGGGACGTCACGGCGGTCTACCGCGCGGTCGGCTACCTCTCCGAGAAGCTGCCCAAGCTGCCCTGGGACATCGACTCCGGCACCGTCCCGGACAAGGGCGGCCGGGTGATCGAGGAGGGCGGCACCCCGCTGCGCTCCGCCTATGTCACCGGCTGGATCCGGCGCGGTCCCGTCGGCCTGATCGGCCACACCAAGGGTGACGCCAACGAGACCGTGGCCAACCTCCTGGACGACTACGCGAACGGCCGCCTGGACACCCCGGCCACGCCCGAGCCGGAGGCCGTGGACGCCTTCCTCGCCGGGCGCGACGTCCGCTTCACCACCTGGGAGGGCTGGTACCGGCTGGACGCCGCCGAGCGTGCCCTGGGCGAGCCGCAGAGCCGCGAGCGGGTGAAGATCGTCGAGCGCGAGGACATGCTGCGGGCCAGCGAGGCGTAACTTCCCCACCCGGTGGGGTGTCGCGGGGGTCGGTGCCGGTGCGCCGGCCGCCGCGCCGTTCGGGCCCCGACCGCCCGGGCGAACGGCTCGTGCGGCGGCACCGGTGGCACTCGACGTCCTGATGCGGCGGCGCACGCCCAGCGCTGCCACGCCGGCCGTCCGAGCATCGTCCACGGGTCCGCCACCGCGGCCGTGCGCGGGGACTGCGACGAGTGCCGTTCACCGAACGGCACTCGCGGGAACCAGCTGTTCGTCAACCCGGTGACGGCCTGCCCCGCTCTGGGCCCCGGCAGGGTGAACGGGGCCCTCCCCTGAGCGGATGGACGGGCGGGCCCCGTTCGCCGGACCATTGTGGACGCCCTACGCGGCGGCACGGCACGGGTGCGCCACGATCGTGTGGCGCGTGCCGCGCGCGTCCCGGGCGCACGGCGCACACCCCGTACGCGGGCGCACACCGATCCGTGACACGCGGCGGCGGGCCCCGGCCGACGTATCGCCCGGGCCAGCGGTGATACTGGGAGGCGCACCCGCCCCCATCAGCAGATTGGCTCATGTCGAACTCCGTCGGCGACCGCGCCACCATCCCGCAAACCGTCTGGGCGGCCCGGGGCCGCCACACCGGCCCCGACCCCGAGGACGTCGTCCGCCGCGTCCTGCACCGGCGCAAGGAGAGCGGGGACATCGACGACTTCGCCGAGCCACCCGCCGGCGAGGACCCGGCCGGGCGCGTCTTCGAGGCACGCTGGCGGGCCGCCGGCACCGTGACCGTACGGGCCCGGCTCACCCTCGTACCGCATCCGAGCCGGCCCGAGGAGCACGAGTGGCGGCTCGTCGCGGAGGCGGAGGGCCCGTGGGACGACACGTGGCCCTCGCCCGCCACGCTGTTCTGGCCCGAGGACGGCGCGGAGGGGACCGACGGCTCCTGGGATCACCACGCCACCGTCCCCGGACTGCGCTTCCGGCAGGCCAACGCGCTGCCCGCGGACGACAAGGAGATGCGGCGCCGGCTGCGGGAAGCGGCCCGCGAGGCCTGGTGCGTCAACGTCGTCGTGCACGAGGCGATGACGCCGGACGAGCGGGGCCGGCTGCCCCTGACCCGGCTGCTGCCTCCCGGCCTGCGGCACCGCGTGGTGGAGCACCGGGCGGCGCCGCAGCAACTGCGGGCCGTCAATTGGGCGCTGAAGGACCTCGGCGTCGAGGTGCCGCGCGGCGGCGCGGTACTGCTGCCCCCCGACCCGGCGCCCAAGGACCACGACGGCCGGGAACACAGCGTGCGCAACGTCTTCCTGGACGGTTCCGAGCCGGCCGAACTCGTCGCGGCGCTGCGGCACTTCACCGCCCGGCCCCGGCCCCTGCCCCAGGCTGCCGAGGAGGCGCTGACCGATCTGCGTGACAACTGGACCCTGAGGACCCCCCAGGAGGAGCTGGAGCGCGCGCGGCGGCTCGTCGCCATGTACGCCGAGGCGCTGGAGGCGATGACGAAGTCCCGGGATCTGTACAAGCAGGCCGCCGAGCAGGCACTGGAGGCGCTGTCCGCCTACCGTGACGTCCCCGCGCCCGCCCTGCCGCACCAGCAGCGGTCCACCACGCGGACGCCGGTCGCGCTGCACCAGTTGACCCGGACGTTCGAGCGGCTGAGGTTCACGGCCAAGGGCCGCCAGCGGCTGGAACCCGCCGCGGGCGCTTCCCCGGACGGGACACCGGCCGAGGACACGGCGGCGGACGGTTCGGTGCAGGGCGGCACGACGGCGGACGGCTCGACGCGGGGCGGCACGGCGGCCGACGGCGCGGGCACCGCTGCCTCCGGCGGGTCCGGCGGCTCCCCCAGCTCCGGCGGCCGGTTGGCGTAGCCCGGAAGCCAGAGGGCAGAAGAGGCGGGAGAAGGCGGAAGGAGAGCGCATGGACACGTCCGACACCCTGCTGGTGATCGCGGCCGTCGTCGCGGCGGCGTTGCTCGCCCTCGCCGTCGCTCTGCTCGTCCGGCTGGTGCGGACCCGGCGTTCGCTGCGGCAGGCCGGTCTGCCGACGGGACCGCGCTGGGTGTTCTGGGGGGCGGTCGCGTATCTGGTGCTGCCCACCGACCTGCTGCCCGACCCCGTCTACCTGGACGACATCGGCGTCCTGCTGCTCGCCCTGCGCAGCCTGCACGCGGCCCGGCCGCTGCCGCCCGGGCCGTCCGAACCCTGACCGGCCACCGAGGCGGCCGGCCACCTCGCCGACGGCTCGGGTACGACCAGGCTGGTGTGCACGCCGACGATGTGGCGATGCGGGCGATGCGGCGACAGGCCGAGGTGTCGCCCTCGTTGCGCCAGTCGCGGGGCCGCCGTCGTCGCGGCCGGCCGAGCGGGTGACCGGGCTCGCGGCGCCGTGGACCAGTGGCGCCGTGGGCCAATGGCGCCGTGGGCCAATGGCGCCGTGGGCCAATGGCGCCGTGGGCCGGTGCTGGCGTGGGCCGGCCGTGGCGCTCGGGGCCTGCTCAGCGGCCTCCCTTCGCCGGGCGCCCGGTGCCCCCGGTCAGACTGGTCAACACGACCGTCAGTGCGGCGAGTGCGGCCGCCGCGGCCGTCATGCCGGCCATCCAGGGCGGCGCCAGCGTAGCCGCCGCCAGACGGGACGGGTCGGGCACGCCGAAGCGTCCGCCCAGCGCCTGGCCCGCGGCGAGCACCGCCGTGACACCGGCCGCGGCCGTCGCCGCGACGAGCCGGGCCTGCGCCGCCCGCGCGGTCATGGCCAGCGCCAGCAGCCCGCACAGCGCCGAGGCGAGCAGCGTGGCCCCGAGCACGCCCTGGGGCAGTCCGGCCCAGTAGCGCGGGGCGTGCGCCGCCCCGCACAGCAGCACCACCGGTGCGGCACCACGTGCGGCATACGCCTGGGACCCCGGCCCCCGGCCGTCCGCGGGGCGGTTGCTGTCCTGCCTCTCGCCGGGCCGCCGTCCCCCGGCCACCCGCTTCCCGGCCGGGTCCTCCTGCGACGACCGCTCCCCCGGGGCGTGCTCCCTGGCCGGCCTGTCGACGGCAGGCCGGCCGGGCCCCTCCGACCTGGTCACACCGGGTGCCTCGGTGCCGGGGGTGGGACGCGGGGCGGTGGTCCCGGGAGGTGCCGGCTCGGGCAGCGGGCGTTCACGCCTCCGGCGGTCCGTGGCCAGGCGGCCGATCAGCTCGGCGAGCTCCTCGACGGGCCGGTGCTCGGCCACCGCCCGCACGGCCGCCTCACCGCAGTGCGGTTCCACCGGAGTGCGGTTCAGCAGCTGCATCAGCCGGGAGACCTCCTCCAGGGGGCGGTGCTCCGCGGCGGCCCGGATCACCTCGTCGGCGCCGTCGCTCCCCCGGGGCGGCCTGGTCAGCAGCGTCACCAGGCGGGTGACGTCCTCCACGGACCGGTCCATCCCGACCGCGCGCAGGGCGTCGGCCGTGGTCCCGGCGTGCTCGGGTGACTGTTCCAGCAGGGTGATGAGCCGGACGACGTCCTCCAGCGGACGGTCGGCGACGGCCGCGTGGACCAGGTCGCGCAGGGGGTCGCCGTACGCGGAGTCGTACGGGGAATCCTGTCCGGAATCCCGTGCGGAGTCCTCCGCGCGGGGTGGCTCGGGCGGCTCCCCGGGCGGTCGTGGGGGCCGGGTCACGAGATGGGGGGCGGGCGTGGGAACGCCGGTGCTGGCCGGTGCCGGAGGTATCAGCGAATCGTCGGGGCGGGAGGGCGAAGAGCGGATGGTCATCTCGGCTCCAGGAGAAGGGCGCGACCGCGCACCTGGCCCCGTGTGCGGTCATGGCGTCACGGAGTCCATTACTAGAAGCGGCTCCTCGGCGCCGCCACTCGGGCGGGGCACAGGTGTGAGACCACCGGGCGGCGCGGGGGAACGCGGCACGCACTCCGGAGCGCGCGGCGGCGCACCGCCGGCACACGCTCGGGCCGCCGGCTCTCTCCCCCGGCACCCGTCCCGCCCAGGTGCGTTCCGCGCGTCTCGGGGCGCATTCTTGCTGTGTTCATACATGTCATCCATCCGGAGGCGCACGGGACGAGGTAGGCCGATGGCTGGGAGTGGCGAGCGGGCCGTCCGTACGCGGGCCCGGCTGGCCGCGTTGCTGGCCGACGCCTCGACCGGCGCGCTCGGCGCGGCCGGCGGCCGGGTGGCGGGCGTGTACCTGCGGTCGGGCAGCCCGGGCACGCTGCGCCTGGCGGTGCTCGTGGGGCTCCCCGGCCCCCTGTTCAGGCCCTGGTGGCGACTGCACGTCGGCCGTCCCTTCCCCGTCGCCGACGCCTACCGGCTCGGTGTGCCGGTGGTCCTGCCGAACGCCACGGAGACCATGCGCCGGTATCCGCAGTTCGCGGCCGGTCTGCCGTTCCCGTTCGGCTCGATGCACGTGCCGGTGCCGGGCGGGACCGAACCGCTGGGGGTTCTCACGGTGCTGCGCCCGTCGGTGGCGGACACTCTCGACGAACTCCTCGACCGGGACATGCTCGTCCAGCTCGCCGAGGGCCTCGGCGAGCGCCTGCGGGTTCTGGCCGACGGCGACGAGAGCGCGGTGGCCTGGGACGGGGAGCCGCTGAGCGTCCGGCCGCCCGCGAGCCGGCCCGCACGCGCGGACTCGGGGCGGTTCAGCTGGAATCCGGCGACCTCCGAGGTGCGCGCCGACGACCGGCTGCACGCACTGCTCGGCCTGCGCCCCGGCGAGTTCACGGGGACGGAGGCGGCGCTCGCGGACGCCGTGGCCCCGGCCGACGCGCACCTGATCCTGGCCGCGCTGCGCGACGCCGCCGCCGGGACACCGCCGGGCACGCCGCTGGACCTGCGGTCCCGGGACGGCACCCCGCGGCTGCTCGACCTGTGGCCGGCGTCCGGTGGCGATACCGGGACGTGGCCGGAGTCCGCAGGCGATACCGGGACGACGGGCGGGCTGGTCCGGGGGGTGGTCTTCGATCCCGGTCCGGGGGCTTTCGCGGACGGCGCGGCCGACGTGCTGCCGCAGGGCGTGTTCTGTCTGGACCGGCTCGGGCTGATCGTGTACGTGAATCCGGCCGCGGCCCGGTTCGCGGGCCGGGAGCGGGCGTGGCTGCTCGGGCGGGCGCTGTGGGAGGCGATGCCGTGGCTGTCCGGGCCGCCGTACGACGATCATCTGCGGGGCGCGCTGCTCGGCCCGGACCCGGTGCACTTCCACGCGCGACGGCCGGCCGGCGACCGGGAGGAGGAAGGTGAGGGCGAGTGGCTGGCCGTCTCGGTGCATCCTGGTGCGGACCTGCTGACCTGCACAATCGTCCCGGCCAGCCATATGGAGACCGCGCTGGGGACGGTTCCCGAGGCGCATGTCCCGGAGGGCACGGTGGTGGCCGGTCACTCGCTGGCACCGCTGTACCGGCCGATCGCCCTCGCCATCGCGCTGACCGACGCGGTGACCGCCCGGCAAGTGTCGGCGGTGGTCATGCAGGAGCTGCTGCCCGCGTTCGGCGGGCGGCGCCTGGCCATCTACCTGCTTCAGGAGCGCCACCTGTACCTGGCCTGGGAGGCCGGCTTCCCGCAGGGCTTCCTCGCCTCGTTCGAGGGAGTCGGCCTGGACGCGCACCTGCCGGGCGTGGAGACCCTGACCACCGGCCGGCCGCTGTTCTTCGAGTCGATGCAGCAGCTGGCCGCCGCCTACCCGGGCATCGCGCTCGACGCCGACGAGGGCGCCCGCGCCTTCCTGCCGCTGATCGCCTCCGGCCGGCCGGTCGGCTCCTGCATCCTCGGCTTCGAGGGCTCGCGCGGCTTCAGCACGGAGGAGCGTACGGTCCTCACGGCGCTCGCCGGGCCGATCGCGCACGCGATGGAGCGGGCGCAGCGCTACGACAGCGAGGCGGCGCTGGCGCGTGGTCTCCAGCAGGCCCTGCTGCCCCGCCGGCTGTCGGCGCACCCGCGGGTGGAGACCGCGGGCCGCTATCTGCCCGGTACGCAGGGCATGGACGTGGGCGGCGACTGGTACGACGTGGTCGGGGCCGGGGACGGGCTCGCGCTGGTCATCGGCGATGTGCAGGGGCACGGGGTGCAGGCGGCGGCCACCATGGGGCAACTGCGCAGCGCCGTCCGCGCGTTCGCGCTGGGCGACCGGCCGCCGGACGAAGTGCTGAGCGGCACCAACCTCCTGCTGATCGACCTGGACCCGGGCCAGTTCGCCAGCTGCTGCTATCTGCGCCTCGACCCCCTCACCGGCCGGACCAGGATCGCCCGCGCCGGTCATCCGCCGCCGCTGCTGCGCGCCCCCGACGGCAGCACCGGCGTGCTGGACATCCCGGGCGGTGTCGTCCTCGGGGTGGACCCGGCCGCCCGCTACCCGGTCACTGAGGTGCTGCTGGAGCCGGACGCGATCCTCGCCCTGTACACGGACGGGCTCGTGGAGCGGCCGGGCGCCGACATCGACGACGGCATCACCGCGCTCCGGCTGGCGCTCGCCGAAGCCGGTGCGGGAGCCGGCCGGGCCGGCCGGCGGTCGCTGTCAGGGGTCGCCGACCAGCTCACGGCCACCGCCCGGCACGCCACCGACCGCCCGGACGACGTGGCGCTCCTGCTCGCCGCCCGCCGCCCGGCCTCCGCACCGCAGGGCCGGCCGCCCCTTTTCACCCCGCCGTTCATGCCGCCCGGTTGACCCCACCGCGCCCTGCCGCCCGGGCAGGTCTGCCGTCGGCCTTCCCTTTCAGGTGCAGCCCGGGTGACGGTCTCGCCTGAGGGCGCCGGGCAGTGTAGACATGGCACATGGTGCGACTGCCCGGCTGGCCCGCGACCCGGTCGTCCCGTGCTTCCGGGCACCCGCGCGCACCGCAACTCCCGACACGCAGCGGGGATGAAGCGGACGGCAGCCGGCCGGGGGTGCTGCGGTCGGCGGTGTCGGGGCGCAGCGTGGCCGGGCAGGTGTTCCTGCTCCAGGTGGTGATCGTGCTGCTGCTGGTCGTCTCGGCCGTGGTGGCACAGGTTCTCCAGGTGCGGCACGACAGCGACCTCGAGGCGACCAACCGCTCCCTCGCCGTGGCCGAGACGTTCGCCCACGCGCCCGGCACGGCCGCCGCCCTGCGCTCCCCCGACCCCACGGCCGTGCTCCAGCCGCGCGCCGAGGCCACCCGCAAGGCGACCGGCGTGGACTTCGTCGTCGTGATGAACACCGACGGCATCCGCTACACCCATCCCAGGACCGACCGCATCGGCAGGAAGTTCGTCGGCACGATCGCCCCGGCCCTCGCCGGCGGCACCGTCACCGAGCACGTCATCGGGACCATCGGCCCGCTGGTGCAGGTCGTGGTCCCGGTCAGGGACCCCGCCGGCAAGATCGTCGGCCTGGTGTCCGCCGGGATCACCACGGCGCATGTGGGCGGGGCCGCCGACCAGCAGCTGCCGTTGCTGCTCGCGGCGGCGGCAGCGGCGCTCGCGCTGGCCACCGCGGGCACGGCCCTGGTCAGCCGGCGCCTGCTGCGCCAGACGCGCGGGCTCGGGCCGTACGAGATGACCCGCATGTACGAGCATCATGACGCGGTGCTGCACGCGGTGCGGGAGGGGGTGCTGATCGTCGGCGGCGACGGGCGGCTGCTGCTCGCCAACGACGAGGCGCACCGCTTGCTGGACCTGCCCGAGGACGCCGAGCGCCGGCATGTGCTGGAGCTGGGCCTGGACGACGGGACGGCGGGGCTGCTGGCCTCCGGGCGGATCGCCACGGACGAGGTGCACCTGGTCAAGGACCGTCTGCTGGCCGTCAACCAGCGGCCCACCGATCTGCGCGGCGGCCCGCCCGGGAGCGTGACCACGCTGCGCGACTCCACCGAACTGCGCGCCGTGTCGGGCCGCGCGGAGGTGGCCCGGGAACGGCTGAACATGCTGTACGACGCCGGGGTGGGCATCGGCACCAGCCTGGACGTGACCCGTACCGCGGAGGAGCTGGCGCAGCTGGCGGTGCCCCGGTTCGCGGACTTCGCGACGGTGGACCTGTTCGACGCGGTGCTCAGCGGGGAGGAGCCGCGGCCCGGGACGGCGCTGCGCCGCGCGGCCTGTGCCGGCATCCGCAAGGACGCCCCGCTGTACCCGGTCGGCGAGCGGATCCGGTTCGTGCCCACCTCACCGCAGGCCCGCAGCCTGGTCACCGGTCAGTCGGTGGTGGAGCCCCGGCTCCACGCCTCGCCCGGCTGGCGCGCGCAGGACCTGGAGCGTACCGACCAGGTTCTGGCGTACGGCGTCCATTCACTGATCGCCGTGCCGCTGCGGGCGGGCAGTCTGGTGCTGGGGGTGGCGAACTTCTGGCGGTCGGAGAAGCCGCAGCCGTTCGACACGGAGGAACTGGCCCTCGCCGAGGAGCTGGTGGCGCGGGCGGCGGTGTCGATCGACAACGCCCGCCGGTACACCCGCGAGCACAGCATGGCGGTCACCCTCCAGCGCAGCCTGCTGCCGCGGACGCTGCCGGAGCAGACAGCGCTGGACATCGCCTACCGCTATCTGCCGGCCCAGGCCTGGGTGGGCGGCGACTGGTTCGACGTGCTGCCGCTGTCCGGTGCGCGGGTGGCGCTCGTCGTCGGTGATGTCGTGGGGCACGGGCTGCACGCGGCGGCGACCATGGGCCGGCTGCGTACGGCCGTGCACAACTTCTCCTCGCTCGATCTGCCGCCCGACGAACTCCTCGCCCTGCTGGACGAGCTGGTCGGGCGGATCGACCAGGACGAGACCCCGGCGACGGGCGCGGCGGTGGTGACGGGCGCGACCTGCCTGTACGCGATCTACGATCCGGTGTCCCGGCGGTGCTCCATGGCGCGGGCCGGTCATCCGCCGCCCGCGCTGGCCCGCCCGGACGGCAGCGTGGAGTTCCTCGACCTGCCCGCGGGGCCGCCGCTGGGCCTGGGCGGGCTGCCGTTCGAGACGGCGGAGCTGGAACTGCCGGAGGACAGCCGGCTGGTGCTGTACACCGACGGTCTGGTGGAGGACCGGGAGCGGGACATCGACGAGGGGCTCGACCTGCTCCGCGACGCCCTGCTCCGTACGCCGGGCGCGTCACCGGAGGACACCTGCCGTACGGTGCTGGACCGGCTCCCGGCCCGGCCGAGCGACGACGTGGCGCTGATCGTGGCCCGCACCCGGGTGCTGGGCGGGGACCGGGTCGCCGAGTGGGAGGTGCCGTCCGATCCGGCGGCCGTGTCCGGGGTACGGGCGTCGGTGACCCGGCAGTTGGCCGGCTGGGGCCTGGAGGAGCTGGCGTTCACGACCGAGCTGGTACTGAGCGAGCTGGTGACCAACGCCATCCGCTACGGGCGCGGCCCGATCGGGGTACGGCTGCTGCGCGACCGCACGCTGATCTGCGAGGTCTCCGACCGCAGTACGACGTCCCCGCATCTGCGGTACGCGGGGAGCACCGACGAGGGCGGCCGGGGCCTGTTCCTGGTCGCCCAGCTCGCCGAGCGCTGGGGCACCCGCTACACCCCGCACGGCAAGGTCATCTGGGCGGAGCAGCCACTGCCCTGAGCGGGCGGCGCCGGCGGCGCGGAAGGCGCCGCGGTCGGCATGCCCGTCAGGGGCCATGTCCGGCCGCGGCGCACGATCGGCGGGTGGGACGGTGGCGGTCAGCTGTCGCTCAGCCGGGAGCGCAGCAGCCGCTTGCCCAGCTCGGCCCCCTTGCGGCTGTCGGCCTGCGCCTTGCGGAACAGGTCGGCGACCTCGTTGTCCCCGTCCCGCTCGGCGTCCTGGACGTACTGCTCCATGCGCAGCGCGTTGCTCAGGCACGCCTCGACGTACCAGATCAGGTTGTAGTCCTTGTCGCGGGTGCCGGTGACGTCGCCGGTCTCGCTGGTGCTGGTCATCCGGTCTCCTCCCTCTGTCGACCCGGTGGTGCTTCCGCTTGCGGAGCTGCCGGGTACCCGCAGCACGTTCCGGACACACCGCCCGATCCGGACGGTCGGCCACTCGTCGATCGGCGCGCCGAGCGGGCGCCGTGGGCGGCCCCGCCGAGAGCGGCGTCACCGGCCTCTGCGGTGCCCGGGATGTCCGGGGTGTTCCGGCCAGGCGTGTGCCGTACCGGACGGTGACGTGTCCGGCGCCCTCCTTGCCGCCGGCGGTGCCGTCCGGGAAGCCGGTGAGGAGGTCGGTGCGGCCGTCGCCGCGGAAGTCGTGGGGCGCGGGTGGGCTGTGACCCGGCGGCGCCAGCCGTGGCGGACGTGCGGGAGGGTTCAGCCGAGGGCGCGGTCCAGGTTGAAGGCGGCGCTGATCAGGGACAGATGGGTGAACGCCTGCGGGAAGTTGCCCTGTTGGCGGCCGGTGCGGCCGATCTCCTCGGCGTACAGGCCGAGATGGTTGGCGTAGGTGAGCATCTTCTCGAAGGCCAGGCGGGCCTCGTCGAGGCGGCCGGCCCGGACGAGCGCCTCGACGTACCAGAAGGAGCAGATGGAGAACGTGCCCTCGTCGCCGCGGAGTCCGTCGGGGCTGGCCTGCGGGTCGTAGCGGTAGACGAGTGAGTCGGAGACCAGGTCGTCGGTGAGGGCATCCAGGGTGGACAGCCACTTGGGGTCGGTGGGGGCGATGAACTTGGCGAGCGGCATCATCAGCAGGGAGGCGTCGAGGACGTCGCCGCCCTCGTACTGCACGAAGGCGCCCCGGCGCTCGGACCAGCCGCGGTCCATGATCCGGCGGTAGACGGTGTCCCGGGCCCGGCGCCAGCGGGTCAGGTCGGCGGGCAGGCCGCGCCGGTTGGCGAGGCGGATGGCCCGCTCGATCGCGACCCAGCACATCAGCCGCGAGTAGAGGAAGTTCTTGCGCCCGCCGCGGGTCTCCCACACCCCCTCGTCGGGCTGGTCCCAGTGGTCGCAGACCCAGTCGACCAGCTGGCACACGTCGTCCCACTGACCGCTGGAGATGGGCTGGGCCCACGTGTCGTAGAGGTAGATGGAGTCGATCAGCGCGCCGTAGATGTCGAGCTGGAGCTGGCCGGCGGCGGCGTTGCCGACGCGGACCGGTGCGGAGCCCTGGTATCCCTCCAGGTGCGGCAGCTCGCGTTCGGGCAGGTCGGCGCGGCCGTCGATGCCGTACATGACCTGCAAGGGTCCGGTGCCGTCGCCGCAGCCGGGGCTGATGTGCGTGGTGACGAACCGCATGAAGGCCTCGGCCTCGCCGCTGAAGCCGAGCCGCAGCAGCGCGTACACGCAGAACGCGGCGTCCCGCACCCACACGTAGCGGTAGTCCCAGTTGCGCTCGCCGCCGAGCTGTTCGGGCAGGCTGGTGGTGGGGGCGGCGATGATGGCGCCGGTGGGGGCGTAGGTGAGGAGTTTGAGGGTGAGCGCGGAGCGGTGCACCATCTCGCGCCAGCGGCCCCGGTAGCGGGACTGGTGGAGCCAGTGCCGCCAGTAGGCGACGGTGGCGGTGAACTCGTGCTCGGCCTCGGCGTGGGCACAGCCTCGCGGGGCGATCCGGGCGCCGACCTGGTCCAGGGCGAACACCGCGGAATCGCCCTCGTCGAGTTTGAAGTCGGCCCACGCGTCGCGTTCGCCGTACTCCAGGGCCGCCGTGGAGGTGAGTGTCAGGGACAGGTCGGGCGACTCGAACAGGATCATGCCGTCCAGGGCGTGCACGGTGTGCGGGGCGGCGCCGTAGTCGAAGCGCGGGGCGACCAGCGCCCGGAAGGGTACGGTGCCGCGGACGCAGACCACGCGCCGGATGAGCCGGTGCCGGCCGGTCTCGGAGCCCTTCGTGCCGACGGGCATGAAGTCCTGCACCTCGCCGGCGCCGTCCTCGGTGAAGAACCGGGTGATCAGCACGTTGGTGTCGGGGAAGTAGAACTGTTTGGTGCGGGCCGGCACGGTGGGGGCCAGCTCGAACCGGCCGCCGCGCTCGGCGTCCAGGATGGCCGCGAAGACGCTGGGGGCGTCGAAGGACGGGCAGCAGTACCAGTCGATCGTGCCGTCGGTGCCGACCAGGGCCACACTGCGCAGGTCGCCGATGAGTCCGTGGTCGGCGATGGGGAGGTAGCGGCGGCGGGGGGCCGCGTCCTCGGGAAACGGCGTCTCGGCCATCGGCGGCCTCCCGGTTCGGTACGGGGCGTGGTCCCGCGATGCGGTTTCCCGCTTACGGGTGTTATCCAGCTTAGGAGCGAGTGGGCCCGCGTGGCGTGGGCAGGTGCTTTCTCGCCGCCCCCGGCGCTTTCCGGATGCAGGGAGCGCCGAGGCGGGCAATGGTGAGAGGGTGCCTCGTTCGGAGGCACCGGCACGGATGCGGTCATCCGGACCGAGGAGGAGGCATCATGTCGACATCCACACCCGAAGAGTCCCGGTCGACGTCGGACGACGTCCGCACCCCGGACGCCCTGCTCCACTCCGCTCCCTCGAGGGACGTCACCCCCGAGGATCTGGTGATGGCGGCGGGCAGGGACGTCACACCGAAGAACCTCGACTGGGCGCGGCAGAAGCTGGAGTCCGAGGGCTCCGCGGCCGTCGAGAAACTGCTGCCCTAGGGCGGTCCGGGGACCGAGGAGACGGACGACGGCACCGGCCGGGCGAGGGAACGCCCGGCCGGTGCCGTCGTGTGTGCGGGGGATGTCGTGCGCCGTGACCGGTGCGGGAGGTCGCGGGTGCCGGCGGTCACTCCGGCAGGGCGGTGTCGTCCGGGATCACGTGCACGGCCGCTTCCTCGGCGCCCGCCGCTCCGCCGTCGATGCCCACGTCGTCGGCGACCTCTTCCTTGACCGTGTCGGTGTGGGCGCCCTCGTCCGGGGCGACCAGGCGGCCCGCGCGGGTCTCTCCGGCCTCGGAGTCGACCGGCTCGCCCTCGCCTCCCGGCAGGTCGCCGATCTCGTCGCCGGCGGGCGGGGTCACGTCCGGGACCTCCTGGCCGAGCCGCTCGTCAAGGGTCTCCCCCTCGTGCTGCTCGGCGGCGGTGATGCCGTGCTTGGTGACGCCCAGGGGGCGTTCGGGCGGGGAGTAGCCCTCGTCGAGGATGTCGTCGTAGGTGCGCTCGTCCACCGCGTCCTGAAGGTCCAGGGGTGCGGCGTCCTCCTGTTCCTCGTTGGTTCCGGTGGGCTGGTAGGCGTCGTCCGCCATGGGGGTCTGCTCGGACTGTTCGCTCATGGTCGCCTCCTTCGCGGTGCGGTCCTGCTCCACGTAACCCGCAAGAGGATCATTAACCCCGCCGTCACCCGGGCCGTGGCCGAACCGCCCCTGATCAGCTCCTGCCGCGTCAGGAGCCGGGGACGCGGTGCCGGGCCGAGGACTGGGTCCTGGCGGGGCGGGGAGGGGCGGAGCGCGACCAGGGGCGGTCACCACCCAGCCTTGTGCCATCCCTCCGGCATATGCAACCCATGTGCGCCAAAGCGCGCCACAGTCTTTGCCCATGCGCTGGGCGCGGACGTCAGCCGCGGGGCCCGGGGACGACGTAGTACAGCCGTACGCCGCCCAGCGGCACGGGCGTCCAGGCGCGGGCGTACCCGGGTGGTGCGGCGCCCACCGGCACCAGCGCGGCGACCGGAATCCGCCGGGCGGTGCGGGCGATGCCGTCGCCGGTGGCGTTGGCGTTGGGTCCGGAGGTGGCGGCCGAGGAGCAGCCGGCCTGGTAGGCGACCGGCAGGGCCTCCTCGCCGGTGACCAGGCAGGGCGGGCGGATGCCCCGGCGGTGCAGCTCCGCCGCGGTGCGGGACCAGGCCCGGTGGGCGGCGGCCGTGCTGCCGGCCGTGTGCACCAGGACCGCCAGCTGTACGGCGAGGTGGGCGGCGAGCCCGGCGCAGACCAGCGTCACCACGACCGGGCGCCGGGAGGGGCGGGGAACCGTCATCAGGTGGACGAGCGCGTCGGCGACCGGGACGGCCAGCAGGGCGTAGGCGGGCAGCAGGAAGCGGGGTGCCGCGTAGCCGATCAGGAACAGGTACGGGAAGGCGGCCGTCGCCGCACAGGCGAGCGGCAGGGCTGTGGCCGCCGTGCGCCGGGCGCGGACGGCGACGGCCAGCCCGAGCGCGGCGAGCAGCGGCAGCACGAACCACCAGGCGGTGAGAGCGGGGTGCGGCGGGCCGCCGGTGCACGGCCGGCACAGGGTCCGCCCGCCGAGGCTGCGCAGTTGGTCGACGACGGCGAGGTGCCAGCCGAGGCCGCCCTGGATCGCCGAGCCGTCCGCCAGCCGCCGGGCCAGGCCGCCGTAGCGCGTGTACGCCTCGATCACCCACTCGGCGGCGCCGGCGGCGAGGCCGGTCAGCAGCACGAGCAGCGCCCGCCGGTGGCGTCGGCCCGCACCGAGGACGAGCAGCGGCAGGGCCGCCCAGACGGCGTCCGTCGGCCGCATCAACGCCATGAGCGCCGCGCTCCCGGCGAGCCCCGCGAGGGCCGCCCGGTCCGTCCCGGCACCGTATGCCCCGGCGCGCAGGAAGCAGCCGACGGCGGTGAGCGCGCCCACGGCCACCCAGTAGTTGGGCATGGCCTGCGGGCCGTAGAACAGGGTCACCCACAGGGAGGCGAAGAGGGCACCGGCGAGCGCCAGGACACGGACCGGGAACAGGCTCCGCCAGACGCGCAGCGCCAGGTACAGGGCGAGGCCGGAGAGGACCGCGAGGTAGATCCGCAGCAGGACCGTGGAGGACGACCAGGCGGCGACCGGCGCGACGAGCAGGGAGACGCCCCGGGCGCGCGGCGCGCTGAAGAACGAGGCCGGGGCGTGTGCGGCGACCTGGCTGACGTACACCGTCTCGTCCCAGCCGAGGCCGGTACCGGGGCCGAGGAGGAGCAGCTGGGCGAGGGTGAAGACGGCGGCGACGGCCGCGAGCGGGGCGGTGGCGCGGGCCCGGGTACGAACACCGTCCGTCGCCGGATGCGCGGCGCGTCGCTCACGGCGCGCGCCGGCGTGTGGGGTGTCCGTGCTGCCGGTCATGGATCACCGCTTCTCGCCTACAGCTTCCTCACGGCCGCTCCCCCACGGCTCACCGGCCCGTACGGGGCGGGCCCGGAACCGGGAAGCCACCGCCAAGCTAGCCCGCTCCGTCCGCCCGCGCGGCGCGGGTACGGCCATCCGGCGCACCGACGGCCGAAGGGGCGCGGGGAACTGCGCGCCCGGCCACGGGAGGCCCCGCCCCCGACGACGGACACGCACGCTGCCGGGCCGTGGCCCGACTACCCAGGATGCCCGTACGGCCAAGCCGGGTCCGGACCCCGTCAGGGGCGCGGGGAACTGCGCGCCCGGCCACGGACATCCCGCACCCGGCGACGGACACCCGCGCCCCCCACGTCGGCCGGCCGGCCGCGGGTCAGCCGCCGTTCGGTGCCCGGTGCGGCGGCTGGTCGGGCGCGGCGCGGCGGACCAGCGGCGGTATGGCCCGGACGGCCGGTTCGTCGGTGCTGATCCTCAGGGACTCCCCGTGGTGGCGGATGGTCAGCGGCGGCCCGTCCAGCAGCGCGTACGTCGCCTTGTCCGCGCCGATCTCCACCCGCAGCCGGCGCCCGCGGAACTGGACGTGGAAGGCGAGGCGGCTCAGCCGCTCGGGCAGGCGGGGCGCGAACCGGGGCCGGTCGCCGTCGCGGCGCATGCCGCCGAAGCCCGCGACCAGCGCCATCCAGGTGCCCGCGAGGGAGGCGATGTGCAACCCGTCCCGGGTGTTGTGCTCCAGGTCGTGCAGGTCCATCAGCGCGGCCTCGGTGGTGTAGGCGTAGGCGAGGTCCAGATGGCCGGTGCGGGCGGCGATGACGGCCTGGCAGCAGGCGGACAGTGAGGAGTCGCGCACGGTGAGCGGCTCGTAGTAGGCGAAGTTCCGGGCGATCTGCTCCTCGTCGTACTCCTGCTCGAAGTAGTCCGCGCAGGTGTACATGGCCAGCACGAGGTCGGCCTGCTTGACGACCTGTTTGCGGTACAGGTCGAAGTAGGGGAAGTGGAGCAGCAGCGGGTACTGGTCGGCGCGGGTGCCGGCGAAGTCCCAGCGCTGGTAGCGGGTGAACCCGGCGTGCTGTTCGTGGACGGCGAGTTCGTCGTTGTAGGGCAGGTGCATGGTGTCGGCGGCGTCCCGCCAGGCGGCGCTCTCCTCGTCGTCCACGCCGAGCCGCCGGGCCTCGCGCGGATGGCGTTCGACGGCGTCGGCGGCGGCGCGCAGGTTCTGCCGGGCCATCAGGTTGGTGTACGTGTTGTCGTCGGCGACCGCGCTGTACTCGTCGGGGCCGGTGACGCCGTCGAGGTGGAAGACGCCGTGCCGGTCGTGGTGGCCCAGCGACCGCCACAGCCGGGCGGTCTCCACCAGCAGTTCCACGCCGGTCTCCCGCTCGAAGGCGGTGTCGCCGGTGGCCTCGACGTACCGGACGACGGCGTCGGCCACGTCGGCGTTCACGTGGAAGGCGGCGGTGCCGGCCGGCCAGTACGCGGAGCCCTCGGGACCGGCGATGGTCCGCCAGGGGAACGCGGCCCCGGCGAGCCCCAGCTGGGCCGCGCGTTCGCGGGCCTCGTCCAGGGTGTTGTAGCGCCAGCGCAGTGCCTCGGCGACGGCGGCGGGCGCGGTGTGGGTGAGCACGGGCAGCACGAACATCTCGGTGTCCCAGAAGGCGTGTCCGTCGTACCCGGAGCCGGTGAGCCCCTTCGCGGGGATCGCGCGCTGTTCGGCGCGGGCCCCGGCCTGGAGGACGTGGAAGAGGGCGAAGCGGACGGCCTGCTGGACCTCCTCGTCGCCCTCGACCTCGACGTCGGCGCGGGCCCAGAAGTCGTCCAGGCAGGACCGCTGGTCGTTCAGCAGGCCCTGCCAGCCGTCGTGCCCGGCCGCGGCGAGCGCGGCGTCGACCTGGTCGGCCATCGCGGGCAGGGAGCGGGCGCCGGACCAGCCGTGGGCGACCAGCTTCTCCACCCGGAGGGTCTGTCCGGGCTCCAGTACGGAGGTCACGGTCAGCCGGGCGACGTCGATGCCGCTCTCGCTGCGGGTGGTGGTGCGGTCGGGGCCGGTGACGACGTGGTCGGCGGCGACGGCGACCCTGAGGCCGCTGCGCCGGGTGCGGTGCACCAGCCGCAGCCGGTTGCCGGCGGCGAAGCCGTCCTCCTGTTCCAGCGGGGACTTCAGCGCCCTGGCGGCGCGCGGGTCGCCGTCGGACTGCGGCAGGCTCTCGTTGGCGACCAGTTCCGACTGGATCACCACCCGGCTGCGGCTGTCGACGGCCTCCACCTCGTACGCGACCGCCGCCACCGCCCGCTGGGTCAGCGACACCAGCCGGGTGGAGCGCACCCGGACGGTGGAGCCGGCCGGCGAGGTCCACTCGCAGGTCCGCTCCAGGACGCCACGGCGCAGGTCCAGCACGCGCTCGTGGGCGACGAGACGGCCGTAGCGCAGGTCGAACGGCTCGTCGTCCACCAGCAGGCGCAGGACCTTGCCGTTGGTGACGTTGATGACGGTCTGCCCGGACTCCGGGTAGCCGTAGCCGGCCTCCGCGTAGGGCAGGGGGTGCACCTCGTGGACGCCGTTGAGGTAGCTGCCGGGCAGGCCGTGCGGTTCGCCCTCGTCGAGGTTGCCGCGCCAGCCGACGTGCCCGTTGGACAGGGCGAACACCGACTCGCTCTGGGCGAGGACGTCCAGGTCGAGGGTGGTCTCCCGGACGGTCCAGGGCTCGACGGCGTACGACCGCTCGGTGATCACTGCTTGTCTCCCAGCTCGGCGAGGTCCCGCACGACGGTGTCGGCGCCGTGCTTGTACAGCGCGTCGGTCTGGCCGACCCGGTCGACGCCGACGACGTACCCGAAGCCGCCCGCGCGGCCCGCGTCCATGCCGGCCAGGGCGTCCTCGAACACGGCGGCGCGGGACGCCTCGACGCCGAGGTCACGGGCGGCGGCCAGGAACGTGTCGGGGTGCGGCTTGCCCGGCAGGTTCCGCTCGGCGGCGACCACGCCGTCGATGCGGGTGTCGAAGAGGTGTTCCGCGCCGACGGCGCGCAGCACGTCCCGGCAGTTGGCGCTGGAGGAGACGATCGCGGTGCGCAGCCCGTGCGCGCGGACCGCCTCCAGGTAGCGCAGGGTGCCGTCGTAGGCTTCGACGCCGCCGGTGCGGATCTTCTCCAGCAGCAGTTCGTTCTTGCGGTTGCCGACGCCGTGGACGGTGCGGGCGTCGGGCGGATCGTCCGGGCCGCCCTCGGGCAGGTGGATGCCGCGCGAGTCGAGGAAGGCGCGGACGCCGTCGGCGCGGGGGCGGCCGTCGACGTACTCGTCGTAGTCGGCGTCGGAGAACGGCCTTCCCTGCTCGCCGTCGTAGGCGCGCAGCAACGCGTCGAACGTCTCCTTCCAGGCCGCCGCGTGCACGACGGCCGTCTTGGTGACGACCCCGTCGAGGTCGAAGAGACAGGCCTGGATGGTGTCGGGCAGACCGAGCTGAGTCATACCCAGCACTGTTCCCCGTAGGAAGCGCTCCAGTGGGTGGCGCACGCCACATGTTCGGCGAACGGGCCACCTGTGCGGCGAACGGGCGATGCCACACTTGCCCGTGTGTCCCTGACCTTCGACGACCTCCTCCGCCGTGCCCGCGCCCTGCCCCGGGGCGGCGGGCGTGCCCTGCTCGGCATCGCGGGCAGCCCGGGCGCGGGCAAGACGACGCTCGCCGCCCGCCTGGTGGACGCCCTGAACGGCGACGGCCCGCCGTGGGCGGTGCACGTGCCCATGGACGGCTTCCACCTCGCCGACGCCGAGCTGGACCGGCTGGGCCGCCGGGGCCGCAAGGGCGCGCCGGACACCTTCGACCCGGCCGGGTACGCGGCGCTGCTGCGGCGCCTGCGCGAGGAGACCGGCGAGGTGGTGTACGCGCCGGCGTTCGAGCGGGTGCTGGAGCAGCCGCTCGCGGGCGCGATCCCGGTGCCGCCGACCGCCCGGCTGGTGGTGACCGAGGGCAACTACCTGCTGGTGCGGGAGGGGGCGTGGGGGCGGGTGCGGCCGTGCCTGGACGAGGTGTGGTTCTGCGAGACCGACGAGGACGAGCGGGTGCGCCGGCTGATCGCCCGGCACAAGGAGTTCGGCAAGGACCACGCGGCGGCCGTGGCCTGGGTGCGGGGCACGGACCAGCGCAACGCCGACCTGATCGCGGCGACCCGGGAACGGGCGGACCTGGTGCTGCCGGCCGCCCCGCCGCCCCCGGCGGGCTGACGCGCGGGCGCCGGCACGGACGGCCGGGGCGCGGCGTACGACGAACGGTGCACGCCTCGTGGGTGCGGCCCCGCCGGGGGTCGTCACCGGCCGGGACGGCCGCGTCCGGGACGGCCCCGGCCGCAGGTGCCGACGACCGGGTCCGCGTACGGCGGTGCGCGCCTCGTGCGTACGGCCGGACCAGGTCCGTCACCGGAAGGGACGGCCGCACTCCCTTCGTACCGGCCGGCGGCGGGCTCGCGCGCGCCCCGTCGACGGTGCCGGTCGCGTAGACGTCCCGGCGGGTCCCGGTCGTGCGGCCGGTTTCGTGTCGGGCGGGGTGAACTCCGCCGGGCCGTGGGCCGTACCGGTGTGTACGGCAGAAGGTCTGCCGGTACGACTTGTGCGGCGGTGGCGGGAGCGGTGCCCCGGCGGGACCGTGACCGGGCCCTCGGGCGCTGGTCCGGCGCGCGGGCCGGTGCCACCGTGGGACGGACGATGACGCGCGAACAGCACCTGGTCCTCACTCCCCGGGCTCCGGCCGCGGAGCCGGTACGGCGGGCCCGGGCCGCCCGGTACGCCCGGTACGCCCGGCTGCGCCGGCACGGGCGCCGGCTGACGCCGCTCCTCGTCGTGCTGTTGCTGGCGCAGATGGCCGCGGCGATGGTCACCACGGCCGTCCAGCAGACCCCCACCATCGACGAACCCGTGTACGTGGCGACGGCCGCCGACTACCTGCACACGCACCGGGTGCGCTACAACCCCGAGCATCCGCCGCTCGGGAAGCTCCTGATCGCGGCCGGGGTGGCGGTGGCGGACCCGCGCTACGACCCGGCGTTCACCGGCGACCAGGGGGAGGCGGGCCGGCGGCTGCTGTACGCGTCGGGCAACGATCCCTGGCGGGTGATGCTGTGGGCGCGGCTGCCGGTGATCGTGCTGACCCTGTTGTGCGGGCTGGTCGCCTTCGCGTTCGCCCGGGAGGTGGCGGGCCCGGCGGGCGGACTGGTGGCGCTCGCCCTGTACGCCTTCTCGCCCGACCTGATCGCCCACGGTTCGCTGGCCACCCTGGACGTGCCGGCGGCCGGGTTCGTGCTGGTGTCGGCCTGGCTGGTGTGGCGGGCGCGGCGGCGGCCCGTCCCGTACCTGCCGGCGGCCGGGGCCGCGCTCGGGGCGGCCGTGGCGACGAAGATGAGCGCGCTGCCGGCGGTGCCGGTGCTGATGGTGCTGGCGGCGGCGTCCGCGGTGGCCGCCCACCGGTCCACTCGGGCCGCGAGGTCCGGCCCGCGTCCGCACCGGTCCGCCCCGGCTGCGAGGTCCGCCCCGGACCCACACCCGTCCGGTCCGACGACGGGAACTGCCCCGGACCCGCACCCGACCACTCCTGCCGCGGGACCCGACCCGCACCCGCACCCGTCCACTCCGGCCGCGGCATCCGCCCCGCACCCGCACCCGTCCACTCCGGCCGCGGCATCCGCCCCGGTCACGCGCCGTTTCTTCCTGGCCTTCCGGCCGCACCGGCCCGACCGGTGGGCCAGGCCGGACCGGCCGTGGTCCGGGGGCCGGCGGCGGCCGGTGGGGGCCGCGCTCCTGGGCGCCGCGGTCGTGGTGCTGGTGGCGCTCGCCGTCGTCTGGGCCGCGTACCTGGCCGTCGATCCCCGGCTGCGGTTCACGCCCGCCGAACCCGTCCCCGCCGTCCACGGGCTGCGCGGGCGGCTGGTGGACCTGCTGCCGGTGCCCGAGGCGTACCGGGCGGGGATGCGGGTGCAGTTCGGGCTGGAGGACTATCCCTGGCATGGCTATCTGTTCGGGCACGTGTACACCGGTTCGCTCTGGTACTACCTGCCGGCCGCCCTGCTGGTGAAGACGCCGCTCGGACTGGCGGCGCTGGGCGCGGCCGGCGCGGTGGCGGTCGTGGCGGTGCGGCGGCTGCGGCCCGTGGCGCCGTACCTGCTGTTGCCGCCTCTCGTCCTGCTGGCGGTGGCGATGACCGGGGCGCGGGACTTCGGCACCCGGTACGCCTTGTTCGTGCCGATGTTCTTCGCGGTGGCGGCGGGCTGCCTGCCCGCGCTGCACCGGGACCGGGACCAGAACCGGGGCAGGCACTGGGCCCGTCCCCTGATCTGCGCCCTCGTGCTGTTCGAGGCGGCGAGTTCGCTGCGGGCGTTCCCGTACTACCTGCCGTACGCGAACGAGGCCTTCGGCGGCCCGGCGCACACGCACCGGCTGCTGCACGACTCGAACGTGGACTGGGGACAGGACCTGGGCCGGCTCGCCGACCGGCTCCGGCAGCGGTACCCGGGCGAGCGGGTGTGGCTGGTGTACAAGGGCAGCGGAGTGCCGTCGTACTACGGCATCCACGCCGCCGATCCGCGCCGGGTGCCGCCGGAGCGGGTGCACGGACTGCTGGTGGTGTCCGACTCGGCCGTGGCCAAGGCGCGCGGGAGGCTCGCCGAACTGATCGCCGGCAGCCGGCCGGCCGGCGAAGTCGGCCATTCCATCAGCCTCTTTCGGCGGTGAGCCCGCTGACTCAACCCCCTGGTCACGGCGGTCGGTGAGCTATGTTGAGTGCTCGTGGGAGACAAAGGAGGCCGACCGGTGCCCTCGCCGCAGCAGGCACGCGCACAGGCATCAGCTATCACGTCGGGCAAGACCGTGCCCGAGGCCGAGGCCTCCCCGACGTCCCGGCTCCGGGAACTGTTCGACGGCCCCCGTCTGTCGCCGGGGCAGCGGCGCATCGCCCAGTACCTGATCGAGCACATCACCGAGGCCGCGTTCCTGCCGATCACCGAGCTGGCGGACCGGGTGGGAGTCAGCCAGCCCTCCGTCACCCGCTTCGCCGCCGCCGTCGGCTTCAGCGGCTATCCCGCGCTGCGGGAGAGGCTCCAGTCGATCGCGCTGAGCGGCCTGGCCGGCGGGCCCGGCGAGGAGGACCGGGCCAACGAGCTCCAGGCGGCCGTCGACGCGGAGATCCAGAACCTGGAGAACCTGCGGCGCGACTTCGCCGACCCCGACCGGGTGATCCACGTCGGCCGCGAGCTGTCCCGGTCCACCCCGCTGACCGTGCTGGGTCTGCGTATCTCGGTGTCGCTCGCCGAGTACTTCGGTTATGCCGCCCGCCGTATCCATCCCGACGTACGGCTGGTGACGCGGGGCGGCAGCGTGGCCTACGACGCGCTGCTCCAGGCCCGTGAGGCCGGCGGCAGCTGGGTGCTGGCCTTCGCGATGCCCCGTCACTCGCAGGAGACGCTCAACGCCCTGAGGGTGGCGCGCGGTGCCGGCCTGCGGGTCGCCCTGGTGACCGACCTGGCGCTCGGACCGCTGGCCGACGAGGCGGACGTCGCCTTCGCCACCGGCACCGGTTCGCGGCTGGTGTTCGACTCCTATTCGGCGCCCGGGGTGCTGGCCGCCGCGCTGCTCCAGGCCATGACCGACGCCGATCCGGAGCGCACCCAGGCCCGGCTGGAGAAGTACGAGCAGCTGTCGGACCACCACCAGTTCTTCCTCCGGGACTGAAGCGGGCCTGCCGCACCGGCCGCATGGGCGGTCACGGCGGCCGATCCTTCCGCGCGGGCCGCACATACGTGAAGATCTTGCGGTCTCCCACCCCCTGAACGGGGACGATTCACCACAGACTGCGCATGAATTTTTTCATACGTCTTGCAAACTGGACGGCATATATAAATACTGCTCACGGACCGCACCCGGTCGGCTCCGGGCACGGCCGGCACCGGCACCCGGGACCCCCGCACGGTCACCCCGCGGCCCGCCGTCCTACCCACGTCGGCGCCCGGGGTGTTCCGGGGCGCGTCGCCTGCGCGAGGCGCCCGGGGCGGCCCCGGCCATCCCCTGGGCCGGGGCCGCCCCGAACCCGTCGACCACCTCCCGACGCCGCACACCGGAAGCGATGATCATGCCCCTGACCAGCACGCGCATCAGTCCCGACTGGCCCTGTCAGGTCAAGACGCCGGGCTCGTACGACTGGGAACGCTCGGCGGCCAAGTGGCTGCGCGAACTGATCCCGGCGCGCTACTCCAGCTATCCGGCGCTCATCCGGCACCCCGTCCTGCTCGCCCGGCACGCGCAGATCCAGGTACAGCAGGAGATCCGGGTGGCACGGACGGCCCTCCAGACCGCGCGGGCCGAACTGCCGGTGCTCGGGCTGCCGGAATCGGTGATCGAGCACACGATCAAGATGTACGCGGCCGAGGTCCTCCAGCTCCAGCACATCGCCCGCAGCGTCCGCGTGGTGAGCGAGGCGCTGGCCGGCCGCGGCACGAGCCGCTGACCCCGCAGCCCCGCTCCGAGCCGACCCGTCCGTCCCGGGCCCCCCGCCCTCGCACCCCGTCGGCGCCGCCGCCCGGGCCGTCGCGCCCTGCCTGCGCCGCGGCGTGTGTCCGGCCGTTCCGCACTCCCGTCCGCGCCTCCTCCGGCCCCGTTCGCCCTCTTTGGCGCGACCCGCTCCCGCGGTCAGAAATCTTGTCAGACGGTCATATAAACCTGGACCTGGCAGACGAGTGATCGAACGACCTCAGGTGTGCAATGCTCGTCGCGTGACGAGCGAGCCCGTGCCCCCGGTGGACCCCGGCACCAGCGCCGATGTCGCGGCGCTGGCCAAGGTCGTGGCCCGGCAGCGTGCCGAGATGGAACGGCTGCGGGACCGGGCGGCGACCACCGCCGTGCTGGAGCGGGCCAAGGGCGTGCTGATGGCCCTCACCGGGTGCATGCCGGACGCCGCGCAGAAGGAGCTGACGCGGCGGGCCAAGGACGGCAACCGCACCCTCCTCGAACAGTGCTGGCTCACCCTGGGCAGCCTGTCACGCCCGGACCGGCCCGCCGCCACGGCACCGGCCCCGCCCGACGTCACGGAACCCGCCCCGCCCGCCGGCACCGGATCCCGGGCGACCCCGCCCGCCGCCACCGTGGACCTGGCGGAGGTGCTCGGGCACGCCGGCCGGGACCTGGTCCGGGTCGGCTCGCCGCACGAACTGGCCGAATGCCTCCTGGACCACCTCACTCCCGAACTGGGCGCCGACGCCGTGATGCTCTACGAGCGGCTGCCCGAGGGCGGGCTCGGACTGATCGGGCACGCCGGCGTCGACACCACCCTCGCCGCCCAGTGGCGTCACGTGCCGCCGATGACCGGGGTCGCCGCGCTGGACGTCCTGCGGTCCGGGGAGCCGTGCTGGCTGGAGGATCCCGCCGCGGACAGCGAGCGGTACCAGCTCATCGGCGAGCCCCCGGAGCGCTGGCCCTCCCGCGCGTGGCTGCCCGTGCCGGCCGGGGACGCGGCCTCCGTCGCCCTCGGCGTGCTGCGCCGGCGTCGCGGGCCGTTCACGACGCGCCAGCGGGAGCTGCTGCGGGCCATGGCCCGGCTGAGCGCGGGCCGCCTGCGGGCCTTCGACGGGCCGCGGGAGCGTGCGGCCGAGAGCGTCGCCCAGAGCGTGCAGGCGGTGTTCGACGCGCTGCCCGGCGCGATCACCCTGCTGACCCCGCTGCGGGACACCTCCGGCCGGGTGGAGGACTACCGCATCGACGCCGCCACCCCCGGGGCGGTCGACGTGTTCGGCCGGACCGGCCGGGACATGGTCGGCAGCCACATCCTGGAGAGCTATCCGTCGGTCGCCGGGGAACCGCTGTGGCAGGGCTATCTCCAGGCGCTCGCGACCGGGGTGCCGTTCGAGGGCGAGCCCTTCGCCTACCAGGACGTCATCGACGGCGTTCCGGTCACCACCACCTACTCGGTACGGGCGGCCCCGCTGGGCGACGGCCTGGTGGTGACCTGGCTGCGGCACGACGGGACGGACCGGCAGGAGCAGCGCCTGGCCGACGTGCAGCGGCTCGGCAATCTCGGCTGGGCCAACTGGAACCTGATCACCCAGGAGATCTCCTGGGCCGCGCAGACGTACACCGTGCTGGGCCGGACCCCCGGGCGGCCGCCGGTCAGGCTGGAGAAACTGCCCGGCCTGGCCGTACCGGAGGACGCGGGCGCACTGGCCCACGCGATCGCCGGACTCGTCCGCCACGCGCACCCGTTCGACGTGCCGTTCCGCGTCGAGACGGCCGCGGGCGTCAGGCATCTGCGGATGGTCGCGGAGGCCGTCACGGCGCCCGACGGCACCCCGGTCGAGGTGCACGGCTTCGTCCAGGACCTCACCGCGCAGCGCAGCGCGGAGCTGGCGCTGGTGGAGAGCGAGCGCGCGATGCTGCTCCAGCGCGGCATCCTTCAGGCCGAACGGGCCCTGGCGACGCGGCTCCAGCACGCCCTGCTGCCGCTGCCCAGCAAGCCGGTGCAGCTGACCGGGCTGCGCGTCGAGGTCGCCTACCTGCCCGCGCAGGCCGGGATCCACGTGGGCGGCGACTGGTTCAGCGCCATCGAACTGCCGGACTACGACGCGCTGTTCGTGGTCGGTGACGTGGCGGGCCACGGCATCGACGCCGTGGCCACCATGGCTCAGCTCCGGTTCACCGCGAAGGGCATGGTCAGCACCGGTTCGTCGCTGACCGGGGCCCTGGCGCGGCTCAACCGGCTGTTGCTGCACTCCCGCGACAGCCAGACCACCGCCACCATGGTCCTGGCCCGCTACGACGCCGGGGAGCACGTCCTGGCCTGGGCCCAGGCCGGGCACCCGCCGCCGCTGCTGGTGCGCCGGGGCGAGGTGCGCTACCTCGACCGGCCCGCCGGCATGCTGCTCGGCGCGACCGGCTCCCCCGTCTACGAGTCGGCGGAGCTGCGTCTGGAACCCGGTGACCGGCTCCTGCTCTACACCGACGGTCTGGTGGAGCGTCCCGGCGAGGGGCTCGACGCGGGCTTCGACCGGCTGGCCGAGGCGGTGCGCGCCCACGGCCGCGGCGAGTCCGCCTCCCTGGAGGCGCTGCTCGCCACGATGCTGGCGGACGAGCGGCGGGACGACGTGTGCGTGCTCGACATCCGGATGCCGGCGGAGGACGAGCAGGACGCGACGGGGGCCGCGGGCGGCCGAGGGTGAGGTCCCCGCTCCCCGTGCGTCAGTCCGCGGGATGGCCGGCCTCGATGGTGACGGCCTGGGAGAGCCGCAGCAGCGGTCCTTCCCGGCCCGTACCCGACCGGACCGGGTCGAGCACGAAGCCGACGTGGTCGCCGCCGTCGGTGCGGTGGAGCACGCCGCCGACGAGCCAGGCCGCCGCGTCGTCCAGGACGGCGGTGCCGCCGGGGCCCTCCCGCCAGGCGAGCCGCGCGAACTTGTCGGTCTCGTCGCCCGTCTCCCCGCCGAACAGCTCCGCCAGGTCCCGCTGGTCGCCGGTGAGCAGATGGACGGTGAGGTACTGCGCGGCCCGGGCCACCCGGTAGGTGCGGTTGGCCTTGGACAGCCACACGGCGAGCCGGGGCGGCTGGAGGGAGCACTGCGAGGCGAAGCCCACGAGGCAGCCGGCCCGCTCGCCGTCCGCGACCGCCGTCACCACGCACATGTCAGGGTCCAGCCGCGCGAAGAAGCCCGCCACGTCCCCCTGACCGGCCTTGTCTCCCTGACCGGCCTTGTCCCCCGGGCCGTTCCGGTCCGTCTGCCCGTTGTCGTCCACGCCGGCACCCTCGTCCCGCCGATCCGTCCGGTCCACCCCGGCACCTCCGTCCGCCCTGCCGATCCGCTGCCGGCTCCCGGCGTCGCTGCTTGTTCCCGGTGTGCCGCTCATGAATCGTCGCCGGTGCCGGTGCGTGACTCCAGCGCGCGGCGGGTGTCGTCGCCGTAGACGCCCTTCTCGTCGCCGCTGATGCCGTACCAGAGCTGGAAGCGGGCCACGGCCTCGGTGAGTGCGGGGTCGTAGGTGCCGTCGGTGGTGCCGTCGCGGTAGACGTCCGGGATGCGGAGCAGGCGCCGCTGTAGTTCGGTGACCGGAGGTCCCGTGTCGCCCTGGCGGAGGGTGCCGGGGCCGTCGGGATCGGGCGCGGTGGCGGCGGACGGCGGGGCGGACGCGGTGGCGGGTGGGGCGGCCGTGGTGGGCGCGGAGGCCGTGCTCGGCGGCGGGACCGGCGGGGCCGCGGCGGCCTGCTGGCGGCCGGGGAGGAGCAGGGCGCAGCCGAAACCGGCGAGGGCGGCCGCCGCGACGGCCACGGCGACGGCGGCCCGGCGCGGTCCCGGTCCCGGGCCGGACGCACCCCGGGCGGGGGCCTTCGGGGGCCGGACCGGGCCGACGCCGGACACGCCGCGGGCGGAGGTCCGCGGGAGACGGCCCGGGCCGGGGCCGGAGGCGTTCCGGGCGGGGGCTTGCGCGGGCCGGGCGGCGGGCACCGGCGGAAGTTCCGTGGTGTCCTCCGCGGCGGGAAGCGGGTGGGGGGCGGGTGCCGTGCCGGAGGGCTCGTACGTCACCGGGTCCGGGCGGATCTCCCGCATCAGCTCGGCGAGGGCGTCGAAGCGGCGGGTCCGTATCACCCGGATGGGCTCCAACGCCGGTGAGGGCGGGGGCCGTTCGGGATCGGTCGGTGTCGGCACCTGGCTCTCCTTCCGTCCCCCGGGTACGGGGCTCGCGCGGTTCCCGCCCTGGGATACGGCGCCCGCGACGGACCCGTTCAAGGCCCGGCCCCTCCCCCGCCGAGCGTCCGGGTCACGCCGGGACGGGGCTGGGCGCTCCCTGCACGAACCGGTTCAGGGACGCCGTGAACGCCGTGACGAAGGCGTCCTGGGCCTCCTCCGGCAGCGCGTCCAGGGACAGGTAGGGGTTGAGGTCCTCCAGTTCGACGAGCAGCAGGCCGCCGTCGGCCGTGCGGCAGGCGTCGACGCGCTGGATGCCCTGCCCGAGGTCGTTCCAGTCGATGAAGCGCCGGGCGAACTCCAGGTCGGCGGCGGTGGCCGCGTAGGGCCGCAGCTCCCAGCGGCGCCGTGGGTCGGGGGCGTACAGGGCGTACTGGAAGTCGTCGTCGACGAAGTAGAACGACACCTCGTGGACGAAGTCGACGCGCGGCTGGATCAGTACGTCGGCGGCGGCGAAGGAGGCGATCCGGCTTGCGGGCACGGTCCGCAGCCCGAGGGAGTCCGCGCCGAGCCTGGGCTTGACCACGTACCGCGCGACGGGCGGCAGCAGGTGCAGGTCCTCGACGCTGCCGACGGTCGGGATGACGGGGAAGCCGGCGGCGGTGAGATCGAGCAGGTACTGCTTGCCGGCCATGTCCGCCTTGCCGGTGAGCGGGTTGTACACCCGGGCGCCGGTGGCCAGCGCCCGCGCCCGGAAGGCGTCGTACTCCCGCGGGTAGCCGAGCACGGGGCCGCTGTTGCGGACGACGACGGCGTCGTGACCGGCCATCAGGGCCGCCGCGTCCAGCGGGTGACACAGGGCCAGGTCGAAGTGGGCGCGCAGCCGGGAGGTGAGGTGGATGTCCTCGTCGCAGTAGCGGCGCCCGCGGGCCCGGTACGCCAGGTCGGTGACGTAGAGCAGGCGGGGGCGAGCGGCGGGCATGGGAGGTCTCCTCGGGGCGGTGCGCGGCCGGTGCCAGCGGGGTGCAGAAAGGTTACGCCGCAGGGTACGGGCGTTGGAGGCCGCCCCCGGGCAGCCGCCCGGGAGCCGTCCCTCACGTCCCGGCCGCCCGCCAAAGAAGCACTCAGTTCCCCCGAAAGGCCACTGTCGTTGCACTGAGTGTCATAGAAGCGTCCCGGGTGCTACGTTCCCGTTCATGAGCTCCAGCAGCGCGGCGCCGGCCGCGAAGCCGCCGATGCGGGACGCCCTGGTGGCGGCGGCCTTCCGGCTCTTCCTGGAACGCGGGTACGAGCAGACCACCGTGGACGACATCGTGGCCCTGGCCGGTGTCGGCCGGCGCTCGTTCTTCCGCTACTTCCCCTCCAAGGAGGACGTGGTCTTCCCCGACCACGAGCGCTGCCTGGCCGACATGACCGCCTTCCTCGGCGCGGGCGGCCCGGAGCACGAACCCGTGCGGCGGGTGTGCGACGCGGCCCGGCTGGTGCTGCGGATGTACGCCGAGAACCCCACCTTCTCCGTGCAGCGCTACCGCCTCACCCGGCAGGTGCCGGGCCTGCGCGCCTACGAACTGTCGGTGGTGTGGCGCTACGAGCGCGCGCTCGCCGCATACCTGCGGGGCCGGTTCGCCGGACGGCCCGACGGCACCCTGCGGGCCGACGTGATCGCGGCGGCGGTGGTCGCCGCGCACAACAACGCCCTGCGCTCCTGGCTGCGGTCGGACGGCACGGGCGATCCGGGCGCGGCGGTCGACCACGCGCTGGGCTATGTGCACAGGACCTACGGCGGGCCGGCGGACACCCCGGCGGCGTCCGCGCGGTCCGGCCCGGCGGGGTCCGGGGAACGGGAGGCGCAGTCCGACGAGGTGGTGGTGCTGGTCTCCCGCCGGGACGCCCCGCTGTGGCGGGTGGTGCAGGAACTGGAGACGGCGCTCGGCCGCGGCTGACCCCCGGCGCGTCCACCGCCCACAAATCTGGGTACGGAGTGCCTTTACGAGTGACACTCAGTGCCATACTCTGTCGGCGTGCGCGGTGGCACGGCAACCGCGCCTCCGCGTGCCGGTCCGCGCCGGGCACACGGGATTCCGGCCGAGCGCGAGGAGTTGACCAGCGTGTACCACCACTCAGCAAGCACCGCGCATCCGGCGGCCGGGTCCGCGACGGGTGTCCTGGACCCCGTCTCCGTGGACTCCCAGGACGCCATCCTCTTCCAGCGCTGCACCTGGTGCGGCACGGCGACGTACCACCGGCTGCTGTGTCCGGTGTGCCAGGGCAGCGAACTGCGCACGGAACGCAGCGAGGGCGTCGGCACGGTCCGCCACTCCACCGTGGTGCACCGCAACACGCCCGCGGCGCGCAACGTGTCGCTGATAGAGATGGCCGAGGGGTTCGTCGTCCGGGGCCGGGTCATGGGCCCGCCGGTCGGGATCCACAGCGGCGACCGGGTCCGGCTGTCCACGGCGAAGGACCCGGTGCGCGGTGAACCGGTCTTCCAGTTGCTGGACGAGCCCTACCGGGCCTGGACCTGACAGCACCGTTCCCTGGGACCTGACCTGACGGCCGCGCACCGCGGCACCCCTGCCTCCGCACTCCCCGCCGCACCCGTCCGCGTGCCCCGGCGTCCCCGCTGTGATCCATCACCTCCCGCGCACAGGCAACCCGCAGCCTCCGCTGTTCATCCTCCGGGGGCGAGGGGCGTCCCGGCAGGCCCGGGGCGCCCGAGGTCGGGGTTCGAGGAGGAACAGTGGTCCGTGCCCGGCACATAGGGGTGGCCGCCGCCGCGTTACTCGCGGTGGCGGGAGCGACCCCGGGGGTGGCGACAGCCCAGCCCCAACGAGGGCTGGTTGACAGGGGCTTGACGGTCACGGACGACGGGCCGCTGCCGCCGGGATGGCGGCTCGCCGGCCGGAGTCAGGCACCGCAGCTGGTGTGGCGGTCGGACCGGCCGGTGCCGATGGGCGACGCGCGGGTCGAATTCCGCTCCGGCGGGCACCTGTTGGGCGTGCCGCGGCCAGGCACGGACGGGCGCACCTTCCGGCTGCCGCTCGACGGGCGGCGGACACCGGGGCTCGGCGGGCTGGAAGTCTGGTCCGGCGGACGGCGGCTGGACGCGCGGGACAGCACCGGCACCGCGTCGGCGGCGCGGCTGCCGGCCCCGCTCCCCGCGAACGGCGTGGACCCGGGCAAGCCCGGCTCGTTCCGCACCAGGACGGGCGAGTACACACTGAAGTCGGTCCGCCTGCCGGGCTTCTCGAAGCCGGTGGAGATGCGCGCGGTGGTCGTCGCGCCGGTCGGCGCCGCGGGGAAGCGCCCGCTCGCGCTGTTCCTGCACGGCCGCCACTCCGTCTGCTACAAGGGCCGCGACGACACCACCGGTGACTGGCCATGCCCGGCCGGCACCGAGCCGGTGCCCAGTCACCGCGGTTATCTGCGGGACCAGAGGCTCCTGGCGTCCCAGGGCTACATGACCGTGTCGATCGCCGCCAACGGCATCAACGGGCAGGACTTCGCCGCCGAGGACGGTGGCGCGCAGGCCCGCTCCTCGCTCGTGCGGCTGCACCTGGCCCGCTGGGCCGACTGGACCGAACACCCCGCGACGGCACCGGCCGTGGTGCGCGAGGCGCCCCGCGCCGACCTGTCCCGGGTGCTGCTGGTCGGCCACTCGCGGGGCGGCGAGGGCGTCGACCGGGCCGCCCTGGACAGCCTCACGCCACCACCCGCGGACCAGGACGGCTACCACGGGCCGGTGCGCTGGAAAATCCGCGGCACCGTCCTCATCGGCCCGACCGTCTTCGGGCAGAACCCGGTGCCCGACGTGCCGTCGGTGACGATCCTGCCGGGCTGCGACGGTGACGTCTCCGACCTCCAGGGCGAGGTGTACGTCGACGGCACGCGCGCGGTCGGCAACGGCACCGCGCTGCACAGCGCCGTGTACGTGATCGGCGCCAACCACAACTTCTTCAACTCCGAGTGGACCCCCGGTCAGGCCGCGGCGCCCGCCGAGGACGACTTCTCCGACGACCCCGGGCAACCTGACCCGGTGTGCGGCAAGGGGGCCGCGACCCGGCTGACCGCCGACCAGCAGCACCGGGCCGGTTCGACGTACATCGCCGCCGCCGCGCGGCTGTTCCTCGCCGGGGACGACCGGGTGCGTCCGCTGCTGGACGGTTCGGGGAAGCGGGCGCCGTCGGCGGACCCGGCGCGGGTGCTCAGCCACGCGGTGGGGGCCCGCCGGAGCGGCGGTCTCCTGCCGGACTCAGGCGTGTCGGTGACCGGTGGCCGGCTGTGCGACGCGGTGTCGCCCACCGCGGCCAAGGCCTGCCTGAACCAGGGCGCGCGCGGGCAGTCACCGCACTTCGCGCAGTGGGCGATCGACCGGGAGGCCGGCCGGCACGCGGTCGCGCTGCACTGGACGCGCGCCGGTGCCCCGGTCCGGGTGAGCGCGGCGAAGCCGGTGTCCCTGTCCGGGGCGAAGGCGCTCGCACTGCGGCTGTTCGTGCCGCCGAACTCCCGGGGGACGCGGCTGGACGTGTCCCTCACCGACGCCGCCGGCCGGAAGGCGAACCTCGGCCGGGTGCAGGTGGACGGGCTGCCCGGCAGCGAACGGACCGCGTCCTACTGGGCGCGGGAGATCCGGGTGCCGCTGACGGCGGCCACCCGCGCCGGACTCGCTCTGGGTTCGGTCAAGTCCATGGAACTGACGCCGCGTTCGGCGTCCGGACGGGCCTGGCTGATGGACGCGTGGGGCTGGCGGCCCGGAACGCCCGCGGTGCGCGCCGACGCGCTGCCGCGCGTGGACGTCGGCCGGACCACCGTGGACGAGGGTGACACGGGTGTGCGCACCTACCGGGTGCCGGTCCAGGTCACGGGCACGGGGGGCAGCGGTCAGGTCCGGGTGTACGTCGTCGACCCCGCCACCGGCAGGGCCGAGGACCGCCTGGTGACGGTCCGCCCGGGCGGTCAGGGCGTCGACGTACCGGTCCGGGTGAAGGGCAACACGCGGTACGGCACCGACGTGTCGTACGACGTGCTGGTCAAAGCGGTGCGGGGGGCGGTCGTCGGCTCCTACCGGGGCGGGATCACCGTCCACGACGACGACCCGGCGCCCACGATGACCGTCACGCCCGTCGCCGGCAAGGTGACCGAGGGACAGCCGCTGAAGTGGCGGGTGTCCCTGTCCGAGGCGGTCGACGTGGACATGAGCGTGTACTTCGGCGTCGTACCGGCGACCGCGCCCGAGCTGTCCACCAAGGACGTCCCGGCGCGCTGGCTGCGGGACACGGCCGGCGCGTCGCCCGATCCCGCGCGTCCGCTGTCCAAGGTGGACGGCCTGTACCTGTGGGCGGACATCGCTCCCGGGCACACCGGCGCCGACATCACCGTACCGACGGTGAAGGACCGGGTCCGTGAGCCCGCCGAGTCGGTGCGCTTCGGGCAGCTCGACCCGGAGACCGGGAAGCCGATGCCCGGCGGTCTGGAGCTGTCGGGGTCGGTGCTGGACGCGTCGTAGGACGCCCGTCCCGGGTGGCCCTCAACGGGCGGGGGTCACCCGGATGCCGACCGTGCCGTCCCGGCCGCGCCGCAGCCGGCTGCCCAGCAGGGTGAGCCGGCCGAGGATGCCGTACTTGCGGGCGATGAGGGCGCGGTAGCGGTCGGTGGTCTCCGGGCCGGTGATCTCGGCGGTGGCCGGCAGCTGGTCGCCGGTGGGGTTGCCGCGTACGTCGCAGGGGCCGACGAGGACATCGGGGCGGCGCCGGATCCGCTTGACCTTCCAGCTGTCCGCGGCCGTCCACACGCCGAGCGTGTCGCCGTCCCGCACCACCCACACCGGGGTGGCGACCGGGGTGCCGTTCTTGCGGTAGCTGGTCACCAGCAGGTACTTGCCGGAGCCGAGCCGGTCGAGCCGCGTGTCGTCCATGCCCGGCAGTCTAGGAGTCCGTCCGCCGCCCGGGGAGGCCGCGGTACGGTGGGCCGGCGGGGCGTGCCCGGTCAGCGCAGGGACGCCGCCATCCGCCGTACCGCCTCGGTGAGGATCCCGGGCGAGGTCGCCAGGTTCAGCCGTGCGTGCCCGGCGCCGCCGGTGCCGAAGGGAGGGCCGGGGCTGAGGGCGACCCGGCCGCGGTCGAGGAAGACCTGGGCGGGATCGTCGCCGAGGCCCAGGGCCCGGCAGTCCAGCCAGACCAGATAGGTCGCCTCGGCGGGGTACACGCGGATCGCGGGCAGGTGCGCGGCGAGCAGGCCGGTGAGCAGCCGCCGGTTGTCCTGGAGGCCGGCCAGCAGGGCGTCCAGCCAGGCGGTTCCGTCGCGCAGGGCGGCGGTGTGCGCGATGACACCGAGGTGGCTGGGACCGTGCCCCACCTCCTCGGGCAGGCACGCGAGGTCGGCGGCGGCCTCGGGTCCGGCGACGGCGAGCGCGGCCTTGAGACCGGCCAGGTTCCACCCCTTGGACGCCGACATCAGGGACAGGCCGCGGTCGGCGCCGGGCACGGCGAGGTACGGCACGAAGGTGACGCCGGGGGCGACGAGCGGGGCGTGGATCTCGTCCGCGACGACCCGGACGCCGTACCGCTCGGCGAGGGAGGCGACAGCCGTCAGCTCGGCCGCGGTGTGCACCGTACCGGTGGGATTGTGCGGGCTGCACAGCAGGTACGCGGCACGGCCGGGCCCGGTGGCCACCTCCTGGAACACCCCTTCCAGGCCGGGCAGGTCGATGCGCAGACCCGCGTCGAGCGGGGCCTGCACCACCCGGCGGTCCAGGTGCTCGGCGAACTGGAAGAACGGCGGATACACCGGCGGGTTGACGACTACCGGATCGCCGGGCCCGGTGACCAGCTTGAGCATCTCGACCACGCCCAGCATCACGTCCGGCACGATGGCGGTGCGCTCGACGGCGAGACCGTCCCAGTTCCACCGCTCGGCGGCGAAGGCGGCGAGGGCCTCGGCGTAGGCGGTGCCGGCCGGATACCCGGTGTCGCCGAGGGCGAGCGCGTCGGTGACGGCGCGGACGACGGGCTCGGCGAGCGGCACGTCCATCTCGGCCACCCACAGCGGCAGCACGTCATCGGGGTAGGTGCGCCACTTCATGCTCGTACGGCGTCGCAGCCGCTCCAGGCCGAGCGTGCGCAGCGGATCCGGCTCGCCGGGGGTGCTGTGCGGGATGCTGGTCATGAGGCTCAAGATAGGGGGTCGGGGCGTGAGCGGGAACGGGAGCGCCGGGACGGGCGGGTGGCGCGGGACGGCGGCGGAGGGCCGCCTGCCCGAGGTCGCCTGTGACGAGTCGGGGTCGGACGGGGAGAACCTGGTCGGCGGGAACACCGATGTGTTCGCGCACGCCAGTGTGGCGCTGCCGTGGGACGTGGCCGCGGAGTGCGTGCGGGAGATCCGGCACCGCGTCCGCTCGCCCGCCGAGGAGTACAAGGCGAACCACCTGCTGCGGGAGAAGCACCGTGCGGTGCTGGAATGGCTGCTCGCGCCCGGCGGGCCGATCCACGGGCGGGCCCACGTCCATCTGACGCACAAGGCGTTCTTCGTGGTCGACCGGACCGTGGGCCTGCTGCTGGACGACGCGGCGGACGCCGTCCCGCTGTTCCGGCTGGGGCCGGACACGTTCGGGCCGGACGGGTGGCACGCGTTCCTGGTGGCCGCCAACCGGCTGCTGCGGGTCCGTCCCGGCGGGGACCCTGCCGACGCCGGGGAGCCGTTCTTCCGGACCGTGGACGCCCTGGTCCGGGCCCGCCCGGAGACGGAGGCGGCGCGGACCCTGCGGCGGCTCGGGGCGGGCCGGGCACGCGCGGACGACTATCTGGCCCGCGTGCGGACGGTCCCGGCGCTGTTCCCGGTGCTCAATCCGCTGTTCCCGGCGATCCGGCTGACGGCGGCCCACTGGAGTGCCGGCGGGCGGCCGGTCATGCTGGTGCACGACCAGCAGAACGCGCTGACGCCGGGGCGGATCGCCCGGCTCGTGCAGGCCGCCCGGCGGGACGGGACCGGGCTCGGCGGGCTGCGGCTGGTCGACTCCCGGGACGACGCGCGGGTGCAGATCGCCGACTTCCTGGCCGGGATCGCCCGCAGGATCGCCTCCGACGAGCTGGCCGGCCGCGGGGATCCGGACCTCACCGCGGGTTTGCGGCCCTACGTGGGCGCGGAGTCGGTGTGGGGCGACCCGCACAGCTGGTCCCGGCTGGCTCCGACGGCGGCCGGCCCGGGGGCGGGGGCGGACGCCGACCGGGGTTTCTGAGCCGCCTGTCGACCGGCAGGGCATGCTCGGTCGGCAGGGCGTGCTCGGTCGACAGGGCGTGCTCGGTCGGCAGGCCGCCTTCGACCGACAGGCCGCGCTCGGCCGACAGGCCGACAGGTCACGCTCGACCGACAGGGCTTCATGGTGTGCCTCTCCGCGGAGAGGGCGGCCGTCGGCAGCCGGAGGGCGTCGTCCTGTCCGGCGGGCCGAGCGCAAGCGCCGATCGGGCGGGGGGAGTTCGCCGGGGGCGGTGAACGCCGTGGCCCCGGGCGCCGTATGGAGGGGCGGGCCCCCGACGACCCGGGGGTCCCGCGCTGCCGTTACGGGCGGCGTGCGTTCGGGTTCGGCTTGGGAGCCATGCATGCGGCACGCACGACGACGGGTCGTCCGGCGACTGACACGGCTGACGGCGGTCGGCGGACTCCTCCTGGGGGGCGCGATGGTCACCCAGGCGGCCATGGCGAGCGAGACACCGCCCGGCTCCGCCGGAGTGCTCCACGCCACCGGCGGCACCGGGGACACCGGAGCCGCCCTGGTGGCACGGCTCGGCACCGCCCGTACGGCGGGCAACTGGGTCGGCGCCGACGGGCGTCCGGTCGTGGCGGTGACCGACGACGCGGCAGCGCGGGCGGTGCGGCGGGCCGGAGCCGAGGCGAAGGTCGTGCCGCACAGCATGAACGAGCTGAAGTCGGCCACGACGTCGCTGGGTTCGGCGCCGCGGGTGCCGGGCACGGCGTGGGCGGTGGACTACCGGACCAACCGGGTCGTGGTGCGGGCCGACCGCACGGTGTCCGCCGGTGACTGGTCCCGGCTGACCCGGGTGGCCGCGGGGATCGGGAGCTTCGTGCACATGGAGCGCACGAAGGGCGCGTTCACCACGCGGTTGAACGGCGCCCTGCCGATCCTGTCGACCGGCGGTCGCTGCTCGGCCGGCTACAACGTCACCAACGGGCAGTCCGACTTCATCCTCACTGCCGGTCACTGCGGGCCCGCGGGATCCACCTGGTTCGCCGACAACCAGGGTGACCGGCAGCTGGGCAACACCGTGAACAGCGTCTTCCCCGGCAGCGACTTCTCGCTCGTGCAGTACGCCTCCGGCAAGGCCGGCGCGGGCGCCGGGGTCGTCGCGATCGGCGGCGGGAAGGGCGTGCGGATCACCGGGGTGGCCGATCCTGCGGTGGGGCAGCGGGTGTTCCGCAGCGGCAGCACCAGCGGTCTGCACGACGGCCGGGTCACCGCGCTCAACGCGACCGTCAACTATCCGGAGGGCACGGTCACCGGACTCGTCGAGACCACGGTGTGCGCCGAGCCGGGTGACAGCGGCGGCCCGCTGTTCTCGGAAGGCATCGCGCTCGGGGTGACCTCGGGCGGCAACGGGGACTGCACGGCGGGCGGGACGACGTTCTTCCAGCCGGTGACCAAGGCGCTGACGGCGCTCGGTGTGCGGCTGCTCGTGTCGGCGCAGGACGCGGGCGGTGCGGGCGGTGGCGCGAGTGCGGCGCCCTCCCCCGCGCCGTCGGCCTCCGCGGCGCAGGGTGGGATGGCGCCGAACGCGGCGTCGCCGGGCACCTCGGCGCCGGTCACGGGCACGTCCGAGGGCAGCACCCTGCTGGCGCGGCTGACGGACACCCGCAACATCGGGCCGGGGCTGCTGGTGATCGCGGGCAGTCTGATCGCGCTGGTCGCTACCCGGTTCATCCGGTCCGAGCAGGACCGCAAGGCGTACCGGCGGCACTACTCGGCGACGTGGGGCTGACGGGGCGCCGGCCGGGCCCCGGTACGGGAGGCGCCCGGCGCGGTGCCGGGCCGGAGGTGCTGCGAGAAGGGCACCCGTGCGCTCACGGGTGCCCTGGGCGGTACGGCGCGGTGCGCGCGGGTCGGTCAGGCCGCCCGGTGCGACTGCGGGGCCGCGGCGGCCCACTCCAACACGAGGCGCTGGTACTCCGCGCGCTGCTCGGTGCTCAGTGTCCCGCCCGACCGGCGCCACAGGGCCCGGATCTCCTCGTTGACCTCCGCGGCCGATCGCTCGGAGGCGGTTGCAACAGTGGTGGACATGCTGTGAAGCATATGCCGGACGACGTGAAGGCGCTGTGAGCAAGCACCTCGAATACGGACATTTCGGACCGTGTTGCTCATCACGTCAACAGGTCGACCGGAAGGGGTACTTTCTATCGGTTCCGCTGCCGGATCCCGGCTCACGCCGCCGGGCGGCGCCCGCCGGGATCCGGGGGCGCCGCCCGGCGCAGGCGCGGTCGGCCGTGGCTCAGGTGCCGGGCTTGCGGCCGTAGACGAAGACGTCGTCGCCGTTCCTCAGCAGCGACCAGTACGCCTTGGCCTCCGCCGGCGTCATGTTCACGCAGCCGTGCGAGCCCGGCGGGTTCCACATGCTCAGGCCCACCGAGTGGAAGGCCTGGCCGCCGTTGAAGAACTGGCTGTAGGGCATCGGCACGTCGTAGAGGTTGGAGACGTGGTCGATGTCGCGCCAGTAGATCTTCGTCAGGCCGGTACGGGTCTCGAAGCCGTCGCGGCCGGTGCGCACCGGCACCGGACCGTGGACGAGCTTCGCGCCGTCCTGGATCCAGCTGAGCTGGAGCGTGAGGTTCACGCAGGCGATACGGCCCTTGTTCACCGGGCACTTGCCGTCCTTGTTCGGCTTGTTCCCGACGGCCTTCTGCTTGTTCATGAGGTCCATCACACCCCAGGTGACGGACCCGGCGTAGCCGATGTTCGGCGTGATGCCGTGCTTGTTCTGGAAGGCCTGGACGGCCTTGCAGTCGGCGGCGGACTGCTTGCCGTCGACCGGCCGGCCCAGGAACCGCTCCACCTGCTTCTGGTACGGACCCGCCTGCGAGGTGCAACTCGCGGCCTGGGCCGGTGCCGCGGTGAGCGCCAGCGTGAGCGGCGCCACCAGTCCGGTGACGCCCACTGCGACGACGCCTCGTCTGCGTGTGTCCCCCATGACGGCCTCCCCTTCTCCCCTTGATCGCCCGGGGTCTCCACCGGGTGTCTCCCAGCGCACTTCCCACGGTCTCGCACTACTAGACCCGGACGGGCCGGGGAAGGTTGTGTTTCCGGTCACCTGTGACGAAATGGTGAACTTCGCCACCGGGTGGCGGTATAAGGGCGCGTGGCGATGGCCCCCGGGCCGGTCAGGGCTAGTGGACGGCCGCGTGGAAGCCGGTGTTGACGGTGGTGAGGCCGCCGTCGACCACGAGGGTGGTGCCGGTGATCCAGGCGGCGTCGCGGGAGGCCAGGAAGGCGACCGCGGCGGCGATGTCCCGCGGCTCCCCGACCCGGCCGAGCGGGTACAGGCCGCGCACGGCGTCCAGTTCGTCGTCACGCCCCTCCCACGCCGAGGTGCGGACCGTGCCCGGAGCCACGAGATTGACCCGCACCCCCCGGGCGGCGGCGTGCCCGGCGAGGGTCCGGGTGAGGGAACCGAGGCCGGCCTTGGCGGCGCTGTAGGCGTGGTTGCCGAAGTCCTGGAGGCCGTTGACGGAGCCGACGCTCACGATCGCCCCGCGGCCGGAGGCGGCCAGGTGCGGCAGGGCGGCGCGGCAGCAGCGGTAGGCGCCGGTGAGCGTGACGTCGAGGTCGCGGGTCCACGCCTCGTCGGGGTCGTCCTCGAACAGCGGGACGTCCGCGGTGCAGTGGGCGGCGCTGTTGACCAGGACGTCGAGGGAGCCGAACACGGTGACGGCGCGGGCGACGGCCGCCTCGACGGCGGCGCGGTCGGCCACGTCACAGGCGAACGCCTCGGCGGCCAGGCCCTGTCCGCGCAGTGTCGCCGCGGTCCGCTCGGCCTCGGGCAGGTCCCGGTCGGTCACCAGGACCCGGCCGCCCTCCTCGGCGAGCCGCCGGGCGACGGCGGCGCCGATGCCGCGGGCGGCGCCCGTGACGAGAACTCCGTGTCCTGCGAAGCGGGTCGGATCAGTCATGGGCCGACAGTACGGCTGCGGCGGCGGCCTTTCACCGGTACGGCGGCCCCCGACCGTCCGGCGCCCGCGCTCACGGGCACCCGGTGACGTCCGCCGGCTCACCCCCGCGTCCGGCAACTCGGCCACGCACCGTCAGGCGTCGGGCCCCGCCGGCTCGACGCGGCGGGCGCCACCGTGTGCGTCAGCGCACGCAGCACCCGCGCCCTCGCTCGCGCCGGCCGCTCGGAGTCTGCTGCTATCCGCGGAGTCGGGTGTCGAGTTCCGCGGCGTCCGCGAGGAACCACAGCTGCCGGCCCTGGTTGCACTCGTACACGAAGTCGCGCAGGGCCGTGCTTCCGGCGACGTGCCCGGAGATGTCGCCGAGGACGGCGAGGCGCAGCCGGTAGGACACGAACTTCTGGACGACCGCGCCGGCGACCCCGGAGCGCAGTCGGAAGAAGTCGTCAGCGAGCCGCTCCACGGGCAGCGCGACCAGCTGCGCGTCGTGCCCGTACGCGTCACCGATGAGGTCGAGCGCCGCGCTCTCGCCGTCGAGGAGCGGGCCGTCGGAAGCGCAGCGCAGGACCCGTACGCCGTGGAGGGTGTCGATCGTCTGTGCGGTCATGGGAGCGATCCTAGGGTCGCGCCCGTGTGCCGCGCCCGGCGATTGCCCGGAACCCCGTCAGTGTCCGCGGGCGATCCACTCCTCCAGGTGGGACGCCTCGGCGCCGATGGACGTCGCGTCCCCGTGCCCGGTGAGGACCTTCGTCTCCGGTGGGAGGGTGAGGAGCCGGTCCCGGATGGAGTCGATGATCGTCGGGAAGTGGGAGTAGGAGCGCCCGGTGGCCCCCGGGCCGCCCTGGAACAGGGTATCGCCGGTGAACACCGTGCCGAGCCCGGGGTCGTACAGGCAGACGGCGCCCGGGGCGTGGCCGGGGGTGTGCAGGACGGTCAGGTCGGCGCCGGCGGCCTCGATGACCTGGCCGTCGGTGAGGTGCCGGTCGGGGTCGCGGTCGGGGTGGGTGAGCTTCCACAGCGGCAGGTCGTCGGGGTGCAGCCAGATCACGGCGCCGGTGCGGTCGGCCAGTTCCGGCGCCGCGTTGACGTGGTCGTTGTGGGCGTGGGTGCACACGATCGCGGTGAGCCGGCGGTCGCCGACGGCGCGGGCGACCGCGTCCGCGTCGTGAGCGGCGTCGATGACGATCACCTCGTGGTCGTCGCCGACGAGCCACACGTTGTTCTCGACGTCCCAGGTGCCGCCGTCCAGGGTGAACCGGCCCGCGGTGACGAGGCGTTCGATGCGGGCGGCCATCAGAGCACGACCACCGAGCGCAGCACGTCGCCGTGGTGCATCCGCTCGAACGCCTTCTCCACCTCGTCGAGCTGGACGGTCTCCGTGACGAACGCGTCGAGCGGGAGCCGGCCCTGGAGGTGGAGGTCGATCAGCATGGGGAAGTCCCGGGAGGGCAGGCAGTCGCCGTACCAGGAGGACTTCAGGGCGCCGCCGCGGCCGAAGACGTCCAGCAGGGGCAGTTCGAGCTTCATCTCCGGGGTGGGGACACCGACGAGGACGACCGTGCCGGCGAGGTCGCGGGCGTAGAAGGCCTGCTGGTAGGTCTCGGGGCGGCCGACGGCCTCGATGACGACGTCGGCGCCGAACCCGCCGGTCAGTTCGCGGATCGCCTCGACCGGGTCGGTGTCCTTGGAGTTGACGGTGTGGGTGGCGCCGAGTGTGCGGGCCTTGTCCAGTTTGCGGTCGTCGATGTCCACGGCGATGACCTTCGCCGCGCCGGCCAGGTACGCCCCCGTGATCGCCGCGCCGCCGACACCACCACAGCCGATGACGGCGACCGAGTCGCCCCGGCCGACGCCCGCGGTGTTGATCGCGGCGCCGATGCCGGCCATCACCCCGCAGCCCAGCAGCCCGGCGACCGCCGGGGAGACGGACGGGTCGACCTTGGTGCACTGGCCGGCGGCCACGAGCGTCTTCTCGGCGAACGCGCCGATACCGAGGGCCGGGGAGAGTTCCTGACCGGTCGCGGCGAGGGTCATCTTCTGCCGCGCGTTGTGGGTGTTGAAGCAGTACCAGGGCCGGCCGCGCAGACAGGCCCGGCACTGCCCGCACACGGCACGCCAGTTCAGGATGACGAAGTCACCGGGGGCGACGTCGGTGACGCCCTCGCCGACCGACTCCACCACACCGGCGGCCTCGTGGCCGAGCAGGAAGGGGAAGTCGTCCGAGATGCCGCCCTGTTTGTAGTGCAGATCGGTGTGACAGACCCCGCAGGCCTGGATGCGCACGACGGCCTCGCCCGGACCCGGGTCCGGGACCACGATCGTCTCGAGCCGCAGGGGCTCGTCCTTCCCCGGTGCGATCACGCCGCGTACTTCCTGCGCCATGGCCTGGCCCCTTCCTTCGAATACCTTCGCTGCCGACCCTACGCGCCGCCGATCGGCAGCGGGACGGTCCACGAGGACGGTCGTGGATCTTTCCAGGCGCACGGGCCGCCCCGGACGGGACGGCCCTCGGGGCAGGGGCGGGATCAGTGGATGGCGGGAGCCAGGCCGAGCAAGGGTGCGGCGGGGGCGAGGGCCTGCTCCACCTGGCCGAGCTGGTTCAGGTCCTTCAAGTGCTTCAGTGCCTGCATCTGGTCGGTGACCCGGGGCACCCGGCCCTGCTCCGCTGCGGGCATGCCGGCGCCGGCGAGCGAGTCCAGCGTGGACAGCGCGCTGAGCTTCCCGACGAGCGGTGCGCCGGCGTCGGCGGCGTTCGCCGACGGTACGGCGATACCGGCGATCCCGGCGGCCAGACCGACGGCGGCGGCGATGCGTCGTGTTGAGATCATGCCCTCACCAACGGGTGCGGGCCCGGGCCGGACACGGGCGGCGGCCCGTGCTCACCCGTGAGGCGGATCAGGCCGCTGCGTTTGCCGTGTCCGTCCGGACGGAGGAGTCTCGGAGGTGGGGTCCGTGCGGCCCGCTCCTCGTCGGGCCGCGGGCGTCTGAAGGAGGTCACCATGGGCACCGCGACGGGGTCCTCGTTCGACTCCGACACACTGCGCCGGGCCGTAGAGGGGAACACCGGGAACACCCTTCTGTCGCTCTACGCGGACGACGCGGAGATCCGCATCGTCGACCACAACCACCAGCCCAGCAGCCCCGCGGTCCTGCACGGCCGGGGCCAGATCGCCGAGTTGCTGGACGACGTCTACAGCCGCGACATGACGCACAAGCTGGAACGGTGCGTCGTGGAGGGGGACCACGCCGCCTACAGCGAGGCCTGCGAGTACGCGGACGGCACCCGCGTGCTCTCCGAGTCGATGGTCACCCTGCGGGACGGCAAGATAGCCGACCAGCTCATCGTCCAGGCCTGGGACGAATAGCACCCGGCCGGGTACGGCGGCAGGCCTCCCGAGGAGGATCGCGCGGGTCCAGGTCACCTCCCGGACGGCCTGGACCCGGTGAGCGGTCCGGGGACCGTACGCACGCGGCACGGCGCTCGCCCACCGCATCGCCGGCGACGCCGCGAAGAAGGCCGCCGGACGCACCGGACGCTTGGACGGTGCCGCGAGGCCGACGTGGCGTCCCGCCACGTCGCGCCCTACGGGGCTCGGCGCGGGGCCGGCTCCGGTGGTCAGCGCATCCAGACCCGGTAGTCCATCACGTCCCCGGCCTTCACCCCGTACTCGAGAGCGTCCCGGGTGAAGGTGGTCTCCAGACCCAGGACGGCACCGGTGCGCGGGTCGAGGATCAGCATCCGCCGGTCGCCCCCGCCCGCGTACACGTACGCCTGCCCCGGCCGGCCCAGGCGGTCCGTCACCTGTCCGGCCGGCCGCAGCCCCTCGGCGTCCGCGAGCACCCGGACCAGCGCCGCGGACTCGCGGACGCCCAGCGTCCAGTGGCCCAGCAACTCCTCGACGGCTGCCAGCAGTTCGGGGGTGCCCAGGGAGTCTGTGTGCACGGTCTCGGCGAGGTAGGCGCGCAGGGCGGCCGGGGTGTGCGGCGGCGGCGCCTCGGGCGGGGCGTCGCTCCAGCTCGGCGGATACGTGATCCGGCTGAGGACGTGGCCGTCGGCCACCATGTGCGGGTCGTCGCCCTCGTCGGTGAGGACCGGGCGGCCCGGACGGCGCGGGTCGGTCGCCACGACCAGCTCGGTGTGGCTGTCGTCCGCGCGCCAGCGCACGACGCGTTCCTCGGGCAGGGTGACGGGCGGCCTGCCGTCGGCCATGCCGAGGCTCCAGGACTGCATGTGCGTGCCCTTGCGCAGGCGCGGGGAGCCGTCGGCGGCGGCAGCCGCGGCCATGTCGGCCAGTTCCGCCAGCGGTACGCGCGTGGCCTGGGCGCGGACGGTCAGTGGGCGGGGCGCGGCGGTGGCGGGCTGGGTGTTCGGCCCGCCGAGGAGCGCGGTGAGCGCGGTCGCCAGGACGACGCCGGTGGCGGCCAGGCCCCACAGCAGCCGGGCGCGGGGGGCGCGGCGCGCCGGCCGGGCCCCGTGCAGCAGGTGCTCCAGCCGCCGCTCGGCACGGTGGCCCAGCGGACCGTCACCGAAGTCGGGACCGTCCGCGGGGACCGGGTTGGCGTGGCGGAGGAGATCGAGTTCGTCAGGCATGTCGGGGGTCCTCGCACAGGCATGCGTCAACGGTGGGCACGGGGGACGACGGGACCGCACCGGCGTCCGCCGACGCCAGGGGCGGGGCGGGGTCGGCGGTCGAACGCCCCGGAGCGACCTCAGCGGCGGGCACCGGCGCGGCGGACCGGACGGGGCCGGCCGTCCGGCGGACCGGACCGGCGGCATCGGCACTGGCCTCGGCGGGGCCGGGCACCACCCGCCGCCGAACCGGAGCGGCCGCGTCGGCCGACGCCGTCGCCGCGCCCCGGGGACGGTGCCCGGAAGGTACTCCGGCCGGCGGCGGCCCCGGACGCCGCCGCTGACCGGACAGGGTGACGGCCGGTTGAGATCCGGGCCGCAGGCTCTGGTCGGGTGGCGTGTCGGCCGGCCGAGGTCCGGACCGCGGACCGTGATCCAGCGGCCCGTCGACCGACCCCGGCACCGGACGCACACACTGGTCCAGCGATGCGCCAGCCGACTGAGGTCCGGACCGCGGACCGTGATCCAGCGGCCCGTCGACCGACCCCGGCACCGGACGCACGCGCTGCTCCGGTGATACGTCGGCCGGCAGCGCCGCAGGGGCGTCGGGTGGGCGTGTCGTGGGTCGCAGGTGGTCGATCTCGGTACGTAGCCGGCGGCGGGCCCGGTACAGGCGCATCGTTGCCGCGCGACGGCCGCAGCCGAGGGCGACCGCGATCTCCTCGGCGTCGAGTTCCTCCCAGGCGGCGAGGCGCAGCACTTCCTGATCGGCCGGGGACAGCCGGTCGAGGGCCTCGTGCACCCAGGCACCCGGCTCCTCCGCGTCGGGGCCCACCGCGATGTGCCGGCCGTGCGCGGCCTCGTCGTTGCCGAGCCGGTCCACCAGCCGGCGCCGCCGCCCGTAGCCGCGTACCGCGTTGGCCAGGCAGTTGCGGGCCACCCCGTACAGCCAGGGCAGCGGCGTGGCCGGCAGGTCGGCCCGGCGCCGCCAGGCGACCGTGAACACCTCCGCCACCACTTCCTCCACCTCGCCGGCCCGCCCCTGAAGCCGCCTCGCGACATAGCGGCTGACCGCCCAGTAGTGCTCGCGATAGGCAGCGGCGAAGGTCTCGTCGTTGCTCATGCTCGGTCCGTGTCCGGCAGCCCCCGGATCGTCACACCCTTCTTCCGTGATGCTCCTCGCGTCCCGCGAGTGTGACCCGCGCTCCGGGCGCGGACACAGGCGGGTCGTGAAGAGGATCAGAGACACCAGAGCCGTCCAGTGGCTCACCAGCACCGATCACAAGACGATCGGCACGCTCTACTTGGCCACCGCGTTCGCGTTCTTCCTGATCGGTGGCGTGATGGCGCTGCTCATGCGCGCCGAACTGGCCCGGCCGGGCCTTCAGATCATGTCGAACGAGCAGTTCAACCAGACGTTCACGATGCACGGCACCGTGATGCTGCTGATGTTCGCCACCCCCCTGTTCGCCGGTTTCGCGAACTGGATCATGCCGCTCCAGATCGGCGCGCCCGACGTGGCGTTCCCGCGGCTGAACATGTTCGCCTACTGGCTGTACCTGTTCGGCTCGCTGGTCGCCGTCGCCGGCTTCCTCACCCCGCAGGGTGCGGCCGACTTCGGCTGGTTCGCCTATGCGCCCCTGTCGGACGCGGTGCGTTCGCCGGGCATGGGCGCCGACATGTGGATCATGGGTCTGGCCTTCTCCGGCTTCGGCACGATCCTCGGCTCGGTCAACTTCATCACCACGATCATCTGCATGCGCGCCCCGGGCATGACCATGTTCCGCATGCCGATCTTCGTGTGGAACGTGCTGCTGACCGGTGTGCTGGTCCTGCTGGCCTTCCCGGTGCTGGCTGCCGCCCTGTTCGCCCTGGAGGCGGACCGCAAGTTCGGCGCCCACGTCTTCGACGCCGCGAACGGCGGAGCGCTGCTGTGGCAACACCTCTTCTGGTTCTTCGGCCATCCGGAGGTGTACATCATCGCGCTACCGTTCTTCGGGATCATCTCCGAAGTGATCCCGGTGTTCAGCCGCAAGCCGATCTTCGGCTACATGGGGCTGATCGCCGCGACCATCGCGATCGCCGGTCTGTCCGTGACGGTGTGGGCCCACCACATGTACGTCACCGGCGGTGTGCTGCTGCCGTTCTTCTCCTTCATGACCTTCCTGATCGCCGTCCCGACCGGGGTGAAGTTCTTCAACTGGATCGGCACGATGTGGAAGGGCTCACTGTCCTTCGAGACACCGATGCTCTGGGCCACCGGCTTCCTGATCACGTTCCTCTTCGGCGGGCTGACCGGCGTCATGCTCGCCTCGCCGCCCATCGACTTCCACATCTCCGACAGCTACTTCGTGGTGGCGCACTTCCACTACGTCGTGTTCGGTACGGTCGTCTTCGCCATGTTCGCCGGCTTCCACTTCTGGTGGCCCAAGTTCACCGGCAAGATGCTGGACGAGCGCCTCGGCAAGATCACCTTCTGGACGCTGTTCATCGGCTTCCACGGCACCTTCCTGGTCCAGCACTGGCTGGGCGCCCAGGGCATGCAGCGCCGGATTCCCGACTATCTCGCCGTCGAGGGGCTCACCACGCTCAACACGGTCTCGTCGGTCTTCTCGTTCCTGCTCGGCTCCGCCCTGCTGCCGTTCCTGTACAACGTGTGGAAGACGGCCAGGTACGGCAAGCCGGTCGGCGTGGACGACCCGTGGGGTTACGGCCGCTCGCTGGAGTGGGCGACCTCCTGCCCGCCCCCGCGGCACAACTTCCTCACCCTGCCGCGGATCCGCAGCGAGTCCCCGGCGTTCGACCTGCACCACCCCGGTGTGGAGCCGGTGGAGAAGGAGTTGACGGCGCGGTGACGGCCCACGACGAGCGGGCCCTCGTCCGGCAGGTCGAGGGGCATCTGCTGCTGGCCGCCGCGCGCGAGGAGGGCCGTACCGCCGCGGTCCGGCTCACGTCCCGGCTGGGCTGGCTCACCGACACCCAGCGTGACGACGTGGAGCGGCAGTTCGAGGCGGAGTACCTGGTACTGGCCCGGCTCTCGTGGCACCGCACGGCCGCGCGGGCGGAGGAGCTGCGGCGAGCGTACGAGGCACGGTACCGGGCGCTGCGCGCGCGGCTGGTGGCCTGCTGCGTCCTGGGCTGTGCGGTGCTGGCGGCGACGGTGCTGCTGACGCTGGCCGCCACCACGTAGAGCCGGCCGGCTCCGTCCCGCCGGTCACCGGACGGTCACCGCATGGTCAGCACCATCCGGAACCGGGCGGCGCCGGCGATCATGCGGTCGTAAGCCTCCCCGGCCTGCTCCAGCGGTACCGTCTCGGTCATCGGGCGGATGCCGTGCAAGGCGCTGAACGCCATGGTGTCCTCGACGTCCTGGGCGGTGCCGGAGGGGTGGCCGCGGATGACACGGCCGGCTCCGATCAGCTGGACCGGGCTGATGCCGAGCGGCTCGGGGGTGGCGCCGATGACCACCAGCTCGCCGCGCGGCCCGAGTCCGTCCACGGTGGCCGTGATGGCCTCGGAGTTGCCGGCGGTGGCCAGCACGACCTGCGCTCCGCCGAGGGCCTGGAGCGCCTCGGCCACCGGGGTCCCGGCGGTGCTGTCGACGTAGTGGTGGGCACCCAGTTGCTTGACGAAACCGGCCTTCTCCGCGCCCCGGGCGATGGCCACGGTCTCGAAGCCCATCGCGACCGCGTACTGCACGCCGAGGTGGCCGAGGCCGCCGACGCCGAGGACCGCGACCAGGTCCCCCGGCCGGGCGGAGCTGCGCCGCAGCCCGTTGTACGTGGTGACGCCCGCGCAGGCCATGGGCCCGGCGTCGCTCGCCGCGAGCGCGTCGGGAATCCGGGCAAGGGCGTCGACGGGGGCGACGACCTGCTCGGCGAAGCCGCCGTCGTAGGCCCAGCCCGGGACCGCCAGCTCGACGCAGAGGATGAAGTCGCCCCGGCGGCAGGCCCGGCAGTGGCCGCAGCTGCCGCCGAACCAGCCGACCGCGACCCGGTCGCCGGCCTCCCATCCGCGGTCCCGCGCTCCCTCGCCGAGCGCTTCGATCCGCCCGGCGATCTCGTGCCCGGGGACCTCGGGGAACGTGATGCCCGGCAGTCCGGCGGTCACGAAGAAGGCGTCGCTGTGGCAGATGCCGCACGCCTCGACGGCGATGCGCACCTGGCCGGGGCCCGGCTGCGGCACCTCCCGCTCGGTCAGCTCGAACGGACCGCCCGCGGTGGTCACCTGCGCGACTCGGTAGGTACTCATGGCTCTCTCCGGAGAACGTGCGACGGCCCCCCGCACCAGCACATCAGCTCCGGACCGATCCCGCGCGCCGAACCGGCCGGGGTACGGTCGCCGCACGTGCCGCGTCACCCGCCGCGGGGCCGCCAGCCCTCCGGCCGGAGCATGCCCAGCAGCAGCCGGACCAGCTCGTCCACCACCTCGTCCAGGGTGGCGTCCACCCAGCCGGCGGTCCAGTCGTGCAGCAGGCCGTTGACGCTGCCGATGAATGCCGTGGCGGCGAGGCGGTAGTCGCGGGGCGCCGCCTCCCCCCGGGCCACGGCCGCGTCCGCCTCGGCGCGGATGAGGTCGATCCAGCGGGCCCGGCGGGTCAGCCGCTGCTCCTCCAGACGGGGACTGACACCGACGATCTCCACGAAGGTGATGCGGACGCGGTGCGGGTCGCAGGTGACGCCGCGGGCGTAGGCCCGGAAGAGCGCGGTGGCACGCTCGGCCAGCGGCAGTCCCTCGGCGGCGGCCAGGTCGTCCAGGACGGCCTGCTCCGCCCAGTCGTTGACCTGGAGGTGCAGGGCGGCGAGGACGTCCTCCAGGGTGCGGAACTCCTCGTAGAACTGGCGCGTGGACAGGCCGGCGGCGTGGCTCAGCGCGGCGACGGTGGTCCCCCGGTAGCCGGGGGTGCCGCCGAACAGCCGCAGCGCCGCGTCGAGGAAGCGGCGGCGGCGCTCGGCCTGCCGCTCCTCGGCCGACCGGCCGCCGTAGCGTCCCGTCGGCGCCCTGAGCCTGCCGTCCACGTGTTCCCCTCCGTCATTCCGCCGCTCAGCCAATCTTGTCGTGCACACCTCTTGTCGAGAAGGCGGGCCCGTCCTTACTTTTCAGTAAGTTCACTGTGAAAGCACGCGTGTTCAGATTCCCCCACCGAGGAAAGAGAGCCGTCATGCCTGCTTCGAGAACCAGGCACCTGTGCTCCGTGGCCGCCGCCCTCGTCCTGGCCGCGGCCGGTCCCGCGACCGCCGCCTCGGCGGCGCCCTCCGCCGCCGACAACCTGCGCGAGGTGCTGTTCGTCGGCAACAACTGGGACGGCACCGCCGACGTCATCAGGTCCAGCGGTGACTTCGGGAAGGTCGGCCGCATCGACGTCATCCCCGACAAGGACGCGCGGATGAAGGAGATCAACGCGGACCCCGTCAAGTGGATCTACTTCCAGGCGATCCGCAACAGCGTCGGCGAGGGCCACGACCAGTACGCCGACGACATGTACTCCACCCCGGACGGCAGGTCGGTCGTGGTGTCCCGGCCCAGCTTCGCGGACGTCGTCTCGCTCGACCTGGCCACCGGGAAGGTCAACTGGCGTTTCCCCGTGTCGGGTTACCGCGCCGACCACATGGCGGTCTCCCCGGACGGCACCCGGGTCGCCGTCTCCGCCTCGACCGCGAACACCGTGCACGTCCTGGACATCACCACCGGCAAGCAGCTCGGGTCCTTCGCCACCGGGGACAAGCCGCACGAGAACATCTTCACCAGGGACGGCAAGTACATCTGGAACATGGCCATCGGCGACGTCAACACGGCACTGGACGACCCCGGCTGGGACTGGACGAAGGGCGACCGGCACATCACGGTCGTGGACGCGACGACGTACAAGCAGGTCAAGGTCATCGACATGCGGCAGCGGCTGGACGCGTTCGGGCTGAAGGACTTCTCCGACGCGGTACGCCCGGCGGTCTTCTCCCCCGACGAGTCCAAGCTGTACTTCCAGGTGTCGTTCTTCAACGGCTTCCTGGAGTACGACATCGCCACCGACCGGATCACCCGGGTGAAGACCCTGCCGAAGAACCCGGCGACCAGCGAGGACCGCACGACCTGGGTCAACGACTCGCGGCACCACGGCCTCTCGATGAACCCGGAGGGCACCAAGCTGTGCGTCGCGGGGACCATGGACGACTACGCGACCGTGGTCGACCGCGCCACCCTCCAGGAGGGCCCGCTGGTGGCGGCGTCCAAGCCGTACTGGGCGACGGTCAGCGGTGACGGCAAGGACTGCGTCATCTCCGAGAGCGGCGCGGACCAGGTGACGGCGATCGACTTCGCCACCGGGCGGAAGGTGACGTCGGTCCCGGTCGGCGACCATCCGCAGCGCGTCCGCCTGGGGCACGTCCGTACCGACTGGACGGGCCCCGGCGGCAGTTGACCGGTCACCGGCCGGGCGCGGCTCGGACGGTGACTGTCAGGCGGTGGTCTCCGGGATGCCCCACTCACCCGGAGGCCACCTCGCCGCGCGTCACGACCGTGCCGCCGCCCATGTGGCCGGCTCGGACCTCGCCGAGAGCATCGGCGGCTGGCGGTACCGCCGGGCTCCGGATCCACGGTGACCGGGACGCCGGGCGTGTGGGCGGGCGGTGGACATGCCGGTGCTGCTGATGATCCCGGCATCCTCGCACGGGTGGCCGGACAGGCGTGGTGGTGTCGGTCAGCGCCGGGGAAGCCGGTGCAGGGTGACCTCGGTCAGGGTTCCGTCGGTGACCGTCGCCGTGAGGTAGGTGCAGTGGGGCTGGCGGCGGCGGTCGGTCGGGGAGCCCGGGTTGAGGAGGCGCAGTCCGCCGGGGGCGGTGGTGTCCCAGGGGATGTGGCTGTGCCCGAAGACGAGGACGTCCACGCCGGGGAAGCGGGCGGCGCAGCGGGCCTCGCGGCCCTGCGCGGGGCCGGTCTCGTGCACGACGGCGAAGCGCAGGCCGCCCAGCTCGGCGTGGGCCACCTCGGGGAGGCGGGCGCGCAGGTCGGGGCCGTCGTTGTTGCCGTACACGCCGATCAGCCGGCGGCTGCGGCTCTCCAGCAGGTCGAGGGTGGCGGTGTCGACCCAGTCACCGGCGTGCAGGACGGCGTCCGCGTGCGGGAGTTCGGCGAGCAGCTGTTCCGGAAGCCGCTTGGCCCGCTTGGGCAGGTGCGTGTCGGACATGACCAGGAGGCGCACGGTGTCGGCCTAGGCGGATCGGGAGGTGAGGCGGCGGATGCCGCGCACGGTGCCGAGGACGACGGCGCCCGCGCCGAGGGCGGTGGCGGCCGGGTGCCGGACCAGGGTCTCCTGCCACGAGTGGGCGTGGGAGCTGTCGTCGAAGGCGCCGTGGGCGCCCTGGTCGTCGGCGCGCTCCCGGTCCACCGGTTCGAAGAGGTTGTCCAGACCGGCGGGCGGGATGCGGTCGGTCTGCTGGGAGTCGAAGCCGGTGCGGGCCAGGTAGCGGTCGAGCAGGGCCGGGGCGAACCGGTTCGCCCAGATGGTGGCGGCGGTGGAGGCACCGACGTAGTACTGCTTGCGGTGCGGGTGCCCGGCCGCGTACAGCACGCTCCGCGCGGCGACCTCGGGCTGGTAGATCGGGGCGACCGGCGTGGGGTGCTTGGGCAGCCGGGAGCGGACCCACTGGAACTGGGGGGTGTTGACGGCGGGCATCTGGGCGACGGTGACGTGCACGTTGCTGCCGCGGTGCAGCAGTTCCGTGCGCAGGGCGGACGTGAAGCCGTTGATGGCGTGCTTGGCGCCGCAGTACGCCGATTGCAGCGGGATCGACCGCTCCCCGAGCGCGGAGCCGACCTGCACGATCGTGCCCCGGTCGCGGGGCAGCATGCGCTTCAGGGCCGTGCGGGTGCCGTTGACGAAGCCGAGGTAGGTCACCTCGGTGACCCGCTGGAACTCCTCGGCGGTGATCTCGTCGAACGGCGCGAACACGGTGGAGAACGCGCAGTTGATCCATACGTCGATGGGACCGAACGCCTTCTCCGCGGCGTCGGCGACGGCCTCCAGCCGGGCCGCGTCGGCCACGTCGGCCACCTGCACCAGAGGCCGTCCACCCAGCGCGGCGACCTCGTCGGCCGCCTCCTTCAGGCCGCCCTCGCCGCGTGCGACCAGGACGACATCGGCGCCGCGCCGGGCGTACAGGCGGGCGGTGGCACGGCCGATGCCGGCGCTGGCACCGGTGATGACGACGGTGGGGGGCATGGACCTCTCCTCTTTCGACGCGATGTCTGCCGGCAGGGGTTCCCCGGCGGGACGTCCGTCACTCCACCCAGCAGGGTGCCGCCCGCTCCTCGACGAGCGCCAGGCCGGGCCCGGGTGCCCCGTCGGCTCGGGGGTGATGCCGGAAACCGCTCCGGATGGCGCAGGTTCCGTTCTCGCCTTCCCCGCCGTTCAGGCCCGCCGTCCGAACCGGCGCAGTGCGAGGACGGCACCCGCGGCCAGAGCGGCGGCGGAGGCGGTCGTCGCCCAGCGGGAGGTGCGGGACGGCCGGGGCGGGCGGTCGGCCGAGCGTTCGGGGTGGTCGCCGGGCAGGTCGCCGTCCAGGCCCAGCGCCATGGCCTCGGCGAGGTGCAGGGCGCGGCGGCCGGTGCCGCCCTGCTCGATCTGGGTGCGGCAGCTGAAGCCGTCGGCGAGGACCAGGCTGTCCGGGGCCGCCGCGCGCACGGCGGGCAGGACGCCCTGCTCGGCGACGGCCATGGACACCTCGTGGTGTCCGTGTTCGAAGCCGAAGTTGCCGGCCAGGCCGCAGCAGCCCTCGTCGAGGACCTCGGGGTCGAGACGGGCGCGGCGCATCAGTTCGCGGTCGGCGTCGAACTTCATGACGGCGTGCTGGTGGCAGTGGGTCTGCACGGTCGCCGGCCGGGCGAGGTGCGGGGGCCGCCAGCCGTCCGGCGCGTGGTGGACGAGCTGTTCGGCGAACGTGCGCGTCTGCCCGGCCAGCCGCCGCACGTCCTGGTCGTCGGGGAGCAGTTCGGGGGCGTCGGAGCGGAAGACGGCCGTGCAGGAGGGTTCCAGGCCGATGACCGGGGTGCCGGCCTCCAGGTAGGGGCCGAGCACGTCGAGGGTGCGGCGCAGCACCTTCTTGGCGACGGGCAGCTGGCCGGTGGAGATCCAGGTCAGGCCGCAGCACACGGGCTCGTCCGGGACGGCGACCCGGAATCCCGCGTCCTCGAGGACCCGTACGGCCGAGATCGCGATCGAGGGGTGGAAGTAGGTGCTGAAGGTGTCGGGCCACAGGACGACGGCGCGCGGATCGGCGGGATCGGGGTTCTCGCGGTCGCGGGAGCGCCACCACTGGAGGAAGGACTCGCCGGCGAACACCGGGGCGGGGCGGGCCCGGTCGAGGCCGGCCAGCCGTTTGCCCGCGCGGGCCAGTCCGGGAGCGTGCAGCACGGAGTTGACGAGGGCCGGGGCGAGGCGGGAGAGCCGCGCCCACACCGGGAGCCAGCCCATCGAGTAGTGGGCGGCGGGGCGCAGCCGGCCCGCGTAGTGGTGGGAGAGGAACTCCGCCTTCAGGGTCGCCATGTCGACGCCGGTCGGGCAGTCGGACTTGCAGCCCTTGCAGGCCAGGCACAGGTCGAGCGCGTCGTGTACGGCGGTGGAGCGCCAGCCGTCCTTGACGGCGGAGTCGGCGTGGCCGTCGAGCATCTCGAACAGCAGCCGGGCCCGGCCGCGGGTGGAGTGCTCCTCCTCCATGGTGGCCCGGTACGAGGGACACATCACGCCGCCGGTGTGGCCGCGGCAGTTGCCGATGCCGACGCAGCGCATCACCGCCCGGTTGAAGGAGTGGTCGTCCTCGGGGAAGCCGAAGTGGGTGGCCGGGGTGACGGGCCGCCAGGAGGGGCCGAGCCGCAGCTGTCCGTCGACGGGGTTCGGGTGGACGATCTTGCCGGGGTTCATCCGGTCGCGGGGGTCGAAGAGCGCCTTCAGCTCCCCGAACGCGGTCACGAGCCGTTCGCCGAACATCCGGGTGAGCAGTTCGCCCCGGGCCTGGCCGTCGCCGTGCTCGCCCGACAGGGAGCCGCCGTAGGAGGTGACGAGGTCGGCGGCGCGTTCCAGGAAGCGGCGGAAGCCGGCGACGCCGTCGGCGGTCCTCAGCCCGAAGGGGATGCGGGTGTGGACGCAGCCCTGCCCGAAGTGGCCGTACAGGGACGGGTGGTCGTAGCCGAACTCCTCGAACAGCTTCTTGAGGTCGCGCAGATAGTCGCCGAGCCGTTCGGGTGGTACGGCGGAGTCCTCCCATCCCTCCCAGGTCTCCCGGCCGTCCGGCGGGCGCGCGGTGACGCCGAGTCCGGCCTCCCGGGCCCTGAGCATCTTCTGTTCGCGCTCGGGGTTGTCGGAGAAGGCGACGTTCGCGTCGTTCTCGTCGCGGCCGATGGCCCGGAGCAGGGCGTGTGCCTGCCCGTCGACGTCCTCCTTGCTGTCGCCGCTGTACTGGATCAGCAGCCAGCTGTCGCCCTCGGGCAGGACGGCGAGCGAGTCGAGGTAGGCGTGCTCCTCGCGCATCAGCTGGGCCATACGGCCGTCCAGGGCCTCCAGCTGGGTGGGCGAGCAGTGCTCCAGCAGGCGGGACACGTCGTCGGCGGCGGCGCAGATGTCGTCGTAGCCGAGGACCAGCAGGGACTGGCACGCCGGCACGGGTACGAGGTCGAGTTCGGCGCGCAGGACGGTGACCAGGGTGCCCTCGCTGCCGACGAGTGCCTTGGCGAGGTCGAAGCCGTTCTCGGGCAGCAGGGAGTCGAGGTTGTAGCCGGAGACGCGGCGCGGGATCTTCGGGAAGCCGCGGCGGATGTCGGCCAGGTGGTCGGTGGCGAGGCGGTCCAGGCCGGCGTACAGCTCGGCGAGCCGGCCGCCGCCGGCGATGACGCGGTCGCGTTCGGCGTGCGGGGTGGGGCCGACCCAGGCGCGCTGCCCGTCGTAGGTGAGGATCTCCAGGCGCCGGACGTTGTCGACGGTCTTGCCGTAGGCCTGGGCGGAGGCGCCGCAGGAGTTGTTGCCGATCATGCCGCCCAGCGCGCAGTGGCTGTGGGTCGAGGGTTTCGGCCCGAACTGGAGCTTGTGGGCGGCGAGTCGGCGGTTGAGTTCGTCCAGGACGATGCCGGGTTCGACCACGCAGGTGCGCCGCTCCGGGTCGACGCTCAGCAGCCCGGTGCAGTACTTGCTCCAGTCGATCACCACGGCGGTGTTGGTGGTCTGCCCGGCCAGGCTGGTGCCGCCGCCCCGGGAGAGGACGGGGGCGTCGAAGCGCGCGCACACCGACACCGCCCGCGCGCCCGCCTCGACGGTGCGGGGAGCGACGACGCCCAGCGGGAGCTGCCGGTAGTTCGAGCCGTCCGTGGCGTAGGCACCGCGGCTGCCCGGGTCGAAGCGGACTTCGCCGTCCACCTCGGCGCGGAGAGCCGCCTCCAGGCCGGACGTGTCCGGAGAGGTCATCTGTGCTCCCTGGGTTCACCGGTGTACTGCCCTGTCCGGGCGGGCGAGTACCCGAGTAAACAGACAGGTAAAACTGAACAGCCTGGACTGGACAGTTGATCCTGTCGACCCTAGGCTGACGTCATGGCCGACATCTCCGACTCCGCCGCCCGGGCCGCACGTGATCTGCGCGTGGTCTTCAGCAGGCTGCGGCGCCGCATCCGCGAGGTGGCGCGCGACGCCGACCTCAGCCCCTCCCAGGAGTCGGCGCTCACCCTGGCCGGCAAGCACGGCGCGGCCACGGCCAGCGCCCTCGCCGCCGCCGAGGGGGTGCGCCCGCAGTCCATGGCCACCACGCTGGCCGCCCTGGAGCAGCACGGGCTGGTCCGCCGCGCCCCCGACCCCGACGACGGGCGCCGCCAGCTGGTCACCCTGACCGACACCGGCCGGGCCCGCGTCGAGGGCAACAGGCAGGTGCGCGAGGAGTGGCTCGCCCGCGCCTTCCAGGACCGCTACACCGAGGAGGAGCGGCAGACGGTCCTCGCCGCGCTGGAGCTGATGGAACGGCTGTCGCGCCCGTGATACCGAGGCTCAGGGCCCGCACCGGGACCACCGGCCCCTCCCCCGCCGGATTCGACCGCCGGCTCGTCGCGCCGATGGTCCTCGGCTCGGTCCTGAACCCCGTCAACTCCTCGATGATCGCCGTGGCGCTGGTGCCGATCGGCGTCGCCTTCGGGGCGCCGCCGGCCCGGACGGTGTGGCTGGTCTCCGCGCTCTACCTGGCGACCGCCGTCGGCCAGCCCGTCATGGGCCGCCTGGTGGACATGTACGGCCCGCGCGGGCTGTACCTCACCGGTACGGCCCTGGTGGGCGTCGCCGGTCTGCTGGGCGCGTCGGCGCCTTCGCTGGGGGCGCTGATCGCCGCCCGGGTGCTGCTGGGCCTGGGCACGTCGGCGGCGTACCCGGCGGCGATGCGGCTGACCCGGGGCGAGGCCGAGCGCACCGGGCGGGACAGCCCGGCGGGCGTCCTGGCCGTGCTGGCCGTCGCCAACCAGACGGTGGCCGTGGTAGGGCCCGCGCTCGGCGGACTGCTGATCGGCGTGGGCGGCTGGCGGACCGTGTTCACCGTCAACGTCCCGCTGTCCGCCGCCTGTCTCGTGCTGGGCGCCCTGCGGCTGCCGCGCACACCGGGGCGTCGGCAGCGGGGCGTGGACCTGCCCGGCATGGTGCTGTTCGCGGTCCTGCTCGTCGCGCTGATGCTGTTCCTGACGGACCCGCGCGCGGACCGCTGGTACCTGCCGGTGCTGTCCGCCGTCGCCGCCACCGGCTTCGCGGTGCGCGAGCTGCGGGTCCCCGACCCCTTCATCGACCTGCGGGTGCTCGGCGGCAACGGCCCGCTGCTCGCCACCTACCTGCGCCAGTTCCTTGGCTACACCACGGCTTACGCCTTCATGTACGGCTACACGCAGTGGCTGGAGCAGGGCCGCGGCCTGAGCGCCTCGACGGCCGGCCTCGCGCTGCTGCCGCTGTCGGTGTCCGCACTCACCGTCTCCGCGCTGACCGGGCGCCGTGAGGCGGTGCGGGCCAAGCTGCTCACCGGCTCGCTCCTCCAGATCGCCGGCTGCGCCGCCCTGCTCCTGGTCGGCAGGGGCAGCCCGCTCTGGCTGCTGCTCGCCGTCGGCGCGCTGCTCGGCGTGCCGCAGGGCCTGATCGGCCTCGCCACGCAGAACGCCCTGTACCGGCAGGCGGACCCCGAGCGGATCGCCTCGGCCGCCGGACTGCTGCGGACCTTCACCTACCTCGGCGCGCTCGGCGCGTCCGCCGCCACCGCGGCGTTCTACCCGCACCGCGCCGACACGGCCGGGCTGCACGGCCTGGCCCTGTTCATGCTCGCCGGCTCGGCACTGCTGCTGGCGACGACCCTGCCCGACCGTTCCCTCGGCCGGCTGACCTCCCACACCCCTCGAAAGGCCTGACCGACCCATGTCGCTCACCACGCTCGACCCCCGTACCGCCCTGGTCGCGATCGACCTCCAGAACGGCATCGTGGCCATGCCCACCCAGCCGTACCCGGGCGCGGACGTCGTCTCCCGCACGGCCGGGCTCGCCGACGCCTTCCGCGCCCACGGGCTGCCCGTGGTCCTGGTCCGGGTCTCCTTCGCGGCCGACTGGGCCGACGCCGTGCCCGGCCGCACCGAGCACCAGCCGCGCGGCCTCGCCTTCCCCGAGGGCTGGGACCTCATCGTGGACGAGCTGTCCGGGCACCCCGGGGACATCCGGGTCACCAAGCACAACTGGAGCGCCTTCCACGGCACCGACCTGGACGTCCAGCTGCGCCGCCGGGGCATCACCCAGATCGTGCTGGCCGGCATCGCCACCAGCATCGGCGTGGAGTCCACCGCCCGGGACGCCTACGCGCACGGCTACCACGTCACCCTCGCCACGGACGCCATGGCCGACGCCGACGCGGGCGCGCACGAGAACAGCGTCGAGCGGATCTTCCCGCGGCTCGGCGAGAGGGGCACCAGCGCCGAGATCCTGGAACTGCTCGGCAAGACCCACGCCTGACACCCGACCCGCCGGGCGGGCGGGCCGGGTACGGGTTCAGTCCTCGCCGCGCACGATGTTGTCCTCGGTGTCCGCGCCCGGCAGCCGGGCGGAAGCCCGGTCCACGACGGCGGGGAGGCAGGTGCGCACCCCCCGCTCGCGTCGGCGGGGGGCGTTCGCCCGGCCCGTCTCCGCCTCGGATATGGCCGGTTGCTCACTCGTGTGCGCGGTCACGGCGTTCATCTTCTTTCGGGTCCCGCCGCTCGCGGGACCGGTCGGCCGGACCCGCCGGGCCCGGGTTTGCTGCGTGCCCGACCGGGTCCCCGGACCGGGGGCCCGCAAACACGGGCGGGCCCGGTTCCGCCTCAGGTCCTGCCGCCGCCACCGCCGCCGAACGACCCGCTGGAACCGGACGACCAGCGCGAGCGGCTCTGGTCGTCGGCGCGCCGGGTGCCGGAGTTGCCCAGCTCGTGGGGGGTGAGCCGGTCGCCGCCCTCCGTGCGGGGCACCTCGTCGGGCTCGCGGACCTCGTGGGTCTCGTGGACCGGCCCGGACGGCGGCATCTTCGGCTGCTCGTCGGGGCGCGGCGGCGCCGGCTCGCGCTCGCGCACCTTGAAGCCCAGCCGGAACGCCCAGATGATGCCCGCGACCACGGCGACACCGGCGACGAGGATGAGGATGTACCCGAAGACCTGTGGGCCCGAGGCTGCTTCGTACATGGCAGTGTTCATGGTCGGCGGGTACCCGGCGAGGCCCGTGGGATGCGCGGACCGGCGCCGGTCAGCCGGCCGGCGCCGCCCACCGCGCGCCTGTCGGCGGGGTCAGGTACTCTCCGCCGCCCGCTCGACCTCGGCCTCGATGTCGCGGCGCGGCCGGCCCGTCTCCTTGGCGTACTCGCTGACCGCGGTCTGCACGTCGCGGGCCAGATCCCGCCAGGCGCGCAGGGCGGTCTCGTAGGTGCCCGACTGGACGCCCGTCATCCCCCGTTCGGCCGGCGGGCCGTAGGCGTCCCGCAGTTCCGCGACCATGGCGCGGGCCGCGTCGGCCGCGCGCTGCTTCTGCACCAGTTCTTCAAAGGTGTGTGCCACACCAACCGACCCTAGGCACGGGTCGCGCGGTGCGCCTCCCCAACCTGTCCGAACGGCTCCCCGGCGCCGCTGCCCGGCCGCCGGGTCAGCCGTCGAGCACCAGATCCGCCCAGACCTGTTTTCCGCCGCTGACCGGGATCGTGCCCCAGGTCTCGGACACGGCCTCCACCAGCAGGATGCCCCGGCCGCCGGTGGCCTCCCAGCCGATGCTGGCCGGTTTGACGGGGCTGCGCGGCGAGGAGTCGGCCACGGCGAGCCGCAGCCGGTTGTTGACCAGGCCGAGGTCGAGCCGGACCGGGCCGCCGGTGTGCACCAGGGCGTTGGTGACCAGCTCGGAGACGACCAGCAGGGCGGCGTCGACCGTGTCCCGGGGCACGCTCCAGGTCCGCAGGGTGCGCCGGGTGAAGCGGCGGGCGTGCCGCACCGCCTCCGGCACCCGCCACACCGTCCAGCTCTCCCGCAGCGGCCGTACGGTCATGCCGTCGTAGCGCATCAGCAGCAGGGCCACGTCGTCCCCGCGGTGCGCGCCGGTGAGCAGGGCGTCGGCGACCAGCCCGAGGTGCGCGGGGTCGGCGGCGGCCAGTTCGCGGGCGAGGCGTTCCATGCCGGCGTCGAGGTCGGTGCCGGCGGACTCCACCAGGCCGTCGGTGGTCAGCGCGATCACCGTGCCGGGTTGCAGCCGGAGCGGGGTCATCGGGAACTCGGCCTGCCCGAGCACGCCGAGCGGCGGGCCGCCCTCGGCCTGCACGATCTCGGTGGTGCCGTCCGGGTGGCGCAGCACGGGTTGCACGTGACCGGCGCGTACACACCAGGCGGTGCCCTGTTCGACGTCGACGTCGACATAGGCGCAGGTCGCGAACAGGTCGGTCTCCATGTCCAGCAGCAGCCGGTTGGCGTGGGCGACGACCACGTCCGGGGTGTGGCCCTCGACGGCGTAGGCGCGCAGCGCGGTGCGCATCTGACCCATCAGGGTGGCGGCGCCCGCGTTGTGGCCCTGGACGTCCCCGATGACCAGGGCGACGTGGTTGTCGGCGAGCGGGATCACGTCGTACCAGTCGCCGCCGACCTCCAGGCCCGCCGTCGTCGGCAGATAGCGGGCGACGGCGACCGCGCCGGGCAGCCGGGGCAGGCGGCGCGGCAGCAGGCTGCGCTGGAGCATGCCGACGAGTTCGTGCTCGGCGTCGAAGGCGTGGGCGCGCAGCAGGGCCTGGCCGGTCAGGGCGGCGCAGGCGGTGAGCAGGGCGCGTTCGTCGGGGGCGAAGTCGTGCGGGCGGTCCCAGCCGATCAGGCAGGCGCCGGCCATGCGGCCGGCGGCGGGCAGGGGCAGCACGGCGAGGCCCCCGCGGCCCACGTCGGCGAGGGCCGGTTCCAGCGCCGAGCCGTCGGACCAGATCCGGGTGCGGCCCTCGCGCAGCGCGGCGGCCAGGGTGGGCATGGCCCGCACCGGCGCGTCGGGCCACTCCGTGCGCCACTCGCTGCGCCACACGTCGGGCCAGGCCTCGGGCTGGGGCGGGTCGAGAACGGTGACCACGAGCCGGTCGTTCTCCAGTTCGGCGAGCGCGATCCGGTCGGCCTGGAGCGGTTTGCGCAGCGCGGCGACGACCGCCTGGCCGACGTCCTTGACGGTGCCGGCGGTGGCCAGCGCGGCGGCCAGGCGCTGCACACGGGCCACGTCGGTGACGCCGGAACGCTCCGTGGAGGCGTCGGTGACGGTGCCGACGAGCCGGGCGGGGCGGCCCCTGCCGCCGGGCAGCAGCCGGCCGCGCAGCCGCAGCCATCTGGGCGGCCCGGCGGGCTGGAGGATGCGGAACTCCAGCTCGCGGTCGCCGATGGCCATGTGGTCGGCCTCGACGACGGACATCAGCGCGGGCAGGTCCTCGGGCACCGTGCGGCCGAGCAGGGACTCCACGCGGCCGTCGAACTCCTCCCGGCGGATCGCGAACAGCCGCAGGATCGCGTCCCCGGCCTCCACCCGGCCGGTGTCCATGGCCAGGCTGAAGGCGTTCTCGGGCAGCTCGCCGGTGTCGTACGCGGTGTCCGGTGCGGGTACGGCGACCGTGTGGGCGATCAGCTCCAGACAGGCCCGCTCGTCGTCGCCGAAGCCGCCGGGGTGCTCGCCGACGGCCAGCAGGCAGCCGCCGCCGGCCGGGCCGAGCGGCAGGGCGGCCAGGCAGAAGTCGGGGGACGGGGTGCGGCGCGCGTCGGGGCAGCCGGCCAGTTCGGCGGGGCCGAGCCACTGCGGCCGGCCGGTGCGGTGGACTTCGGCGACCGGGGAGGCGCCGCTGGCCGCGTAGCTGTCCCGGAGGCCGTAGAGGGTGCGGGGCAGGCCGGCCGACTCGGCGAGGAAGAGCTGCGCGGCGTCGCCGCCGGGCGTGTACACCCCGGCGAAGGACGCCCCCGCGAAGACGAGGGCCAGTTCGAGGACCCGGCGGAGCCGGTCGGCGGTGGCCGGTGATGCCAGCAGCGACGCGAGGGCGGCTCCGGCGCGCTCCGGCACCGTTCTGGTTCCGCTGATCGCAGCACCCTCACTCACCACTTCGCCATTACAGCGCGTATCGGCCGTCCGCGCAGCCCCGGTGACGTCGCTCAGCCGGTTGTCGTCCGGATGCCCTTGCTGAAGGTGGCCGTCAGCGCGGCGACGGCCACCAGTGCCGGGAAGACCAGCAGGGCCGTCCCCGGCTCCCACCGGGCCAGCAGGGCTCCGGCGAGGGCGGGGGCGAGGGCGCTGGCCGAGCCGGCGGCGAGCAGCAGTCCGCCGACGACGCGGCCCTGGAGATGGTCCGGGGTGACGGCGGCCTGGCGTCCGAAGAGGGCGGCGTTCGCGGTGGGCCCGAGGAACACCGCGGCGGCCAGCGGTACGGCGGCCCAGACGGTGGTGGCCAGCAGGGTGCCGACCGTCATCAGCGCGGCGGTCACCCAGCACAGCAGGGTGATCAGGACGGGCAGGCGCAGCCGCCGCTGGAGCGCGGGGGCGGCGAAGGCGCCGAGGAACCCGCCCAGCGCGAAGATCGTGCCGGCGAGGCCGACGAGGAACGGCGACAGGCCGGCGCGCCGGAGCGACAGGGTCATCGCGAAGATCATGCCGGTGAAGGCCATGTTGAGCGGGGCGGCGATCAGCAGCAGGGCCCGCAGGAACGGATGGCCCAGCAGGAACCGTATGCCCTGGGTGGCCGACGCGACGGCGGCCGGGGGCGCCTCCTGCCGGGGCTGCTGGAGGGGCCGGCGGATGAACAGGACGGCCGCGAGCGACAGCAGGAAGCTCACCGCGTTGCCGAGGAAGGGCAGCGCCCGGCCGAGCCCGAACAGCAGGCCGCCCAGGGGTGGGCCGGCCAGTGAGACGCCGTAGGTCCGTGCCTCGTTGCGGGCGACGGCGGTGGTGAGCTGGTCGGTGCGGACGAGGTTGCGGACCGCGGCGTGCTCGGCGGTGCTGAAGACGGCGGTGGCGGCGGCGCCCGCGACGACCGCCGCGAGGATCAGCGGCAGCGAGGCCGTGTCCGTGACGACCGCGCAGCCGAGGAGGGCGTACACGGCGATCCGCAGGACATCGCAGACGATCATGAGCCGGCGCCGGTCGTAGCGGTCGGCGAGGACACCGGCCGGCAGCCGGCACACCATCGTGGTGACGAGGCCGGCGGTGCCGACGAGTCCGGCCTGCGCCGGGGAGCCGGTCCACTGGAGGACCAGCAGGGGCAGGGCCAGGTCCACCATGGCACCGCCCAGGTCGGACAGGCACTGACCGGTCCACAGCAGGTTGAAGTCGCGGTTGTGCCACAGGCTGGGCGGCCGGCCGGTGTCCGCGCGCCCGGCGGCGCCCTCGGTGAGCGGCGGCCGGGTCACACGGGGTCCTTGGCGTCCGAGGGCTCCAGGGGAGCCGTGAGGGGTGGGGCGGGTGCGGCCGGCGCGACCGGTGGGGCCGGCGCGGTGGGCGGGAGAGCCGGGGTGGCCACGGATGCCGAGGCGACCGTGGGCGGCGCGGTGCCCGTGGGAGCGGCCGGGACGACGGCGCCCGCCGCGACGCCGGTCGTGGTGCCCGTCGGAGTGGCCGGAGTGACCGCGCCGGCCGGGGCGCCGGTCCTGGTGCCTGCGGGGACGGCCAGGGTCACCGCGCCCGCCGGGGCGCCGGCCGGGGCGCCGGTGCCGGTGCGGGTGTGGGCCCCGGTCCCCGCGTCCGTGCCCGGGGCGGCCGGGGCGGCCGTCGTCGGGATGACGAGCAGCTTGGTGACGGTGCCGTCGTCGGCGACGACGTCCCGGACGTGCCGGAAGCCCAGGCGGCGGCACATGGTGAGGCTGGCGGTGTTCCCGGCGCCCACCATGCCGTACGCCTCGGTGAGTCCCAGGTTGTCGGCGGCGTGCCGGAGCAGGCCGCGCACCACCTCGCCGCCCAGTCCGCGCCCCCAGTAGCCGGGGGCCAGCGCGGTGACGAGTTCGTGGCCGTCGACGTTGCCGGTCCGCTTGACCTCGGCGTGACCGACGTACGTGCCGGACAGCCACAGGCCCCACACGTCGAAGCGGCGGTGCGGATAGACCTCGTCGAGGATGGCGCGGAACAGCGCGCGGATCTCCGGTTCGGGGACGAGCTCCTGGCCCATCCAGCGGCACACCTCCTCGTCGCGCAGCAGGCTGACGAAGACGTCCTCGTGCTCGGGCCGGTACGGCAGGAACTCCAGGCGTTCGGTGCGCAGGACGGGGGTCATGGCGGGCTCCTCGGGAGTGGTGCGGTGCGGTGTCGTGAGGGCCGAGGGCGGTGGGGCGCCGGGCGACAGGGGACGGCGGGAGGCGGGGGGAGGGAGGTGCCGGGCCGGCCCTGGGGCCGGTCCGGCGTGCCGGTGTCGCGGCCGGGTCAGGCCCCGGCGTTCTCCATGCGCTCGCGCAGGCTCTTCGGGCGCATGTCGGTCCAGACCTCGTCGACGTAGGCGGTGCACTCGGCCTCGGTGCCCTCCTTGCCGACGGGCTGCCAGCCGGCGGGGACGTCGATGTCGGCGGGCCAGAGGGAGTACTGCTCCTCGTCGTTGCGCAGGACCTGGTAGCGGGTGTTCTCGTCCATGTCGGGTTCCTTCGTCGTGTGGGTCGGGCGGTCGGTTCGGGTGGGCCGTGCGGGAGCGGGGGGACGGGTCGGGGCGCGGGGTGAGCGGGGGCCGTGCCGGTCGGTCCGCCGGCGCGGCGCCCCGCGGGGGCGGAGGATCGTCACCGGCCTCCCCTGGCGTGCCGGGCGAGCCGGCGCAGGGCCTCGGCGAAGTCCTCGGCCACGCGGCGCACGGTCGCGGTGTCGTGGACGCCGGGCCGGTGGTGCCAGGTGAAGGCGAGACGGCCGTGCTGGACCGCGCCCACGACTTCCAGCAGGTGCGAGCCGGGGTCCCGGGGGTCGTGGTCCTGCCCGAACGAGCCGTGTTCGGCGCGGACCAGGCCGCCGTCCCCGGTGTCGGGGCGGGCGTCCCACTGGCCGAGGTAGTTGAAGACCACCTGGCTGTGCGCGCTGCCACCCAGGCGCTCGCGGACGTCGGGCGGTCCGAAGGTGCGCAGCGCGCCGAAGCCGATGCCGTTGCCGGGCACGGCCCGCAGCTGGCGGCGCACCGACTTCACCAGGGACCGCCAGTCGCGGTCCGGGCCGAGGTCGCCGGGCTCGGACACGTGGAGGGCGACCGGGTAGACGGTGGTGAACCAGCCGACCGTGCGGGAGAGGTCGACGCCGTCGAGGAGGTCCTCGCGGCCGTGGCCCTCCAGATCCAGGCGGACCCGGTCGTGTCCGGTCCAGCGGGCCAGCGCCAGGGCGAGGGCGGCGAGCAGGACGTCGTTGACCCGGGTGCGGTAGGCGGTGGGCGCGGAGCGCAGCAGGGCCTCGGTGTCCTCCTCGCCGAGTTCCACGCTCACCACGGCCGCCGGTCCCGGCTCGGCCGCCGGGGTCGGGTCCGCCGGGGCGGGTTCGGCGTGCACCGCCTGTTCCCAGTGCGGCAGTTCGTGGTCGAGACCGCCCTCGGCGACGAACGCGGCGAGTCCCCGTGACCACGCGCGGAAGCTGGTGCCGCGCTCCCCCAGCGTGACCGGGGCGCCCTGGAGCGCCTGCCGGTAGGCGGTCTCCAGGTCGTCGCGGAGGATGCGCCAGGACACGGCGTCCACGACCAGGTGGTGGGCGACGAGGAGGAGGAAGACGGGCCGGTCCGGCTCACCGGTGAACAGCGCGGCGCGCAGCTGCGGGCCCTGGGCCAGGTCGAAGCCCGCGTGGAGTTCGTCGGCGGTCTTCGCCATGGCCGCGTCGGCGTCCTCGGCGGACAGTCCGGTGAGGTCGTGGCGGGTGAGGACGTCGTGGCCGCCGGCGGGCGGCGGGTTGAACTGCCGCCAGCCGTCCGCCTCCCGGGTGAACCGCATGCGCAGGGCGTCGTGGTGTTCCAGCAGCGCGTCGAGGGCGGCGCGCAGCGCCCGCGGGTCGGGGGTGCCGTCGAGTTCCAGCAGCGCCGACTGGTTGAAGTGGTGGTGGGCGGCGCGCGGACCGGTCAGGAACCAGTGCTGGATCGGGGTGAGCGGCACCTCGCCGGTCACCGGGCCCTCCCCGGCCCGCTGGGGCGCGCTGCGGACGACGGTGGCGAGTTCGGCGACGGTCTGGTGGGTGAACAGGTCCCGGGTGGCGATGTGCAGGCCGTCGCGGCGCAGCCGGGAGACGACCTGCATGCTCAGGACGGAGTCGCCGCCGAGCGCGAAGAAGTTGTCGTCGGCGCCGACCTCGTCGATGCCCAGGACGTCGGCCCAGATCCGGGCGACACGGCGTTCGGTCTCGGTGCGCGGCGCGGTCCGCGGTCCGTCGCCGGCGCGGGCGGGCCCGGGTGCGGGCAGGGCCCGCCGGTCGGTCTTGCCGTTCGGGGTGAGCGGCAGCCGGTCGAGGGCCACGAAGACGGACGGCACCATGTGCGGCGGCAGCAGCCCGCCCAGGTGCAGCCGCAGCTCGCCGAGGGGCAGCGGGGCGGACGGGTCGGCCTGGACGACGTAGGCCACGAGCCGGGCGGGGGCGCCGGGCGTGTCGGCCTCGCGTACGGTCACGACCGCGTCCCGCACCAGGGGGCTGCGGCGCAGCGCGCTCTCGATCTCGCCGGGTTCGATGCGGAAGCCGCGCAGTTTGACCTGGTCGTCGGCGCGTCCGGCGAAGCGGAGCAGGCCGTCGGCGGTCCAGCGGACGAGGTCCCCGGTGCGGTACATCCGCTCCCCCGGCGCGCCGAACGGGTCGGCGACGAACCGCTGGGCGGTGAGTCCGGGCCGGCCCGGGTAGCCGCGGGCCAGTCCGGGGCCGGCGATGTACAGCTCGCCGGTCACGCCGGGCGGGACGGGGCGCAGGGCGGCGTCGAGGACGTGGACGCGGGTGCCGCCGGCGGGGCGGCCGATGGGCGGGGCGCCGGTGCCGGGGGTCAGCGAGCCGGTCCAGGTGGCGACGACCGTGGCCTCGGTGGGCCCGTAGGAGTTGATCATGCGGCGGCCGGGCGCCCAGGTCTCCACGAGGTCGGCGGGGCAGGCCTCGGCGCCCACGATCAGCGTGCGCAGGCCGGGCAGGGCGGCGGCGGTCTCCGGCGCCACGGTGGCCAGCGCGGCCGGCGGGATCAGCGTGTGGGTGATGTGCCGCTCGGCGAGCACCTCCGCGAGCCGTTCCCCGACCAGCGGCCCCTCCTCGCCGGTGACCAGGGCGGCCCCGCTGAGCAGGGAGACGCACAGCTCCAGGACGGAGGCGTCGAAGCTGGGCGAGGCGAACTGGAGCACCCGGTCGCCGGGGCCCGCCGCGTACTGTTCGGCTGCGGACGCGGCGAAGACGGCCAGGCCCCGGTGGGTGACCGCCACGCCCTTGGGGGTGCCGGTGGAGCCCGAGGTGTAGATGACGTAGGCGGGGTGCGCGGGGACGAGCGCGGTGGGGCGGTCGGCGTCCGTGGGCGCGGTCGGTGGCCCGTCCGCGGTCCACACCTCGGCGGGGTCGGCGAGGACGAGGTGGGCGCCCGCGTCCCGGATCATGAACTCCCGTCGCTGCGGCGGGTAGTCGGGGTCGACGGGCAGGAACGCACCGCCGGCCTTGGCGACGGCGAGCTGGGCCACGACCGTCGCCGCGGAGCGGGGCAGCGCCAGGGCCACGACCCGCTCCGGTCCGACGCCGTCCCGCAGCAGCCGGTGGGCCAGCCGGTTGGCCGCCCGGTCGACGTCCGCGTAGGTCAGCTCGCGGTCGCCGTCCACGAGTGCCACCGCGTCCGGGGTGTGGGCCGCCTGCCGTTCGAACAGGTCGGGCAGGGTCGCCTCCGGCACCGGGCGGAAGGTGCCGCGGCCCTGGTCCAGCAGGGTCTTCAGTTCGTCGCCGGAGGTCAGCGGCAGGGCGCCGAGCGGGCGGTCGGGGTTCTCGGCTACGGCGTCCAGCAGGGTGCCGAGCTGGCCGGCCATCCGTTCGGCGGTGGCCGCGTCGAACAGGTCGGTGTTGTAGGTGAGCAGGCCGTGCAGGGCTCCGGAGCCGGTCTCGGCGAACTCCAGGGTCAGGTCGAACGCGGCCTGCTCCGACTCCGGTTCGACGTCGGTGACGTCCAGGCCGGGCAGGTCGAGGTCGGCCGCCGGGGTGTTCTGTAGGACGACCATGACCTGGAAGAGCGGACTGCGGCTGGTGTCGCGGACCGGCTGGACCTCGTCCACGACCCGCTCGAAGGGCACGTCCTGGTGGGCGAAGGCGTCGAGGACGGTCTGCCGGACCGCGCCCAGGAAGGCGGTGAACGGCTGGCCGGCGTCGGCACGGGAGCGCAGCACCAGGGTGTTGACGAAGAACCCGACCAGGGCCTGGGTCTCGGCCCGGTCGCGGCCGGAGGTGACGGTGCCGACGGCGATGTCGTCGGTGCCGGAGAGCCGGGCCAGATAGGCCTGGGCGGCGGCGACGAGCGTGGTGAACAGGGTGGTTCCCCGGTCCCGGGCGAGCCCGGTCAGCCGCCGGGCCGTCCGGGCGGGCACGACCAGGGGGGTGGTGGCGCCGGCGCTGGTGCGCACCGGCGGCCGGGGCCGGTCGGTGGGCAGGTCCAGTGGTGCGGTGCCGGCCAGGTGCTGCTTCCAGTAGGCGAGCTGCCCGTCCGCGCCGGCGGCACCGGCCGTGCGCTGCCAGTGCGCGTAGTCGGCGTACTGCACCGGCAGCGGTGGCAGATCGTCCTGTACGGCGCCCAGTTGTGCCCGGTAGAGGTGGGCGAGGTCGCCGAGCAGGACGGAGGTGGACCAGCCGTCGGTGACGATGTGGTGCAGCGTGAGGGTGAGGACGTGGTCGTGGTCGGCGAGCCGGACCAGCCCGGCGCGCAGCAGCGGTCCCTGACGCAGGTCGAACGGGCGGGATCGCTCCTCGGCGAGCAGGGCCCGCAGCGCGGGTTCCCGTTCGCCGTCGGTGAGGTGGGCCAGGTCGCGCACGGGCAGCGGTACGTCCTGGGGCGGGTGGACGCGCTGTACGCCGTGTCCGTCGACGCTGTCGAAGGTGGTGCGCAGCGACTCGTGGCGGGCCGCCAGGGCGCCGAGGGCCGCGTGGAGGGCGCCGGTGTCCAGGGTGCCGTGCAGGCGCAGGGCGAGCGCGGTCACGTACTCGGCGCCGCCGGGCGCGAACTCCTCCAGGAACCACAGGCGTTGCTGGGCGTACGACATCGGCGCCGCTCCCTCGCGGGCGGCCGGGACGATCTCCGGCCGGCCGCTGCCCTGCCGGCTGCCGAGCAGCCGGGCCAGGCCGGCGGGGGTGGGATGGCTGAACACCGCACGGGGGGTGAGGTCGGTGTCGAAGTCCTCGGCGAGGCGGGAGGCGAGCCGGATGGACAGGATCGAGTCGCCGCCGAGCCGGAAGAAGTCGTCCTCGGCGCCGGGCGGTTCGATGCCCAGCACCTCGCCGAAGACGTCCGCCGTGCGGCGCTCGGCCTCGGTGCGCGGCTCCACCCGCCCGGCCTGTGCCGTGGCCCGCGGGGCGGGCAGGGCCGCCCGGTCCACCTTGCCGTTGCCGCTCAGCGGGAGGGCGTCGAGCGGGACGAAGGCGCCGGGGACGAGATACTCGGGCAGGGCGCCGGCGGCGAAGGCCCGCAGCTCCTCGGTGTCCCCGCCGGCCGGGCCGACGACGTAGGCGACGAGCCGCCTCGCGCCCGGCCGGTCCTCGCGGGCCAGCACGGCCACGTCCACGACGCCGGGGTGGGCGGCGAGCGCCGCCTCGACCTCGCCGGGCTCCACCCGGAAGCCGCGGATCTTGACCTGGTCGTCGGCGCGGCCCAGGAATTCGACGGTGCCGTCCGGCCGCCGCCGGGCCAGGTCGCCCGTGCGGTACATCCGGGCTCCGGGCGGGCCGCAGGGGTCGGCGAGGAAGCGGGCTGCGGTGTCGCCGGGACGGCCCAGGTAGCCGCGGGCGACGCCCTCTCCGGCCACGTACAGCTCGCCCGCGCAGCCCGGCGGCACGGGCCGCAGCCGGGCGTCGAGGACGTGGACGCGCATGTCGTCCAGGGGGTGGCCGACGGGGACGGTGTCGGGCACCGCCGCCGGGTCCGTGAGCGCGCAGGAGGTCGCGAAGGTGGTGGTCTCGGTGGGCCCGTAGCCGTCCACCACGGTCAGTCCGGGGCAGGCGGCCAGGACGCGGCGCACGGCCTGGGCGGGGACGACGTCGCCGCCGGTCCAGACCTGGCCGAGACCGCGGAAGCAGTCCGGCGCGTCCTGGGCGAGCAGCCGGAACAGGCCGGCGGTCAGCCACAGCGCGCTCAGCCCGTCACCGGCGGCCAGCCGACGGATCAGGGCCGCGTCCACGCCGTCGCCGGGGGCCACGACCACGCAGCCGCCGTTGAGGAGGGGCGCCCACACCTCGAAGGTGGCCGCGTCGAAGGCCACCGGCGAGTGCAGCAGCACCCGGGCGGACACCCCGCCGGCGAACCGGCTGTCGGTGGCGAGCGCCGCGACGTCACGGTGGCGTACGGCGACCGCCTTGGGCCGGCCGGTCGAGCCGGAGGTGAACATCACGTACGCCAGCCGGTCGGGATCGGCGGGCGGCGCCTGCTCCTCCGCGCCGGTGGCGTGCGCCGGCCGGCCGGGACCGGCGTCCGGTGTCCGCCCGTCCGGGGTCCCTGGGCGGGCGGCGGCCACCTCGGCGGCGGTGAGCCGGACGGCCGCGCCCGCCTGGGCGAGGAGGGTGCGGCGGCGCTCCTCGGGGGCGCGGGTGTCCACGGGCACGTAGGCGCCGCCCGCCATGAGCACCGCGAGCTGGGCGACGACGAGTTCGGCGGAGCGCTCCATCAGCAGCGCCACCCGGCCCTCGGGGGCCAGCCCGGCGGCGAGCAGCCGGGCGGACAGGGCGCCGGACCACTCGGCGAGTTCCCGGTAGGTCACCGCGCGGTCCCCGTCGGACACCGCTGTCGCGTCCGGGGCGCGGCGGGCCTGCTCGGCGAACAGCTCCACCGGGCTGCGCGGTGCGGTGCGGCGGGCGGTGGTGTTCCAGGCGGCCAGCAGGCCGTGGTCGTCCGGGGTGAGCAGGTCGAGGTCGTCGAGGCCGGCGCCGGACCCGTCGGCGAGGGTGGTGAGCAGGGCGGCGAACCGCTCCGCGGCGCGCTCGGCGGTGCCGGCGTCGAACAGGGCGGGGTCGTAGGAGAGGTCGAAGCCGAGCCGGTCGGCCAGGTGGGCGCGCAGGCACCAGGGGAAGGTGGTGGCGTCGTCGGCGCGCACCTCCTCGACGCGGACGCCGGTGCGGGCCGTGGCCTCCTCGTCCACGGGGTAGTTCTCGAAGACCACCATGCTGTCGAACAGTGGTTCCCCGGCGGGGATCGCGGTGGCGGCCTGGATGCGGGGCAGGGCGAGGAAGTCGAAGCGGCGGGCGTCGCTCTGGCGTTCCTGGAGGTCGCGCAGCCACGGCAGTACGGGTCCGGACGGGACGCGGACACGGGTCGGCACCGTGTTGATGAACATGCCGATCATGCCTTCGACGCCGGGCAGTTCGGCGGGGCGGCCGGAGACGGTGGTGCCGAACACCACGTCGTCCCGTCCGCTGTACCGGGCCAGCAGCAGCGCCCAGGCGCCCTCCACCACGGTGTTGACGGTGAGCCCGGCGCGGGCGGCGGTCTCCCGCAGCCGTTGCGAGACGCCGGTGTCCAGCTCGTGGTGGACGGCCGCGGCGGACCGGGCCCGGTGGGCCTCGGCGGGCGTGCGGTCGTAGGGCAGCGGGGTGCGGGCGGTGAACCCGGCCAGGGCGTCGGCCCAGTGCCGTTCGGCGGCCGTCTCGTCCTGCTCGCCCAGCCAGTGCAGGAAGTCCGCGAAGGGCCGCCGTACCGGGGGTGGCGTGTGCGGGCCGCCGGTCAGCTCGGCGTAGCGTGCGCAGACCTCGGTGAGCAGCTGTCCGGTGCTCCAGCCGTCCAGGACGATGTGGTGGGTGGACCACAGCAGCAGCACCTCGTCGCCGGGCAGTGCGGCCAGGGTGAGGCGGGTCAGCGGTGCGGTGGTGAGGTCCATGCCCGCCGCGCGGTCCTCGGCGAGCAGCCGGCCGGTCGCCTCGGCGCGCTGTCCGGGGGTCAGGGTGCGCCAGTCGAGGCGGGTGACGGGCAGCTCGGCGTGGCGGTGGACGATCTGGACGGGGTGGGGCAGGCCCTGCCAGTGGACGCTCGTGCGCAGGGCCGGGGTGCGGTCGGCGACCTGCTGCCAGGCCGCGGCGAAGGCGTCCGGGTCGGCCACGCCGGACAGCCGTACGGCCGTACGGTCGAAGTAGGCGTGCTCGGTGTCGACGAGACCGTGGAAGAGCATGCCGGACTGGAGCGGGGTGAGCGGCAGGACGTCCTCGACGTGCCCGCCGTCGCCGACGAGCCGGTCCAGCCGGTCCTGGGTGAGATGGGCGAGGGGGAAGTCGGAGGGGGTGCGGCCGCCCGCGCCGGGGCGGGCGCAGTGTGCCACCAGGTCGCGCAGGGCCGCGGTGGTCTCCTCGGCGAGCCGGGCGACGGTGGCCCGGTCGTAGATCTCCGCCGGGTAGGTCCAGCCCAGTTCGAGGCGGCCGCGCTGGACCACCCCGGTGATGTCCAGGAGGTAGGGGCGGGGCTCGTCCGGGTCGGTGTCCCGGCCGGCCGGGGGCAGGGAGCCGCGGACCAGGCCGTCGGCCGTGGCGCCGCCGGCGTCCCACTGGCCGTGGTAGTTGAAGCCGACCCGGGGGGCCGGGGCGGAGGTGAGCGGGCTGTCGGGCCGGAGGTGGCGCAGGGCGCCGTGGCTCAGGCCGTGCAGCGGTACGGCGCGCAACTGCTCCTTGACCGAGCGGAGGGTGTCGTGCCAGCCGGCGTCGGGGTCGACGCGCAGGGCGAGGGGGAACTCGGCGGTGAACCAGCCCACGGTGCGCGACAGGTCGACGTCCTCGAACAGGTCCTCCCGGCCGTGGCCCTCCACGCCGAGCAGTACGGTGTCGCGCCCGCACCAGCGGGCCAGGGTGCGGCCGAGAGCGCTGAGGAGGACGTCGTTGACCTGGGTGCGGTAGACCTCCGGGACCTGCCGCAGCAGGGCGTCGGTGGTCTCCGCGTCCAGGGTGACGGTGACGGTGGCGGCGGTGCCGTGGGTGTTGGCGCCGGGCCGTCCGGCGGGCAGCCCGGCCGGGGCGGCGGTGGCGCGGGTCCAGTAGGGGAGGTCCGCGTCCAGGCCGCCGGAGCGGGTGTGCCGGTCGAGGCGGGCGGCCCAGTGGCCGTAGGACGTCCCGGGGGCGGGCAGTACGGCGGGGTCCCCGGCCGCGGCGGCCCGGTGGGCGGTCTCCAGGTCGGCCAGCAGGATGCGCCAGGAGACGCCGTCGATCACCAGGTGGTGGGCGGTGATGACGAGTTGTCCCGTTCGCCGTGGGCCGAGGTCGAGGAACAGGACGCGGACGACCCGGCCCTCGGCGGGGTCGAGGGCGGCCTGCGCCTCGTCCGTGAGCCGCTGCGCCTCCGCCTCCGCCGCCCCGTCGTCCAGGCCGGTCAGGTCGTGCCGGGTGAAGACGCCGTCCGGTGCCTCGTCCAGCACCTGCTGGCGCCAGCCGTCGGCGGTGCGGCGGAACCGCGTCCGCAGGGCCGCGTGGTGGCGTACGAGGGCGTCGGCGGCCTGCCGCAGTGCCAGGGGGTCGGTGTCCGGGGCGAGTTCGAGGCGCTGGGTCATGGTGAAACGCAGCTTCTGCCCGGTCTCGCGCCCGTCCAGGTACCAGTGCTGGATGGGAGTGAGCGGCGCTTCGGCCGGGGCGTCCTCGCCGGTTGCCGTGCGGGGTGCCGACTCGCCGGTGCGCAGGGCGAGTTCGGCGACCGTCTGGTGGCGGAAGACGTCCTTGGTGGTGAGGGCGAGGCCGGCCTGCCGGGCGCGGGAGACGATCTGGATGCTGAGGATGGAGTCGCCGCCGAGCGCGAAGAAGTTGTCCTGGGTGCCGACCCGTTCGACGCCGAGGACCTCGGCCCAGATCGCGGCGAGGCGTTCCTCGGTGGCGGTCCGGGGGGCGGTGTACGGGGTGGCGCTGTCGGGCTGCGCGGGCGGGGCGGGCAGGGCGCGCCGGTCGGTCTTGCCGCTGGTGGTGCGCGGGATGCCGGGGAGCGTGACGAACGCGGCGGGCACCATGTGGTCGGGCAGGGTTCGGCGCAGGGCGACCCGCAGTGCGTCGGCGGAGGGGGTCCGGCCGACGGCGGGCACCACATAGGCGACCAGCATGAGACGGCCGGCGTGTTCACGCGCGCTCACCGCCGCGTCGGTGACGTCGGGGTGGGCGAGGAGGGCGGCCTCGACCTCGCCGGGCTCGATGCGGAACCCGCGGATCTTGACCTGTTCGTCCACGCGCCCCAGGAACTCCAGCAGCCCGTCCCGGTCCCAGCGGGCCCGGTCCCCGGTGCGGTACATCCGCTCGCCCGGCCCGCCGAACGGGTCGGCGAGGAAGCGGGCGGCGGTCAGTCCGGGCCGGTTCAGGTAGCCGCGGGCCACCTGCGCCCCGGCCAGGTACAGCTCCCCGGGTGTCCCGGGCGGCACCGGGCGCAGCGCGCCGTCGAGGACGTAGGCGCGCAGGTTGCCGCCGGGACGGCCGAGGACCGGCCGGCCGGGCCGGTCGGCGCAGCGGCCGTACACGGCGTCGACGGTGCATTCGGTGGGCCCGTACATGTTGTACACGGCCACGCCGAGTTCACGTTCGGCGCGCAGGAGGTCCTGCCAGGTGGCCGTGGTGACGGCCTCGCCGCCGACGAGGAGCAGCCGCGGGTGGTGGCGGCCGGGGGCGAGCAGGCCGGCGGAGGTGAGTTCGCGCAGGAAGGAGGGGGTGACGTTCACCAGGTCGAGGCGGTGCGCGGCGACCTGGGCGCAGAACGCCTCCGGGTCCAGGCGTACGTCCTCGTCGACGAGGTGGACCTCGTGGCCGAGGGCGAGGAGCAGCGGTCCTTCCCAGGAGGTGTCGAAGGAGAAGGAGGCGCTGAGCGCGGCCCGCAGCCGCCGCCCGCCGGCGGTGTGCGGGGCGAGCAGGTTCTCGCGGTGGTCGTGGCAGAGGTTGACCAGCTGCCGGTGCTCGACGGCGACGCCCTTGGGGCGGCCGGTGGAGCCGGAGGTGTGGATGATGTAGGCGGTGTGCCCGGGCAGCAGCGGCCGGACGCGGTCCGCGTCGGCCGGGTCGTGGGCGGGCAGCCGGTCCCAGGGCACCGTGCCGAGGCCGGTGAGCAGGGTGTGCGGCCGGACGTCGTCGAGGAGGAACGCGACGCGGTCCTCCGGCAGCGCGGGGTCGAGGCAGACCAGGGTGGCGCCCGCCTTGAGGACCGCGAGCACCGCCACCACCAGCTCTGAGGTGCGCGGGAGCCGTACCGCGACGACGTCCTCGGGGCCGGCGCCGCCGGCGATGAGGTGGTGGGCGAGCCGGTTGGCCCGCTCGTTGAGCCCGGCGAAGTCCCAGGTGGCGTCCCGGGTCACCAGGGCAGTGTGGTGCGGGGTGCGGGCGGCCCGATCCTCGAACAGGGCCGGGAAGGTGGTGTCCGGCTCGGACAGGCGGGCGCCCGTGCCGTACCGGAGCACCTGCTGCCGCTCGTCGTCGGTCATCAGCGGCAGGGCGCCCACGGCCCGCTCCGGGTCCTCGGCGGCGGCCTCCAGCAGGATCCGCAGCCGGCCGGCGAGCCGCTCGGCGGTGCCGGCGTCGAACAGCCCGGTGTTGTACTCCAGGTAGCCGGTGAGGCCGCCGTCGCTCTCCACGAAGTCGAAGGCGAGGTCGAAGGTGGCGTTGCGGACCGGCGGGGTCACCGGTTCCACCGTGAGGCCGGGCAGCCGGAGCGTCTCGGCGCCCAGGTTGTGCAGCGCGACCATCACTTGGAACAGCGGGGTACGGCTGGTGTCGCGTTCGGGCTGGAGGGCGTCCACGACCCGCTCGAAGGGGACGTCCTGGTGGGCGAACGCCTCCAGCACGGTGCCGCGCACCTCGGCGAGCAGCTCCCGGAAGGGCAGGTCGGGGCGGACGCGGCCGCGCAGCACGAGGGTGTTGACGAACATGCCGACCACGTCGTGCAGTTCGGGCCGCTCACGGCCGGCGGTGACGGTGCCGACGGTGACGTCCTCCTGGCCGGCCCAGCGGGCGAGCAGCACCTGGCAGGCCGTCACCAGGGTCATGTAGAGGGTGGCGTCGGCCTCCCGGCCGCGCTCGCGCAGCCGCCCGGTCAGCGCGGCGGGCAGGGTGAAGGTCACCAGGGCGCCGTCGCGGGTGCGGACGGCCGGGCGGGGCCGGTCGGTGGGCACTTCCAGCGGGGTCACGCCGTCGAGGGCGCGGCGCCAGTACGCGAGGTCGGCCTCGGCGTGGCCGGTGCGTCCGCGCTGCCAGGCGGCGTAGTCGGTGTAGCGGACCGGCAGGGCGGGCAGGGCGGGGCGGCGGCCGTCCAGGGCCGCCGCGTACAGCTCGCCCAGGTCCCGGCCGAGCACGCCGACGGACCAGCCGTCGGTGGCGATGTGGTGCACGGCGAGGACGAGCACGTGCTCGTCGGCGGCGAGCCTGGCCAGGCGGGCGCGCAGCAGCGGTCCGGCGGCCAGGTCGAACGGGGTGGCGGCCTCGTGCTCGATGAGGGCGTCCAGGGCGGCGGGGTCCGCGAGGTCCTCCACGGGGAGGTCGACGGGCCGCGGCGGGTGAACGATCTGCCGTGCCTGTCCGTCGTGTTCGGCGAACGTGGTGCGCAGCGTGCCGTGCCGGGCGACCAGACCGTCCAGGGCGGTGCGCAGCGCGCCGGTGTCGAGCGGGCCGCGCAGGCGCAGCACCGACAGGGTGGTGTACTCGGTGCTGCCCGGCTCGAACCGGTCGAGGAACCACAGCCGTTGCTGGGCGTACGACAGCGGGGCCGGGCCGTCCGCGCCGGCGGCCGGGATGGCGTCGGCGTCGCTGCCGGTCCCGGGGTCGCCCAGCGCCGCCGCGAGTGCGGACAGCGTGGGGTGGGTGAACAGCAGCCTCGGTGAGACGTCGGTGCCGAAGGCGGCGCGCAGCCGGGAGGTGACGCGGACGGCGAGGATGGAGTCGCCGCCCAGGGCGAAGAAGTCGTCGTCGGCGCCGACCTCGTCGGTGTCCAGGACGTCGGTCCACGCGGCGGCGACGAGCCGTTCGGCGGGGGTGCGCGGCGCGGTCCGGGCGGCGTCGGCGGCGAAGCCGTCGGGGCCGGGGGCGGGCAGGGCGCGCCGGTCGAGTTTGCCGTTGACGGTGAGTGGCAGAGCGGCCATCGGCACGTAGGCCGCGGGCACCATGTGCGCGGGCAGCAGCCGCTCCAGGTGGGCGCGGAGTTCCGCGGCGGTGGGGGGCGGCACGGTGCGGTCGCCGGTGCCGGTGCCGACGACGTGGGCCACCAGCCGGCGTGTCCCGGCGGTGTCCTCGTACACGCCGACGGCCGCCGCGCCCACGCCCGGGTGGGTGTGCAGGGCGGCCTCGATCTCGCCGGGTTCGATGCGGTAGCCGCGGATCTTGACCTGCTGGTCGGCGCGGCCCAGGTACTCCAGGGTGCCGTCGGCCCGCCGGCGGGCCCGGTCCCCGGTGCGGTACATGCGGGTGCCGGGCCGTCCGAACGGGTCGGCGGGGAAGCGGGCCGCGGTGAGGCCGGGCCGGTTCAGGTAGCCGCGCGCCAGGCCTTCGCCGGCGACGAACAACTCCCCCACCGCGCCGGGCGGTACGGGGTTCATGGTGTCGTCGAGGACGTGGACCCTCAGGTCGGGGATGCCGGTGCCGATGGGGCTCGCGGTGCCGCCCCGGGCGGCGTCGCGGTCCAGGGGCGCGTAGGTGACGTGCACGGTGGTCTCGGTGATGCCGTACATGTTGACCAGGCGGGGCGCGGTGTCCGGGTGGCGGGCGTACCAGTCGGCGAGGCGGGTGACGTCCAGCGCCTCGCCGCCGAATATGACGGTGCGCAGCGCCAGCCGGTCGCCGGTGTCGGGGAGTTCGGCGTCCGCGCGGATCAGCGGGTAGAACGCGGAGGGGGTCTGGTTGAGGACGGTGACCTGTTCGTCGGCGAGCAGCCGCAGGAAGTCCTCCGGGGAGCGGGCGGTGTCCTCGGGGACGACGACGAGCCGGCCGCCGTGCAGCAGCGGGCCCCACAGCTCCCACACCGAGAAGTCGAAGGCGTAGGAGTGGAACAGGGTCCACACGTCCTCGGGTCCGAAGCCGAACCACTGCCGGGTGCGGGTGAACAGCCGGACCACGTTGGCGTGCGGGACGACGACGCCCTTGGGGCGGCCGGTGGAGCCGGAGGTGTAGATGGCGTAGGCGGGGCTGTCGGGCAGCGGGCGGCGGGCCGGGTCCGCCGGGCCGGTGGCCGGGCGCCGGGCCAGGTCCTCCCGTACGGCGGGGTCGTCGAGCAGCAGGACGGGCACGGTGGTCCCGGACTCGGTGCGGGTGGTGGTGACCAGTGCCACCGGCCGGGCGTCGGCGAGGATGCCCCGGACGCGTTCGGCGGGCAGTGCGGGGTCGACGGGCAGGTAGGCGGCGCCGGCCTTGAGCACGGCGAGGACGGCCACGACGAGGTCGGTGGAGCGGGGCAGGGCGAGGGCCACGAACGTCTCGGGTCCGGCGCCCAGTTCGGCGAGCCGGTGGGCGAGGCGGTTCGCCCGCGCGTCCAGGGTGGCGTAGTCGAGGCGGTCGTCACCGCAGCCGACGGCCTCGGCGTGGGGGGTGCGGGCGGCCTGTGCCGCGAAGAGTTCGGGCAGCGTCTCGGCGGGCCGGCCCTCGGCGGTGCCGTTCCACTCGGTGAGCAGCCGGTGCCGTTCCCCGGCGGTGGTCCAGGCGAGGGCGCGCAGCGGGCGGTCGGGGTCGTCGGCCAGCTCGGTGAGCAGCCGGCACAGCCGGCCGGCGAGCGCCCGGACGGTCGCGGCGTCGAACAGGCCGGGGTCGTAGGCGAGGTCGAAGCCGAACCGTTCGCCCTGGTAGGCCCGCAGGACGAGGGGGTAGTTGGTGGCATCCCGGGAGGAGACGTCCGTCAGGCGTATCCCGGAGCCGGCCGCGCCCGCCTCGTCGAAGGGGTAGTTCTCGAAGGCGACCATGCTGTCGAACAGCGGACTGCCGGCGGGTACGTCGCTCAGGCCGGTCAGCTCGGCGAGGGACACCGCGGCGAACCGCCGGGCCTCGGCCTGGGCCTCCTGGAGTTCCCTGAGCCAGGCGGTGGCGGTACGGCCGCCGTCGATACGGACGCGGGTGGGCAGGGTGTTGATGAACATGCCCACCATCGACTCGACGCCGGGCAGGTCGTCGGGGCGCCCGGAGACGGTGGTGCCGAACAGCACGTCCGGTTCGGCGCTGTAGCGGGACAGCAGCAGCGCCCAGGCGCCCTGCACCACGGTGCCGAGGGTGAGTCCGGCCGACCGGGCGGTGCGCGCCAGCCGTGCGGAGACCTCCTCGGACAGTCCGGCGGTGTGCACATCGGCGGAGCGGGTCTCGTGCCCGGGGCGCCGGACGCGGTCGGCGGGCAGCGGGGTGGGGGTGGCGAAGCCGTCGAGGACGGTCCGCCAGTGCGCGTGGGCGGCGTCGGTGTCCTGGCCGGCCAGCCAGCGCACGTAGTCGCCGAACGGCCGCCGCAGCGGGGGCCGCGGTTCGGTGCCGGCGGTGAGCGCCGCGTACTCCGCGAACACGTCGGTGAGCACCTGGGCGAGGCTCCAGCCGTCCAGGATCAGGTGGTGGGAGGTCCACAGCAGGTGCAGCCGGGCGTCGGGCAGCCGGACGAGCGTCAGCCGCATCAGGGGCGCGGTGTCGAGGTCGATGCCGCGCGCGAGGTCGTCGGCGCGCAGCCGGGCGAGCCGGTCGGCCCGCTCCGCCCCGTCTGTTTCCCGCCAGTCGAACCGTTCCACCGGTACGGTGACGCGGCGGTGCACGACCTGGAGCGGTACCGGCACGTCCTCCCAGACCACGCGGGTGCGCAGGGCGGGGGTGCGGTCGGTGACGCGCTGCCAGGCGACGGCCAGGGCGTCGGGGTCGCTGACGCCCTCCAGCAGCAGCGCGGCCTGGTCGACGTACACGTCGTCCGGTCCGCCGACGAGCCGGTGGAAGAGCATGCCCTCCTGGAGGGGGGTGAGGGGCAGCAGGTCCTCCACGTCCCGGCCGTCGCCGGCGAGCCGGTCCACGCCGGCCTGGTCCAGGCGGGCGAGCGGGAAGTCGGAGGGCGTGCGGCCGCCGGCGCCGGGGCGGGCGCAGTGCTCGGCGATGGCCGCCAGGGCGCCCGCCATGCCGTCGGCCAGCCGCTGGACGGTGCCGGCCCGGTGCACCTGGTCGCTGTAGTGCCAGGTGATCTCCAGCTCGCCGTCGGAGACCACGGCGGAGACGTCCAGCAGGTGGTCCAGGGGCCGGTCCGGGTCCACGTCGCGGCCGGGTACGTCGGCGGCGGGCGCGAAGTCCCCTCCGGGGGCGGCCTCCCACTGGCCGTGGTAGGTGAAGCAGACCGCGGGCAGCGGCAGCGCGCCGAGGGCGCGGGCCTCCGGCCGGGGTGAGCCGAGGTGGCCGAGCGCCTGGTAGGTCAGCCCGCGGCGGGGTACGGCCCGCAGCCGCTCCTTGACGGCCTTGAGGGTGGCGCCCCAGTCGGCCGGGTCCGCGGGGGTGAGGGTCACCGGGTACTGGGTGGTGAACCAGCCGACCGTGCGGGACAGGTCGGCGCCCTCGGCGAGGTCCTCCTCGCGTCCGTGGCCCTCCAGGGCGACGGTCACCCGGTCGGTGCCCGTCCAGTCGGCGAGGACCCGGCCCAGCGCGCTCAGCAGCACGTCGTTGACCTGGGTGCGGTACACGCCCGGCACGCGGCGCAGCAGCGCGTCGGTGGTGGCGCGGTCCACGCGGGTGCGTACGGTGCGCACGGACCCGGCGAGCGGGGTGCCGGGCAGGTCCACGGGCAGCGGGGTGCGGGGCTGGGCGGCCTCCTCGGTCCAGTACGCCAGGTCGTCGTCCAGGTCCCCGGTGCGGACCCGGTCGGTGAGCCGGCGCGCCCAGTCGGCGGACGGGGTGTGCTCGGGTTCGAGCCGGGGTTCCCCGCCCGCCGCGGCCTGCCGGTAGGCCAGTTCGAGGTCGGCGAGCAGCACCCGCCAGGAGACGCTGTCGACCGCCAGGTGGTGGACGGTGAGGAACAGTTGAGGCCGTTCGCCGCCGGTCAGCAGGGCGGCGCGCAGCAGGGCGCCGGTGGCCGGGTCCAGGGCGGCGCGGGCGGCGTCGGCGGCCTCGGCGGCCGGGGTCGCGGGGTCGTGGCAGGTCAGCAGTGCGGTGGCCGGGCCGGTGCCGGGGTGCTGCCGCCAGGTCCGCGCGGTGCGGGTGAACCGGGCGCGCAGTGACGGGTGGTGGGCCACAACGGCTTCCAGCGCCCGTTCCAGGGCGGGCCGGTCGAGGTCGCGCGGGAGGTCGAGCAGCATCGACATGCTGAAGTGCCGCAGCGGGCCGTGGGTGGCGAGGAACCACTCCTGGACCGGGGTGAGCGGGGCGGGCCCGTCCTCGTGCGGGCGCCGGGGCGCGGGCAGGGGGGCGGTGCGGTGGGAGGCGGCGGCGGCCAGGTCGGCGACCGTCTGGTGGCGGAAGACGTCCTGGGAACCGATGCGCAGGCCCGCGGCGCGGGCGCGGGCGACGGCCTGGATGCTGAGGATCGAGTCGCCGCCCAGCTCGAAGAAGTTGTCCGTGACGCCGACCCGGGGCACGCCGAGCACCTCGGCCCAGATGCCGGCCAGGGTCTCCTCGTCCGGGGTGCGGGGGGCGGCGAACTCGCGCTGCCCCTCGATGGGCGCGGGGACGGGCAGCGCACGGCGGTCCAGCTTGCCGCTGGTGGTCAGCGGCAGCGCGTCGAGCGGGGTGAAGGACGACGGGACCAGGGGGTCCGGCAGGGTGCGGCGCAGGGCCGCCCGCAGGTCGGCGGGGGCGGGCCGGGGCGCGCCGGGCGCGGGGACGACGTAGGCGGCGAGGCGGGTGTGGCCGTGCGCGTCGGGTGCGGCGACGACCGCGGCGGCGCCGATCCCGGGCAGGGCCAGCAGGGCGGCCTCGATCTCCCCGGGCTCGATGCGGTGGCCGCGCACCTTGACCTGGTCGTCGGCGCGGCCGAGGTAGTCGAGGCGGCCGTCGGCGGTCCAGCGGGCCAGGTCGCCGGTGCGGTACATGCGGGTGCCGGGCGGGCCGTAGGGGTCGGCGGGGAAGCGTGCCGCGGTCAGCCCGGGGCGGCCGGTGTAACCGCGGGCCAGCTGGGCGCCGGCGAGGTACAGCTCCCCGCCGACGCCGGGCGGTACCGGCTGGAGGCGGTCGTCCAGGACGTAGGCGCGGACGCCGGGCAGGGGGCGGCCCACCAGCGGGCGGTCGCCGCCGTCGATACGGCAGGACAGCGCGTCGACCGTGCACTCGGTGGGGCCGTAGAAGTTGTGGGCCCGCACGTCCGGGTGGGCGGCCAGCTCGCGCCACAGGGCGGGGCCGACGGCCTCGCCGCCGAGCATGAGGACGCGGGGGTGGTGCCGGGGGTCGGTGAGCAGTCCGGCGGGCAGCAGCTGCCGCAGGTAGGACGGGGTGACGTCGAGGAAGTCGACGCGGTGTTCGACCACGTACTCGACCAGGGCGGCCGGGTCCATCCGGGTCACCTCGTCGACCAGGTGCAGCGGGTGGCCGTCGGCCATCAGCAGCACGCCCTCCAGGGAGGTGTCGAAGGAGAAGGACGCGGTGAGGGCCACCCGCAGGGGGCCGCCGCCCGCGTCGGCGACGAAGCCCTCGCGGTGGGCGGCCAGCAGGCGCACGGCCGAGCGGTGGGCGACGGCGACGCCCTTGGGACGGCCGGTGGAGCCGGAGGTGTAGATGACGTAGGCGGTGTTCCGGGGGTCCAGCGGGGCGCGCCGGTCGGCGTCGGTGGGGTCGGTGGCCGGGGCGGTCGCGGGCACCGCGCGCAGGGTGGCCTCGTCCAGGACCAGGGCGGGGCGGGCGTCGTCGAGGAGGTACCGGACGCGTTCCTCGGGCAGGGCCGGGTCCAGGGGCAGGTAGCCGGCGCCGGACTTCCAGGTCGCGAGGATCGCCACGATCATGTCGGCGGTGCGCGGCAGCCGCAGCGCGACGAGCTGTTCGGGGCCGGCGCCCAGGGCGATGAGGTGGTGGGCGAGCCGGTTGGCGCGGGCGTTGAGGGCGGCGTAGTCGAGCCGTTCGGCGCCGGCGACGAGGGCGAGGGCGTCGGGGGTGCGGGCGGCCCGCTGCTCGAAGAGGGCGGGGTAGGTGGTGTCGTCGACCGTCGGTGCGGCGGGGTTCCAGTCGTGGACGACCTGTCGGGTCTCCTCCTCGGACAGCAGGGGCAGGCTGCCCAGCGGGCTGTCGGGCGTGCCGGCGGCGCCCTCCAGGAGGCGCAGCAGCTGTCTTGTCATGCGCTCGGCGGTGGCCGGGTCGAACAGGTCGGTGCGGTACTCCAGCAGGCCGGTCAGGTGCTCGCCGTCCGGGACGAACTCCACGCTCAGGTCGAAGGTGGCGGCCTGCCGGGGCACGGTGACCGGTTCGGTGGCGAGGCCGTGCGGGGCGGTCGCGGCGGGCGGGTCGGGGTGCAGCAGGACCAGCACGTCGAACAGCGGGTTGCGGCCCGCCTCACGGGGTGCGCCCACCGCTTCGACGATCCGCTCGAACGGCGTGTCGCCGTGCGCGAAGGCGCCGTTGACCGTGTCGGCCGTCTGCGCGAGCAGGTCGCGGAAGGTGGCGGAGGGGTCCACCGCGGTGCGCAGCACGACCGTGTTCACGAAGAAGCCGACGGTGCGTTCCAGGTCGGTGCGCGACCGGCCGGGGGTGAGGGAGCCGACGGTGATGTCGTCCTGGCCGGACCAGCGGGCCAGCAGGGCCTGGGTGGCGGCGACCAGGGTGGTGTGCAGGGTGGTGCGGTGGTCCCTGGCGAGGTCGCGCAGCCGGGCCGTGAGACGGGCCGGGACGGTGAAGGTGTGGACGGCGCCCGCGCCCGCCTCCTCGCCGCGCCGCGGCCGGTCCAGGGGCAGTTCCGGGGCGACCGCGCCGGTCAGCCGGTCCTTCCAGTGGGCGAGGTGCTCTTCGAGGCGGGCCCCGGAGAGCTGCTCGCGCTGCCACACCGCGAAGTCGGGGTACTGCGTGGCCACCGGGGGCAGGTCCGGTGCGGCGCCCCGGGCGAGGGCGTCGTAGGCCGTGCACAGTTCGTCCAGGACCAGGCCCATCGACCAGCCGTCGGTGACGATGTGATGGGCGGTCAGCAGCAGCACGTGCGAAGTGGCGGACTCGCGCAGCAGCAGCGCCCGCAGCAGGGGGCCCTGCCGCAGGTCGAAGGGGCGGGAGTACTCCGCCCGCAGGTCCGCGTCCAGGTCGCCGGTGTCGCGGACCGGCAGCGGCACGGGGCCCGCCGGGTGCACGGTCTGCGCGGGCCGGCCGTCGGTCTCCGTGAACGTGGTGCGCAGCGCCTCGTGCCGGGCCACCACGGCGGTCAGGGCCTCGCGCAGCGCCTCGTGGTCCGGGGTGCCGGTGAGGCGGAGCGCGACCGCGCTGTTGTAGCGCGCGTCGCCGGGGCGCAGGCGGTCCAGGAACCACAGGCGCTGCTGGGCGAAGGACAGGGGCAGCGGGTGGTCCCGGCCGGCGCGCGGGATGCCCTGCCGGGTGCCCGGGGCGGCGGCCCCGGCCCGTCCGGCGAGGCGCCGGCGCAGTGCCTCGCGCAGGTCGGCGGGGAGGGCCTCGGCGCGGTCCTGCCGGGCGGACGCCGGGGAGGCGGGGCGGTGGTCGGGGTTGGACGGGGTCGAAGACGTCATGGTCGTCGGTTCCTCACCGTTCGTCGTGGTCGGGGCCGCCGTACGCGGCGTCTTCGTCGTCAGGGGCGGGACGGCCGTGTCCCGCGGGCGGGCCGTCCTGGCCCTCGTGCGCGCCGTCCTCGCCGTCGTGGCCGTACGCGGCGGCTTCCAGTTCGCTCAGCACCTGGTCCTCCACGAGTTCCGCCAGGGCGGCGACGGTGCGGGAGACGAGGACGTCGCGGGGGGTGAGGGTGACGCCGAACGCGTCGTTGGCGCGGGAGGCGATGAGCAGGGCGCGCATGGAGTCGCCGCCCAGCAGGTAGTAGTCGTCCTCGGCGCCCACGGTCGTTGCGAGCGTCTCCTCCCAGATGGCCGCCACGGCTTCCTCGGTGGGCGTGCGGGGTGCCACGTACCCGGCCCGTTCCCGTTCCTCGGCCGGTGCCGGGGCGGGCAGGGCGGCGCGGTCGGTCTTGCCGTTCTCGGTGAGCGGGAAGCGGTCGAGGACCACGAACGCGGTGGGGACCATGTGGCCCGGCAGGAAGCGGGCGGCCAGGGTCCGCAGCGCGGCGGTGGTGGGCGGTTCGGCGCCGGGTGCCGTGAGCAGGTGGGCGACCAGGCGCGGCAGGCCCGGCTCGTCCTCCCGTACGGTCACCACGGCGTCCAGCACGCCCGGGTCCCTGGCGAGGACGGCCTCGACCTCGCCCGCCTCGATGCGGTGGCCGCGCAGCTTGAGCTGGTGGTCGGTGCGGCCCAGGTAGTGCAGTTCGCCGTGGGCGTCGCGGCGCACCAGGTCGCCGGTGCGGTACATGCGGGTGCCGGGCGGCCCGAACGGGTCGGCGGTGAACCGGGCGGCGGTCAGGCCGGGGCGGCCCAGGTAGCCGCGGGCCAGCGCGGGCCCGGACAGCCACAGTTCGCCGGTGACGCCGTCGGGGACCGGCCGCAGCCGGGCGTCGAGGACGTAGGCGCCGGTGGCGGGCAGCGGGCGGCCGATGGGCGGGGCGGCGCCGTCCGGCCGCAGCGGCGCGGACCAGGTGGCGACGACGGTGGCCTCGGTGGGCCCGTAGGAGTTGACCATGCGGTGGTGCGGGGCCCAGCGGCCGACCAGTTCGGCGCCGCACGCGTCGGCGCCGACGGTCAGCGTCTTCAGGTCCGGCAGGGTGCCGGGGGTGTCGGGCGGCAGCGTGGCGAGCGCGGCCGGCGGCAGCAGGGTGTGCGTGACGCGTTCGGTGCGCAGCACGTCGGCCAGCTGGGCGCCGAGCAGCGGGCCGGGCGGGGGGACGACCAGACGGGCGCCGTGCGGCAACGACATGCACAGCTCCAGCACGGAGGCGTCGAAGCTGGGCGTGGCGAAGGCCAGCACCCGGTCGCCGGGGGCCACCTGGTAGTGGGCCGCCTCCGCGGCGGAGAACGCGGCGAGCCCGCGGTGGGTGACGACGACGCCCTTGGGGGTGCCGGTGGAGCCCGAGGTGTAGATGACGTAGGCCGGGTCGTCCAGGTCGAGCGGGCGGGTCCGGTCGGCGTCGGTGGGCCGGTGTCCGGGTGTGTCGTGCGGCGGTGCGGCGAGCAGGCCGGCGATCTCCTTGGCGTCGAGGGTGAGGGCGGGGGCCGCGTCCCGCAGCATGAGGGCGATCCGCTCCTCGGGGTAGGCGGGGTCGACGGGCAGGAACGCGGCGCCCGTCTTCGCCACCGCCAGCTGGGCCAGCACCATGTCCGCCGAGCGCGGCAGCAGCAGGGCGACGAGGTCGCCGGGGCCCGCGCCGCGGGCGATGAGCGCATGGGCCAGCCGGTTGGCCGCCGTCTCGGCCTGCGCGAACGTGAGCAGGGTGCCGGGTCCGGCGAGGGCGGGGGCGGCCGGCCACCGGTCGACGGCGGCCTCCACGAGGGCGGGCAGCGTCGCGGCGGGTACCGGCGTGCGCGCGGGGCGGGCCGGCGGGTGCAGCAGCCGGTCCCGTTCGGCGGGCGGGAGGACGTCGATGTCGTCGAGGCGGGTGGTGCCGTCCGTGGCGGCCAGGGCGTGCAGGGTGTGCAGCAGCTGGCCGGCCAGGGAGCCTGCGGTGGCCGGGTCGAAGCAGCGTGGGTCGTAGCCGAGTTCGACGGCGAGCCGGTCGCCGGGCGACACGACCACGGTGAGCGGGTAGTTGGTGGCCTCCCGGGCGTCCAGGTCCCGCACGGTCAGTCCGTGGGCACCGGCCGTCGCGTCGCCGACGGGATAGTTCTCGAAGACGACCAGGCTGTCGAACAGTTCGGTGCCCGGCGGCAGTTCGGTCAGTCCGTGCAGCTCGTTGAGCGGCATGTGGTCGTGGCGGCGGTCCTCGGCCCGGGCCTCCTGCACGGCGCGCAGCCAGGCGGCGCAGGGCGCGGCGCCGTCGACGGCGGTCCGGGCGGGCAGGGTGGTGATGAACAGGCCGGTGATGGTGTCGGCGCCGGGCAGGTCGGCGGGCCGGCCGGAGACGGTGGTGCCGAAGCACACCTCCCGCTCCCCGCTCCACCGGGCCAGCAGCAGCGCCCAGGCGCCCTGCACCAGGGTGTTGAGGGTGAGGCGGTGGCGGCGGGCGAACTCCTGGAGCCGGTTCGTCCCCTCGGTGCCGAGCCGCTGGGACAGCCAGGTGCCGGAGCGTGCCGTGGTGCCCGGCGCGGGCCTGCGGTCGTACGGCAGCGGGGTCGGGCTGCTCAGGCCGGTGAGGACGCCGCGCCAGTGCTCCGCCGCCCGGCCGGTGTCGCGGGCGGCCAGCCAGCCGGCGTAGTCCGCGAACGGCCTGCGTTCGGGCAGCCGGGGCGGCTCGCCGCGGACCAGGGCGGCGTGCGCGGCCATGACGTCGGACAGGACGTGGAAGACGCTCCAGCCGTCCAGCAGGACGTGGTGGAAGGTCCACACCACCCGCACGGCGTCCGGGCCGAGCCGGACCAGGGCGAGCCGCAGCAGCGGGGCCCGGTCCAGGGCGAGGCCCCGGGCCCGTTCGTCGGCGAGCAGCCGCTCCAGCTCGGTCTCCCGCCGGTCTTCCGGCACACCGCTCCAGTCGTGCTCGGTGACCGGCAGGGTCACGTCGCGGTGGACGATCTGGAGGGGCACGGGTACGCCGTGCAGGGCGACGGAGGTGCGCAGCACGGGGGTGCGGTCGACGACGTGCTGCCAGGCGGCAGCCAGCTGTCCGGGGTCCCGGGCGCCGTCCGCCACGAAGGTGATCTGCTCGACATACAGGCCGTGTCCGGCCTCGTCCAGGCCGTGCACCACCATGCCGGTCTGGGTGGGTGTGAGCGGATACACGTCCACGACGTCCGTTCCGGTGCCCACGAGCCGGTCCACGGCGGCCTGGTCGAGCGGGGCCAGCGGGAAGTCGGACGGGGTACGGCCGCCGGCGCCGGGCTCGGCGCAGTGCCGGACGATCTCCTTGAGTTCGGCGGTCAGTTCGGCCGCCAGCCGGGCGACGGTGTCGTGCCGGTGCACCTCGCGGGAGTACGACCAGGTGAACTCCAGCCGGCCGTCGCTCACCCGGCCCAGCACGTCGAGGAGGTGCGGGCGTTCGGCGGAGGTGTCCATGCCGCCGCCGAGCGCGCCGTGGGGCGCGTGCAGCAGGCCGCCCGGGGCGAAGGTCCGGTCCTGCTGGCCCAGGTAGTTGAAGCAGACCTGGGGCAGGCCGGGCAGGGCGGGGCCGGCCGTCGGGTGCAGGTGGCGCAGCGCGCCGTAGCCCAGTCCGCCGTGCGGGACGGCGCGCAGGTTCTCCTTGACGGCCTTCAGGACGGTGCCGGTGTCCGCGTCGCGGGGCACGTCCAGGGCGACCGGGTACATCGCGGTGAACCAGCCACCGGTGCGGGCCAGGTCGATGTCGTCGAACAGCTCCTCGCGGCCGTGGCCTTCGAGGGTCACCGCGACCCGGTCCCGGCCGGTCCAGCGGGCCAGGACCCGGCCCAGCGCGCACAGCAGGACGTCGTTGACGCGGGTGCGGTACGCCTCCGGCACGTCCTGGAGCAGCCGGCGGGTGTCCTCGGCGCCGAGGGCGGTGGTCACGCTCTCCTCGACGGCGGCGGTGTTCGCACCGCCGGTGTGGTCGGCGGGCAGGGCGGTGCCGGCGTCCAGGTCGCGCCAGTGGGCGAGTTCGCCGTCGAAACCGCCCGCCGCGGTGTGGGCGGCGAGCCGCCGGGCCCAGGCCGCGAACGAGGTGCTCTTGGCGCCGAGGTCGGGCCGTTCGCCGTCCCGCAGGGCGCGGTAGGCGGTGTCCAGGTCCTCCAGGAGCAGCCGCCAGGACACGGCGTCCACGACCAGGTGGTGCGCGGCGAGCAGCAGCACCGGCCGGCCGCCGTCCCCGGGACGGCACAGCGCGGCCCGCAGCAGCGGCCCGGCGGCCAGGTCGAAGCCGGCGGCGAGGGCGGCGGCCACCTCGGGCACGGCCGCGTGGTCGTGCACCTCCAGGTGCGGGGCGTCGTCGCCGGGCGGGGTGCCGTACTGCCGCCGGCGCCCGTCCCCGGCCGGTTCGAAGCGCATGCGGAGCGCGTCGTGGTGCTCCAGTACGGCTGCCAGCGCGGCGCGCAGCAACGGCTCGCCGGGGTCCTCGGCCAGCTCGAAGGAGACCGTCTGGCTGAAGTGCGCGGGGTCGCCGGTCAGGGTGTCGAACAGCCAGTGCTGTACGGGGGTGAGCGGAGCGTCGCCGACGACGGGCCCCTGCTCGGCGGTGACAGCGGACTCGTGGAACTCGGTTGCCGCAGCGGCGAGTTCGGCGAGGGTCTGGTGGGTGAACAGGTGCCGGGGGGTCAGGGCGAGACCGGCGCGGCGGGCGGCCGAGACGATCTGGATGCCGAGGATGGAGTCGCCGCCGAGGGTGAAGTAGTTGTCGTCGGCGCCGACTTCGGGCACGCCGAGCACCTCGCACCAGATCGCCGCGAGGGTCTGTTCCGCCTCGGTGCGCGGCGGCCGGGCGGTGCCGGCGGCCTGGGCGGCCCACCGCGGTGCGGGCAGCGCCCGCCGGTCGAGCTTGCCGGTGGCGCCGAGCGGCAGCCGGTCCAGCGGCACGATCAGGGCGGGGACGAGGTGGTCGGGGAGGCTGTGGGCGAGGAAGGCGCGCAGTTCGGCGGGGTCCGGCAGGGCGGTCCCGCGGGGTACCGCGTAGCCGACCAGCCGGCGGTGTCCGGCGTGCTCGACCACCCGGGCCGCCGCGGCGGCGACGGCCGGGTGCCGGGTCAGCGCGGCCTCCAGCTCGCCGAGTTCGATGCGGAAGCCGCGCACCTTGACCTGGTCGTCGCCGCGGCCGAGGTAGCGCAGGTCGCCGTCGGCCGTCCAGCGGACCAGGTCGCCGGTGCGGTACATGCGGGCGCCGGGCGGGCCGAAGGGGTCGGGCAGGAAACGCGACGCGGTCAGGCCCGGACGGCCCAGGTAGCCGCGGGCGACGCCGGTGCCGGCGAGGAACAGTTCGCCGGGCGCGCCTGCGGGGACCGGGCGCATGTGCGGGTCCAGGACGTAGGCGCGGGCGCCGCCCACGGGGCGGCCGATCGGCGGGTCGCGGTCGGGGTCGGCCGGGTCGCAGGTGAAGGCGGTGGCGTAGACGGTCGCCTCGGTGGGGCCGTAGATGTTCATGACCCGGCAGCCGGGGACGGCCTCACGGACCCGGCGTACGGTGCGGGCGGGCAGCCCCTCCCCCGCGAGGACGACCGTGTCCGCGCCGACCTGTACGGCGTCCTCCGCGAGCAGCCGGTCCAGGGCGGAGGGCACCGCGCTGAGCAGTCCGGCCCGCCAGGGTCCGGGGCGTTCGGCCAGGGCCAGCAGGTCGCGGACGATCTCGACGCAGCCGCCGGACAGCAGCGGGGAGAAGATCTCGAAGACCGACACGTCGAAGTTGAGGGAGGTGGAGGCCACGACGTGGGCCAGTCCCCGGCCGGTGAACTCGGTTGCGGCCCAGTCGGTCAGGGCCAGCACCGACGCGTGGGTGACGACGACGCCCTTGGGGCGACCGGTCGAGCCGGAGGTGTGGATGACGTAGGCCGGGTGGCCGGGCAGCAGCGGGCCGCGCCGCTCGCCGTCGCCGACGGGCGGGTCCGGGACGGCCGCGGCAGGGTCCTGGTCCTGGTCCTGGTCCTGGTCCTGGTCCTGGTCGAGCAGGATCCGGGTGTACGGGCCCTCGGGCAGCCGTCCGGCGGTCGCCGCGCTGGTGATCACGGCGTCGGGCCGTACGTCCTCGAAGAGGAACGCCACGCGCTCCGCCGGGTACTGCGGGTCGACCGGCAGATAGGCGGCGCCGCTCTTGAGCACGGCCAGGAGCGCCACGACCAGGTCCTCGGTGCGGGGCAGGCACAGGGCGACGAAGCGCTCGGGTCCCGCGCCGGCCGCGATGAGCCGCCGGGCCAGCCGGCTGGAGCGGGCGTCGAGTTCGCGGTAGGTGAGGCACGCGTCGCCGTGGCGGACGGCCGGGGCGTGCGGGGTGCGCTCGGCCTGCCGCCGGAACGCCTCGGGCAGGGTGTCCCGCGGCGCCTCCCGTACGGGTCCGCCGAACCGGCCGACGAGGTCCCGGCCGCCGGCCGGGTCCAGGAGGGGCAGGTCGGCGAGGCGGCGGTCGGGGTCGGTGGCCATCCCGGTCAGCAGCGTGCGCAGGCTCTCACCGAGCGCCTCGACCGTCGCCGGGTCGAACGCTCCGGGGTCGTAGTCGAGGTTCACGGCCAGGCTGTCGCCGGGCGCGATGACCACGCTGAGCGGGTAGTTCGTCGGCTCCAGGTCCCGTTCCTGTTCCATGGCCAGGCCGTGCCGGGCGAGCGAGCCCTCGTCGAACGGGTAGTTCTCGAACACCACGATGGAGTCGAACAGGCTGGTGCCGCCGGGCACCTCGCTCCAGGACTGCACCTGGGCCAGCGAGACGAAGTCGTGACGCCGGGCCTCCGACTGGGCGGCCTGGAGGTCGCGCAGCCAGTCCGGCAGCAGGCGCCGTCCGTCGACGCGTGCCCGGGTGGGCAGGGTGTTGATGAACAGGCCGACCATCGAGGTGACGCCGGGCAGGCCGGCGGGCCGGCCGGAGACGGTGGTGCCGAACACCACGTCGTCACCGCCGCCGTAGCGGGCCAGCAGCAGCGCCCACGCGCCCTGGAGGACGGTGTTGAGGGTCAGTCCCGCCCGCTGGGCGGTCTCCCGCAGCCGCGCCGAGACGTCCCGGCCGAGGGTCACCCGCACCGTCCCGGAGGAGGCGTCGCGGTGGGCCTGGGCGGGCCGTCGGTCGCGGGGCAGCTCGGTGGGGGCCTGGAAACCGGCGAGGGTCTCGCGCCAGTACCGTTCGGCCTGGCCGGTGTCCTGCCCGGCCAGCCAGTGCAGGTAGTCGGCGAAGGGCCGGCGCTCGGTCGGCCGCGGGGGGCGCCCGGAGGTCAGGGCCGCGTACCGCTCGCAGACCTCGTCGAAGACCTGGGCCGCGCTCCAGCCGTCGAGCAGGACGTGGTGGAAGGTCCACACCAGGCGCACCCGGTCCGGTGCCAGCCGGATCAGCATCAGCCGCATCAGGGGCGCCGTGCCGAGGTCGATGCCCGCCTCCCGGTCCTCGGCCAGCAGCCGGTCCAGGTCGCGCGCGCCCCGGTCGGCGGGTTCTCCGGACCAGTCGTGGTGGGTGACGGGCACGGTGGCCCGGTGCCGCACGACCTGGAGCGGTTCGGCGGTCTCCTGCCAGACGAGGCCGGTGCGCAGGACCGGGTTGGCGTCCGCGGTGTGCTGCCAGGCCGTGGCGAGGGCCTGCGGGTCGGTGACGCCGGACAGCACCAGCTGCACCTGGTTGACGTAGGTGCGGCCGTCGGGGTCCAGCAGGCTGTGGAAGAGCATGCCCGCCTGCATCGGCGTCAGCGGGTACACGTCCGCGACCTCGCGTCCGTCGCCGGCGATCCGGTCCACGGCCGACTGGTCCAGCCGGGCCAGCGGGAAGTCCGAGGGCGTACGGCCGCCCGCGCCGGGCCGGGCGCAGTGCGCGACGAGCTCCTCCAGCGCCCGCAGCATGCCCTCGGCGAGCGCGGTGACGGTGTCCTCGTGGTGCCGTCCGGGGCTGTAGTGCCAGGTGATCTCCAGCTCGTCGTCCTCGACGCGGGCGATCACGTCCAGCAGGTGCGGCCGTTCGGTGCCGGGTGCCTCCGCTCCACCGAGTCCGCCGGGCACCGCGCCGATCAGGGTGCCGCCGCCGGCGGACCAGTCGAAGCGGCCGAGATAGTTGAAGCTGATGCCGGGCATCGGGGTGCCGGTGAGGGCCGCGTCGCGGGCGAGGTGGCGCAGGACGCCGTAGCCGAGGCCCCGGTCGGGTACGGCCCGCAGCTGCTCCTTGACCGACTTCAGGGCGGCTCCCCAGTCGCCCGCCGGGACGGTGAGGGCGACCGGGTACAGGGAGGTGAACCAGCCGACCGTGCGGGACAGGTCGACGTCCTCGAACAGCTGGTCCTCGCGGCCGTGCCCCTCCAGGCCGACGGCGACGGTGGCGCGTCCGGTCCAGTCGGCCAGGACCCGGCCCAGCGCGGTGAGCAGGACGTCGTCGATCCGGGTGCGGTAGGCGCCGGGGACGCGGCGCAGCAGGTCGTCGGTGCGCCCGCGGTCCAGGCGCACGCTGACCTCGCGGACGCCGGCCATGGTGGCGTCGCCGTCGCCGTCGGCGGGCAGCGGGGTGGCGCAGTGCCGGGCGGTCTCCTCCCAGTGGTCGCGCCGGGCGGCGAAGCCGGTCCCGGCGCGCTCGCGCAGCCGGTGCGCCCACTCGTGCACGGAGGTGGTGCGGGCGGGCAGCCGTACGGGTTCGCCCGCCGCGGCCTGCCGGTAGCCGGTCTCCAGGTCCTCCAGCAGGATCCGCCAGGAGACGCCGTCGACGACCATGTGGTGGACGACGAGCAGCAGCCGGGCGGGCCGGGTGCCGTCGGCGGTGAACAGGCGGGCGGCGCACAGGGGTCCGGTGGCGAGGTCCAGTCCGGCGTGGGTCGCCGCCGTGACGTGTTCCTCGGCCTCCGGACCGTGCACCCGGAGCAGTTCGGGGACCGGGCCGTCGGCGGCCGGTACGTGCTGGCGCCAGGTGCCGTCGCCGTCGAGGTGGAACCGGGCGCGCAGGGCGTCGTGGTGGGTCCACAGGGCGGTGAGGGCGCGACGCAGGGCGTCCTCGTCGACCGGGCCGGCGGCCTCGATGACGACGGACTGGTTGAAGAACCCGGCCCGGGCGGGCCGCGGGTCGAGGAACCAGTGCTGGATGGGGGTGAGGTCCGCCTCGCCGCTGACCGGCCCGGTGCCGGCGACGGCGGGTGCGGCGGCCCCACCGGCGGCCAGCCCGGCCACCGTGGGCCGCCGGAACAGGTCGCGCGGGGTGAGGGTGAGGCCCGCGGCGCGGGCGCGGGAGACGACCTGGATGCTGAGGATGGAGTCGCCGCCCAGCATGAAGAAGTTGTCGTCCACGCCGACCCGTTCCACGCCGAGCAGGTCGGCCCAGATCCCGGCGAGCAGCCGCTCGGCCTCGCTGCGCGGGGCCCGGTAGGCGTCCTCGGCGCCCGCCGACCAGTCGGGGGCGGGCAGCCGCCGCCGGTCGACCTTGCCGTTGGCGGTCAGGGGCAGCGCGGACACGGTGACGAACGCGGCGGGCAGCATGTAGTCGGGCAGCCCGGCCGCCAGGTGGTCGCGCAGTGCGGCGGCGGAGGGCACCGCGGCGCCCTCGGCCGGCACGAGGTGGGAGGCCAGCCGCTTGCGGCCCGCGTCCTCGTACAGGGACACGACGGCCTCGGCGATGCCGGGGTGGGCGGTCAGCCGGGCCTCGATCTCGGCGGGTTCGACGCGGAAGCCGCGGATCTTGATCTGGTCGTCGGCGCGGCCGACGAAGTGCAGTTCGCCGTCGGCGCTCCAGCGCACGACGTCACCCGTGCGGTACATCCGCGCGCCGGCCGGTCCGAAGGGGTCGGCGAGGTAGCGGGCGGCGGTGGCACCGGGCCGGCCGGCGTAGCCGCGGGCGAGTCCCGCGCCGGCGATGTACAGCTCGCCGGGGACACCCGGCGGCTGGGGCTGGAGGGCGCCGTCCAGGACGTACACGCGGGTGTTGTCCAGCGGGCGTCCGATGGGCAGCACGGCGGGCAGCGGGTCGCCGGCGCGGAAGACGCGGCGGGTGGCGAAGGTGGTGGTCTCGGTGGGGCCGTAGCCGTCCACGACGGTCAGGCCGGGACAGGCGTCCAGCACCCGGCGCACGACCGCCCCCGGCACGGCCTCGCCGCCCGTCCACACCTCCCGGGCGCCGCGCAGGCAGCCCGGGTCCTCCTGGGCGAGGAGGCGGAACAGCCCGGCGGTGAGCCACAGGCAGCCGACGCCCTGTTCGGTGACGGCACGGCGGACGGCGGCGGCGTCCAGGTCGGTGGGCGGGGCGAGGACGGCCGTGCCGCCGCGCAGCAGCGGCACCCACACCTCGTAGGTGGCGGCGTCGAAGGCGTGCGGGGAGTGCACGAGGACCCGGTCGTGCCCGGTGAAGGCCCGGTCGAGGGCGAGCGCGACGACGTCCCGCTGGCGCACCGCGACCCCCTTGGGCACGCCGGTGGAGCCCGAGGTGAACATCAGGTACTGGACGTTGTCGGGGTGGACGGCGTGGGCGGGCGCGGGGTGGTCGGCCCCGGCCGGGACGTCGACCCGCAGGACGCGGTCGTCCGGCAGCAGGTCGCGGGCGGTCTCCTCCCACGTGGCGTCGGTGAGCAGCAGGTCCGCCCCGGCCTCGGCCAGCATCCGGCGCAGCCGCTCGCGCGGTGCCCGGCCGTCCAGCGGGACGTACACCCCGCCGGTGCGGACGAGGGCCAGCTGGGCGACGACCAGCTCCACGGAGCGGTCCACGAGCACGCCGACCGGGCGTTCCGGCCGTACGCCGAGCGCGGCCAGCCGGGCCGCCCGGCGCGCCGACCGCGCGTCGAGCTCCCGGTAGGTGACGCGCTCGGTGCCGGCCTCCAGCGCCACCGCGTCGGGGGTGCGGCGCACCTGGGCGGCGAAGAGGCCGGCGACGGTGGTGTCGGGCAGGTCGGTGGCGGTGTCGTTCCAGGCGTGCAGCACCTGTTCGCGACGGTCCGGGCCGAGCAGCGACAGCCGGGCGGGCGGGCGCGGGGACGCGCCGGGCATGCCCGTGAGCAGCACGGTCAGGTACTCGGCCAGCCGCTCGGCGGTGCCGGTGTCGAACAGTTCCGGGTCGTAGCCGAGGCGCAGGGTCAGCTCCGGGCCGGGGTAGGCGGTCAGGCTCAGCGGGTAGTTGGTGGTCTCGATGCCCTCCAGGCCGCTGAGGCGCAGCCCGTGGGCGGCGGCGAGACCGTCGTCCACCGGGTAGTTCTCGAAGACGACGATGCTGTCGAACAGGCCGACCCGCTCCGGTAGTCCGGTGAACGTCCGGATCCGGGTGAGCGGTACGTGGTCGAAGCGCCGGTCCTCGCTCTGGTCGCGCTGCAGGGCGCGCAGCCAGTCCACGAGGGTGCCCCGGTCCGGGACGGCGACCCGGGTGGGCAGGGTGGTGATGAACAGGCCGGTCATGGCGTCGGAGCCGGGCAGCTCGGGCGGCCGTCCGGACACGGTGGTGCCGAACACCACCTCGTCGTGGCCCGCCTGACGGCCCAGCAGCAGCGCCCAGGCGCCCTGCACGAGGGTGTTCAGGGTCAGGCCCGAGGTGCGCGCCAGCTCCTCCAGCGCCCGGGTCGCGGCGGCGGGCACGGTGGCCCGGACCTCGTGCGTGGACTCGGCGCGGTGGCTCTCGCGCGGCTCGCGGTCGTACGGCAAAGGCGTGGCCTCGGTCAGGCCGGACAGGCGGTGCCGCCAGTGCCGTTCGGCCTCGGCCGTGTCGCGTCCGCGCAGCCAGGCCAGGTAGTCGCGGTAGGGCGGGCGGTCCCGGCCGGTCTCCGGCGCGGTGCCGGCGTGCCGGGCGAAGACGTCCGTGAGGACCTGGAACAGGCTCCAGCCGTCCAGGAGCAGGTGGTGGAAGGACCACACCACGCGCACGGCGGTGCCGGACACGCGGGCGAGGAGCAGGCGCTGGAGGGGGGCCCGGGTCAGGTCGATGCCGTCCGCGCGGTCGTGGGCCAGGACGTCGTCCAGCCGGGCGCGGCGCTCGTCCTCGGTCAGGTCGCGCCAGTCCAGGTGGGTGACCGGCAGGGCCGCGTGGCGCTGCACCACCAGCAGCGGCTCGGGTATGTCCTGCCAGACGACCCGGCCGCGCAGCACCTCGGTGCGGTCGGTCACGTGCTGCCAGGCGGCGGCGAGGGCCTCCGGGTCCGGTACGCCGTCCAGGACGAAGGTGAGCTGCTGGAAGTAGACGCCTCGGTCGTCCTGGGAGAGCCCGTGGAAGAGCATGCCCGCCTGGGTCGGCGTGAGGGGCAGGACGTCCGCCACGGCGGCCGGGTCCGCGCCGGTGACGCGGTCCACGGCGGCCTGGTCGAGCCGGGCCAGCGGGAAGTCGGACGGGGTGCGTCCGGCGGCGCCCGGTGACGCGGCGTACCGGGCGAGGTCCGTCAGCGCGTCCGCGAAGCGGTCCGCGAGGGCCCGGACCGTGTCCTGCCGGTGCAGCCGGTCGGAGTAGAACCAGGTGAACTCCAGGCGGTCGCCGTCGAGGTGGCCGACGACCTCCAGGGCGTGCGGGCGCTCGGCGGCCGGGTCGGCGTCCAGCTCCAGCGGCCGGACGGTGCCCCGGTACAGTCCGTCGCCGCCGTCCGGCAGCCCCATCCGGCCCAGGTAGTTGAAGCTGATCTGGGCGTGCGGGGTGCCGGGCGCGGCACCGGGAGCGGCGAGGTGGCGCAGCGCGTCGTGGCCGAGGCCGTGCCGGGGTACGGCGCGCAGCTGCTCCTTGACCCCCTTCAGGACGGTGTCCCAGCCGGCGTCCCCGGGCACGGTGAGGGCGACGGGGTAACGGGTGGTGAACCAGCCGACCGTGCGGCTGAGGTCCAGGTCGGGGAAGAGTTCCTCGCGGCCGTGGCCCTCGACGTCGACCACCACGCGTTCCCGCCCGGTCCCGGCGCACAGGGCGCGGCCGAGGGCGCCGAGCAGCACGTCGTTGACCTGGGTGCGGTAGGTCTCGGGCAGGGTGCGCAGCAGGACCGCGGTGTCCTCGGGGCTCAGACGGACGGTGACCGCGCGCTGGGAGGCGTAGGTGTTGGCGCCGTCCGTGTCCTGGGGCACGGCGGGAGCGGTGTCCGGGACCTCCCGGGCCCAGTACTCCCGCTCGTCGTCGAAGCCGCCGTCCGCCGCGTGCGCGTGCAGCCGGCGCGCCCACTGCCGTACGGGGGTGGACTTCGCGGGCAGGGCCGCCGCGCTGTCGTCGCCCGCGCGGCGGGCCCGGTAGGCGGTGTCCAGGTCGTCCAGCAGGATCCGCCAGGACACGCCGTCGACCACCAGGTGGTGCACGGCGAGGTGCAGGACCCGCGGCAGGCCGGGGCCGCGGTCGTGCAGCACGGCCCGCAGCAGCGGCCCCGCGGCGAGGTCGAAGGAGCCGAAGTGGGGGGTGTCCTGGTCCGGGCCGGTGTGCCGGCCCAGGACGATCCGGGGCGCCCGGTCCGCGACGGCCCAGCCGACCCGCGGGGTGCCGTCGCCGGCGGTGAAGCGGGAGCGCAGGGCGTCGTGATGGGCGGCCAGGTCGTTCAGCGCGTCCTCGAGTGCCGCCGCGTCCAGGTCGTCGGGCACCTGGACGGACAGCGCCTGCGCGAAGTGGGCCGCCCGCTCGGCGGCCGTGCCGAACAGCCAGTGCTGGATCGGTGTCAGAGGGGCCGCTCCGGTGGCCGCCTCCGGGGCCGGGGCCGCGGCGCGGGAGCTTCCGGCGGCGTCCGCGCGGCGGGCGAGGGCGGCGACCGTCTGGTGCTGGTAGAGGTCCCGGGAGGTCAGCATCAGGCCCTCCTGCCGGGCCCGGGCCACCACCTGGATGCTGAGGATGGAGTCGCCGCCGAGTTCGAAGAAGTTGTCGTCGACGCCGATCCGCTCCACGTGCAGCACGTCCGCCCAGATCGCGGCGAGGGCGTGCTCGGTGGGAGTGCGGGGGGCGACGTGCCGTACGGCCCGCACGGCGGGGCCGGGGTCGGGCAGGCGCCCGCGGTCGATCTTGCCGTTGGGGTTGAGCGGCAGGTCGTCCAGCACGACGACGACCGCCGGGACCATGTAGTCGGGCAGCGTACGGCCCAGTTCCCGGCGTACGGCCTCGGGGTCGACCCGCGCTCCGGGGGCCGGGACGACGTAGCCGGCGAGGCGCCGGTGGCCGTCGGTGTCGGCCGCGGTGGCCGCCGCCTCGGCCACGCCGGCGCAGCGGCGCAGCGCCTCCTCCACCTCGCCCAGTTCGATCCGGAAGCCGCGCACCTTGACCTGCTGGTCGATCCGGCCGAGGTACTCCAGCCGGCCGTCGGCCCGCCGGCGCACCAGGTCGCCGGTGCGGTACATGCGCTCACCCGGCGCGCCGAACGGATCGGCGACGAAGCGGGCGGCGGACAGTCCCGGACGGTTCAGGTAGCCGCGCGCCAGGCCGCCGCCCCCGAGATACAGCTCGCCCGTGACACCGGGCGGCTGGAGCCGCAGGGCGCCGTCCAGGACGTACGCCCGGGTCACGGCCACGGGTTCGCCGATGGGCGGGGACTGCTCCGGCAGCCGGCCGTCGGCGAACCACGCGGTGGCGTACACGGTGGCCTCGGTGGGGCCGTAGATGTTGGCGATCCGGGCCGCGGGCATGGCGGCGCGCACGTCGTGCACCGTCTGCGCGGGCAGGGCCTCACCGGCCAGGACGACGGTGTCCGCCGTCACGGGTGCCGTACCGCCCGCGACCAGCCGGGAGACGACGGAGGGCACTCCGCTGAGCAGCCCGGCGCTGCGCGGGGCCGGCGTGTCGGCGAGGGCCGGCAGGTCGGCGACCACCTCCACGGAGCCGCCGGCCAGCAGCGGGCACAGCAGCTCGAAGACCGAGACGTCGAAGTTGAGGGAGGTGGAGGCGATCACATGGGCGAGCCCGTCGGGTCCGAACCGCTCCCCCGCCCAGGCGGCCAGCGCGGCGACACTGCGATGGGTGACCACGACCCCCTTGGGGCGCCCGGTGGAACCGGAGGTGTAGATGACGTACGCGGGATGGTCCGGCAGCAGCGGCCGGATCCGGTCGGCGTCGGTCAGGTCGGCGTCGGCCAGGTCCGGGTCGGGCACGTCCTGGCCGGCGCAGTCCTCCAGCAGCAGCGGGACGCAGTCCTCGGGCAGGGCGGACGCGGTGTCCCGGGTGGCGAGGACGAGGGCGGGCCGGGCGTCGTCCAGCATGAAGCGGATCCGCTCGGCGGGATAGGCGGGGTCCACCGGCAGATAGCCCGCGCCCGACTTCAGCACCGCCCACAGCACGGGCACCAGGTCGACCGAGCGCGGCAGGCACAGCGCGACCAGGGTCTCCGGGCCGGCGCCGCGCGCGACGAGCAGCCGCGCCAGTCGGCCGGCGCGCCGGTCGGTCTCGGCGTAGTCGAGCCGGTCGGGGCCGCAGACGACGGCGGTCCGGCCGGGGGTCCGGGCGACCTGGGCGCGGAACAGCCCGGGCAGCGTGACGTCCCCGGTGTCCCGGCTCCGGCGCGCGGGCGGGTTCCAGGCGTCCACCAGGGTGTGCCGCTCCGCGGCCGACAGCATGGGCAGCTCGGTCAGCGTGCGGCCCGGGCCGTCCGCCATGCCCGCCAGCAGGCGGTGCAGATGACCGGTCAGGCGGGCCACGGTCACCGCCTCGAACAGGTCCGTGTTGTACTCGACGGTCAGCGCGCAGCCGCCGTCGGCGTCCGGTGTGAACTCCAGGACCAGGTCGAAGCGGGCGGCCGGGCGGGGCAGCGGATGCTCCTCCAGACGCAGGCCGCCGGCGAGGGGCGGCACGCCGAGGGGCGTCTGCTGGACGACGAGCGCCTGCACCAGCGGGGTCCGGCTGGGGTCCCGGGTGGGCGCCAGCTCCTCCACCACCCGGTCGAACGGCACGCCGTCGTGGGCGAAGGCGTCCAGCACCGTGGTCCGCATGCCCTCCACGAACCGGTCGACGGTCACCCGCTCGTCCACGTCCGTGCGCAGCACCACCGTGTTGGCGAAGAACCCCGGCACGTCCTCCAGCTCCCGGCGGCCCCGCCCGTTGGTGACGGTGCCGAACGCCACGTCCCGCTGCCCCGAGTAGCGGGCGAACAGCAGCGCCGCGGCCCCCGCGAACAGGGTGAACACGGTCGTGCCGCGGCCCGTCGCCAGATGCCGCAGCCGGGCCGTCAGCTCCGCGGGGAGACGGTGGTGGTGTGCCGCCCCGGCGGTGGTGCGCACCGCCGGACGCGGCCGGTCGGTGGGCAGCTCCAGCTGCTGGAGGTCCGACAGGTGCCGTCTCCAGTAGGCCAGGTCAGCGGCGTCTGTATTTTCGGCGTTCCCGGCGTTTCCGGCGTTCCCGGCCCGCTGCCCCTGCTCCCACACGGCGAAGTCCGGGTACTGCACGGCGGGCCGGGGCAGCCCGTCGGGCTCGCCGGTGGCCTCGGCGCGGTAGAGGGCGGCGAGTTCCCGGGTGAGGACGCCCACCGACCAGCCGTCGGTGACGATGTGATGCTGGGCCAGCAGCAGCAGGTGGTCGTCCTCGGCGAGGCGGACGAGCAGCGCGCGGGTGAGCGGGCCCGCCTCCAGGTCGAAGGGGCTGCACAGCTCCCCGGTGAGCAGTTCCTCGGCCGCCTCGGCCCGGCGCGCCCCGGGTACGCCCGTGAGGTCGGCCGTCCGCAGGGGCAGGTCGGGGTCGGCCGCGACGCGCTGGACGCCCTGTCCGTCGACGGTGGTGAACGTGGTGCGCAGCGAGGCGTGCCGGGCGGCGAGGCGGTGCAGGGACCGGCGCAGCGCGTCCTCGTCGAGCGCGCCGCGCAGCCGCAGGGACACGCCGGTGTTGTACTCGGTGCCGCCGTCGGTCAGGTCGTCCAGGAACCACAGCCGGCGCTGGGCGCTGGACAGCGGCAGGACGCCGCCGGCGGGGGCCGGCGGGATCGGGTCCGGCGGGGCGGCGGCGGACGGGTCGCCGAGCAGGGGCGCCAGGGCGGCGACCGTACGGGCGGTGAAGACGTCGCGTACGGTCAGCCGCACTCCCAGCTCGTCCCGGATGCGGGACAGGGCGCGCGCGGCGAGAACCGAGTCACCGCCCAGGTCCAGGAAGTTGTCCGTCACACCGATCCCGTCGACGCCCAGGACGTCGGCCCAGATCGCGGCGAGGGAGCGCTCCCGGGGGGAACGGGGCGGCACGCGGCCCGCCGTGGACGCCCGCTCCGGAGCGGGCAGGGCCCGTCGGTCGATCTTGTGCTGCGGGGTGAGCGGCATCCGCTCCAGCACCACGACGGCGGCCGGCACCATGTGCCCGGGCAGCACAGCGACGAGGGCGGCCCGCAACGTGGCCGGGTCGAGGGGGCGGGCGGGGGTGGGGACACCGGCGGTGCCGGGGTGTTCCACGGAAGCGGAGGGGCCGGAGGAGACGGGTGGGTGACCCACGGCCGGCGAACCCGAGGGCCGGTCCTCACCCACGGCACCGGGTCTTCTCCCGGCCCCGGCGGCCCCGTTGGCGACCCCTGCGCCAACGGACTCGGCCCCCGTGCCGGGGAACGCCGCCTCAGAGGACTCCACGGCGCCATCGGACTCGCCCACCTCGCCGGCGACCGCCTCCCCGACGGCCCCGGCCGAGCCGGCCACCACGTCGGCGGAACCGGCCGCCTCGGAGGACGCCACCACACCCTCGGACTCGGCCACCCCGCCGATGGCCCCCGCCGAGGCAGCCGGCCCGTCCCCGGAACCGGCCGTCCCGGAGGACGCCCCGGCGCTCTGGGCCCCGGCCGTCCCGGACGACGCCACCACGTCCCCGGAACCGGCCGACCCGGAGGACGCCACCACACCCTCGGACTCGGCCACCTCGCCGACGGCCCCCGCCGAGGCAGCCGGCCCGTCCCCGGAACCGGCCGTCCCGGACGACGCCCCGGCGCTCCGGGCCCCGGCCGTCCCGGACGACGCCACCACGTCCCCGGAACCGGCCGACCCGGAGGACGCCACCACGTCCCCGGAACCGGCCGACCCGGCGGAACCCGCCGCACCCCCGGCCTGAGCCGCCCCGAGGGAATCCACCGCGACCCCGGTCTCGGCCGACCCGCGCGGATCGTTCGGGGTGACGTACGCGACCAGGCGGCGGTGGCCAGGTTCGTCCTCGCGGACCACGACCACGGCCTCGCCGACGGCGCCCCCGGCCAGCCGGCGCAGGGCCGCCTCGATCTCGCCGGGTTCGATCCGGAAGCCGCGGATCTTCACCTGCCGGTCCAGCCGGCCCAGGTACTCCAGTTCCCCCTCGGCGGTCCGGCGCACCCGGTCGCCGGTGCGGTACAGGCGGGCTCCGGGCGGGCCGAAGGGGTCGGCGACGAAGCGGGCGGCGGTCAGGCCCGGCCGGCCCAGGTAGCCGCGGGCCACCGCGTCGCCGCCCACGAACAACTCGCCGTCCGTGCCGGGCGCCACGGGCCGCATCGCGGTGTCGAGGACGTACACCCGGGTATGCGGCAGCGCGTCGCCGATCGTCGGGGTGCCCCGGCCGGCGGTGAGGGGCCCGGTCCAGGTGGCCACGATGGTGGCCTCGGTCGGGCCGTAGGAGTTGACCATGCGGCGGCCAGGGGCCCAGCGGTCGACGAGCCCGGCCGGGCATGCCTCGGCACCCACGATCAGGGTGCGCAGCGATCGCGCGGTGCCCTCCCCCGGGTCGGGGAGGGTGGCCAGCGCGGCCGGCGGGATGAGGGCGTGGGTGATGCGGTGCTCGTCCACGACGGCGGCGAGTTCGTCGCCGAGCCAGGGCCCGTGCGGCGGTACGACGAGCGTGGCACCGGACAGGACGGAGACGCACAGCTCCAGGACGGAGGCGTCGAAGCTGGGTGAGGAGAACTGGAGCACGCGGTCGCCGGGGCCGACGGCGTACCGCTCGGCGGCGGCGGCCGTGAAGCCGCCGATGCCGCGGTGGGTGACCGTCACGCCCTTGGGGGTGCCGGTGGATCCGGAGGTGTAGATGACGTAGGCGGCGTGGTCGGCCCCGACCCCGGTGTCGGCGCCGGCCGGGTGCTCGGCGGCGTCCGCGCCGTCCAGCAGTTCGCCGGTCCGCCGCGGGTCGTCGAGGACGACCGCGGGTGCCGCGTCGGTGAGCATCAGCGCCCGGCGGTCCGCCGGGTAGGCGGGGTCCACGGGCAGGAAGGCCGCTCCCGCCCGGGCGACGGCCAGCTCGGCCGCTATCAGCTCCATGGAGCGCGGCAGCACGAGCGCCACCACCCGGTCGGGGCCCGCCCCGTGCCGCGTCAGGTACCCGGCCAGCCGGTCGGCGCGGGCGGACAGCTCCCGGTAGGTCCAGGTCCGTCGGCCGTCGGTGAGGGCCGGTGCGTCCGGGGTGCGGGTCACCCACGCGCTGAACAGCTCGCCGAGCGTCGGGTACGCCGTGGCCGCGGCGCTCTCCGGCGCCCCGGCGGTGTCACCGGCCCGCGGCAGGGAGGACGCCGGCGCGGGCTTGTCGTTCAGGTCCGTCATGGGTGAAGTCCTTAGGAGGGCGGGACGGTACGGCGCGGGCAGCGGAGGCGGACGCGGGCAGCGGCGCGCCCCACCGCGGGGCGGTGCGGTGGGTCACGGCGGCACGGCGGGCGTGCGCGACGGTGCGGGAACTGCGGGCCGGGGCGGTGATCCGGCATCGGCGTGTGCGGGCCGGTGGCAGTCCGGCGGCGGTGCGTGCCGGCCACCGGTGGTGCCGGCCGGCGCGGGGACCGGGGACGGGCTCGCGGTCCGGGGACGTGGGCCACCTGGCCGGTGACCGGCCGCCGGGTCCGGCGGTGCGCGCGCCTCAGCCGTCGTCGGTGCGGCGTGCCGTGCGCCCGGATATCTGGACCCGGTCGATCCGGCCGGTGGCGGGATCGCGGTGGAAGCGGCCGCCGGGTTCGAGGCGGCCGGTGGCCGGGTCGACCAGGTCGCACGTGAGGTCGGCGTAGCAGACCAGCGGGAGGGCCAGGTCGCCGTCTACGGACAGGGCCGGCGTGCCGTCCGGCCCGGGTGCGACGCGGTACGTCGTGGTGCCGTTGCGGTAGCTGCCCAGGCACTCGGGCAGGGCCACGGGCCGGCCCCGGTCCGTGTCCTGGGCGGCGGCGGGCACCCGGACGCCGGTGAGCCCGGCCAGTTCGCCGGTGAGGTCGCGCCAGAGGGCGGTGGCGCTCGCGGCGTTGCCCGTGAAGGCGACCACCATCCCGCTCTCCGGGTCGGCCCGCAGGTGGCAGGAGGTGCCCTGGGCGTTGCCGTCGTGGCCGCACCACACGCGGTCGTCCTGCCGGTACAGGGCGAGACCGGGGCCCCAGCCGTCGGCCAGTGCGCCGGGGCGGGCGGCGGTCTCGGGGCGGCGCATCTCCTTGGTGACGGCGGGCGGCAGGACGTCGGAGCGTCCGATCAGCGCGTTGCCGAGCGCGGCCAGGTCGAGGGCGCTCGCCAGCAGAGCACCGGCCGGTGCCTCCAGCGGTGCCAGGGTCTGCCGGGCCGGACGGGGCCGACCTGTCGCGGTGTTGACCGCGTGGCCGGCGGCGACGGCACGGCGCGGCGCGCTGTCGCCGATGAACGCGGGTACCGTGCCGAGCGGTTCGAGGAGCAGTGCGCTCACCGCCTCGTGCCACGGCATGCCGGTGACGGTCTCGGCCAGGCGGCCGGCGGCGACGTAGCCGGCGTTGGAGTAGGAGAAGTCGGTGCCCGGGGCGAACAGCAGGTCGCGGGCGGTGCAGACGGCCGCGAGGCAGCGGGCGGCGGTGGTCCCGGCGGCGGTGTCGGAGTCGGGCCCGGTGGGCAGACCGCCGGTGTGGCTGAGCAGCTGGCGGATCGTCACCCCGGGCGTGTCTCTCAGTTCCGGGAGCTGCCCGGCGGCGGACTCGTCCAGGTCGAGGTCGCCGTCGTCGGCCAGCAGCATGACGAGGGCGGCGGTGTAGGGCTTGGTGAGCGACCCCAGGGGGACGGCCGTGTCCGGGGTGAAGGGCGTGCCGGTCGCCGCGTCGGCGAGGCCGGTGTGCACGGCTATGAGGTCGGTGCCGGTGTCCAGGACGAGCTGGGCGCCGGGTACCCGGTGGGTCCGGGCGAGCGTGTCGAGGCGGTCCTGGAGCTCCGCCCTTAACAGCGAGGGCGTCCAGGAGGCGGCCGGGGCGGTAGGGATGGAGTACGGCATGAGAAGGGGACTCCCGTTGGGTGGGTCTCATGTGCGGGTGTGCCGGTGCGGCCCTGGAGAGCTGAGCGGGGGCCGGCCGGGAATGCGTGCGTGCTCGGGTTACGGCCTGCTGACCTCGACGGGCAGATGCCGTACGCCGATGATGACGGCCGGGTTCTGGAAGACGATGTCCTCGTGGGAGGGGACCGTCAGGATGCGGAATCGTTCATGCAACATGTGAAGAGCGATCCGCGCTTCCAGCCGGGCCAGGGGCGCGCCGAAACAGAAGTGGATGCCGTGCCCGAAGGTCAGATGCGGGTTGGGGTTCCGCGTCAGGTCGAGGACGTCGGGGTCGTCGAAGCGGGCGGGGTCCCGGTTCGCGGCCCCGAGGTGGGTCATCAGCAGGGCGCCCGCCGGGATCTCCTGACCGCCGAGGGCGACCGGGCGGGTGACCCGGCGGCCCAGCTCCGGGAAGGGGGGCAGCCAGCGCAGCACCTCCTCGACGGCGGCCGGGATCCCCGCGGGATCGGCGCGCAGCGCGGCGTCCGTGCCGGGGTGCAGGTCGAAGGTGACGACGGCGTTGCCGAGCAGCGCGGTGGTGGTGATGTGCCCGGCGACGAGCAGGAGGGCCACGAATCCGACCATCTCCTGGTCGGCGAGGCGGACGCCGTCGACCTCGGCGGCGATGAGCCTGCTGGTGAGGTCGTCCCCGGGGGCGGCACGGCGGGCGCGGATGTGGTCCAGCATGTAGCCGTTCATCTCGCGCACCGTGGGGGCGATGGCCTCCAGGGCGCGTTCCAGGTCGGCCATGTCGGGGGCTTCGCCGAGCTGGTCGCCGCCGAACAGGACGCTCGCCCACTCCTGGAAGAGCCGGTGTTCCTCGGCGGGGATGCCGAGCAGTTCGGCGATCACGATGATGGGGAGCGGATAGGCCAGCGCGTCGACCAGGTCGAAGCGGTCCCGGTCCGCTACGGCGTCCAGCAGTCGCGCGCAGACGGCCTCGATGCGGGGCCCGAGCCCCTGCACGACCCGCGGGGTGAACGCCTGGCTCACCAGGGTGCGCAGCTTGCGGTGTTCCGGGGGGTCCATGCCGACGAAGTTGCCCTGCCGGAAGGTCTCGAAGTCGGCCTGGGTGGGGGCGAGGGAGGAGAAGTCCGAGGAGTACGTCGCCGAATCGGCGAGCACGGTGGCGACGCTCGCGTGGTCGAGGACCTGCCACACCCCCTGCGCCTCGTCGTAGCGCACCGGCCCCTTCTCGCGTAAGCCCCGCCAGCGGTCGGGTAACACCTCCAACAGGAGCTGCTCGCCCGTCGGTTGCTTACCTATCACCTTGTCTCCTTGGTAGCGGCGTGCGCGGCACGGAGGAGTCGCGCGGACAGGGGTGGTACGGGAGGCCGACGACACGAGGGCGGGGCGGTCCGGGCGCGGCTCGGCCACTACCACTGGAACGTGTTCCCGGCGGGAGGAGCGCGTGACCCGCGTGGCTTCCTCGTGCGCGGCCGGGCGGCCGGCCGCCGTCGGACCGGTGCCGGGACGGACCTCAGGTCCTCAGCAGGTCCGGTGCGGGACACCGTGGCTTCGCGGCCGGCCACGGCCCCGCGGCGAATACCGGCGTGCGGCAGACCAACCCGACATGACTCATCCCCCTCGGCGATACCTCCCGCGCGCCAAGCGCACGGGCCCTACCGGCTCGTGTACGGGCAGCGGAGCACCCGGCTCCGACTGCCCGAAACGCGGTGTGAGAATACGCAGCTTCAGCCCATGCCGCCCCATGATTGGCATGATCCGCGCTCCACATCACCTTCGTTTCGATGGAACTCGGCCACAGTCTTCACGGTGAGTCACCCGTAAGCAACCCCCTGAAGTTGAACGGAGAGTGATCATGCGATGCAATCACGTCACCGTTCGGCGGCTTCGGCGGGGCCCCGCCGCAGTACACACTGCGGCCGGATCGCCGCTGCCGCGTGTGCCCCCGTCACCCTCCCGCAAACCCCGCACGCCGGAAAAAGATGCCGCTGGACCCACACCCGGGCTCCTGCGGGGCCGGCGCGCTCACCGCGCGGGAACTCGGGCCCACCGCCGGGCGGTTGGCCGGACCTGCCCCCTGATCTGGGACGACGATTCGGCCGGTGGAAGAGGCCCGGACCGGCACCCGGGCCGGGACCGGAACACGACACCGCCGGCTCCGGCCGGCCACCGGCGCGATCCGGCCGCACCGGCGCGCCCCCGCCGCCCGGCACCGGTCGGCCCCCGGCGCGCCCGGCCCGGTCGCGGCCCCGCCGAAAGGAATCAGCCATTGAGGCGCGGCAGGGGCGCACACTCCCGCCACGTACACCACCTCGTGCTCCTGCCGCGGCGGCCCACGCCCCCCGCCCGGCGTCCCCGGCGTCGGGGGAAGGGAACACGCCGTGCCGCGTGCTGGACACGGGTGCCGGACCCGGGTGCCGGCCGTGCGCGTCGCCGCGCCGGGCTCGCGCTGGCGGCCAGGAGCCGCCCGAGGCCGCCCGGCGCGTCGCCTCCGCGGACGTGGCCGTTTCCCGCCGCCGGCCCGTCCGTCGCGCCCGCCCGCGCCTCACCCGGTCGCGCCCAGGCATGGGAAGCGGCCTCGCGGGGTATGCGGAGCCATCCGCCTTCGGGGGCGCGTTCCCGGGTACACCCGGACGCTCACCGTGCGCGGGGCGCCGCCGCGAGGGACTCTGGTCCCCGGGATGCGACGCGCGGCCGTACGAGGAGGTGGTCGGCGTGTCCGACGGGCCGGAACCGGAACGGGTGCGGGCGGCCGACGGGCCGTCGGCCGGCCGGCCGGTGCTGTCGCTCGCGCTGGCCACGATGCTGGAGGAGATGCACGCGCACTCCGGCGCGGTGTATCTGCTCCGGCCCGACGAGCCGGTCCTGGAGATGGCCGTGATGGCCGGCATGCCACGGGCGTTCGCGGCGCCCTGGGAACGGGTCGGGCTGAGCGCGCCGATCCCGGTCGCGGACGCGGTGCGCGAGCGGCGGCTGGTGTGGGTGGGCGGCGAGGATCAGATGGCCCGCCGCTATCCCCGGATCTCAGTGGTGCTGCCGTACCCGTTCGCGCTGGCCGCGGCACCCCTGGCGACCCGGCGCGCGGTGTACGGCGCGGTGTTCGTGACCTGGCCGGGCGCGCATCCGCCGGAGCTGTCGGACTGGGAGCGGGACCGGCTGACGGAAGCCTGCGACCGGCTGGCGCTGCGGCTGGAGGGGGCCGCGGAGGAGAACAGTCCGCTGGGCCATGAGCCGGACGTGCTCGCGGCGCCGTTCTCGGTCGTGGCGGGCACGCTGGGCTCGGTGGAGGCGGCGCGGATGGTGTCCCGGCTCCCGTACGGGCTGGTGTCGCTGGATCTGCACGGCCGGATCGGGTTCGTGAACACGGCCGCCACCGAACTGCTCGGCAGACCGGCCGGGGAGCTGCTCGGCACACTGCCCTGGGTGTCGGTGCCCTGGCTGAAGGACCCGGTGTACGAGGACCGGTACCGGGCGGCACTGCTCAGCCAGCAGGTGACGTCGTTCGTGGCGCTGCGCCCGCCGGGCGACTGGCTGTCCTTCCGGCTCTATCCGAGCACGAACGGGCTGAGCGTGCGCATCAGCCGGGCCCGGGCGGTGGCGGAGCTGGCCCGCGCCGCTCCGCAGGCGGACCCGGGCCCGTCCCGGCTGGTGACGATCTCCCAGCTGCTGAGTCTGGCGGGCGCGCTGACCGAGGCGGTGGGGGTGCAGGACGTGGTGCAGCTGGTCTGGGACGAAGTGGCCCCGGCCGTCGGCAGCCGGGCCCTGGCGCTCCTGCGGGCACAGGGCGGCCGGCTGCACGTGCTGGGGCACCGCGGCTACCCGGACCCGCGCGTCGCGGAGCGGTCCGGCAGGCTGCCGCTGTCCGGGCGGGCCCCGGAGACGCAGGCGCTGAACAGCGGGGTACCGGCGTTCTTCGCGTCCCGGGAGGAACTGGAGCGGCTGTATCCGGACCGCCACGGGACCCCGGACGGCTTCGCTGCCTGGGCGTACCTGCCGCTGATCGCGTCCGGCCGGCCGGTCGGCACCTGTGTGCTGGCCTACGCCGAAGCGCACGCCTTCCCCGCCGACGAGCGGGCGGTGCTGACCTCGCTCGGCGGGCTGATCGCACAGGCCCTGGAGCGCGCCCTGCTCTACGACGCCAAGCTCCGGCTGGCACACGGCCTCCAGCAGGCCCTGCTGCCGAGTTCGCTGACGCCACCGCCCGGCATCGAGGCGGCGGCGCGCTATCTTCCGGCCACGCACGGCATGGACATCGGCGGCGACTTCTACGACCTGGTGCCGACCCGGCCGCTGGCGGCGGCGGTGATCGGGGACGTACAGGGGCACAACGTGACCGCGGCCGGCCTGATGGGGCAGATCCGCACGGGGGTCCGGGCGTTCACCACGGTGGGGCAGGCGCCGCACGAGGTGATGAGCAGCACCAACCGGCTGCTGATCGACCTCGGCACGGAACTGTTCGCCAGCTGTCTGTACCTGCGGCTCGATCCGGCGCGCGGGCGGGCCGTCATGGCGCGGGCGGGCCATCCGCCGCCGCTGCTGAGACGGCCGGACGGGCGGGTACGGGTGCTGGACCTGGCCGGCGGGCCGCTGCTGGGGATCGAAGCGTCCGCGGTGTACCCGACGACCGAGGTGTCCCTGGCTCCCGGTTCGGTGCTCGTCCTGTACACCGACGGTCTGGTGGAGTCCCCGGGTGTCGACATCGAGGACGCGCTGGCCGGCCTGGGCGGGCTGCTCGCCGAGACCGGCGACCGGCCGCTGGAGGATCTCGCGGACGAGGTGGTCCGGCACAGTGCGGCGGCACGGGAGCGGGTGGACGACGTGGCGGTGCTGCTGCTGCGGGCACGTGACGACCGCTGACGCGTACGGCCGTGGTCCGGCCCTCCCGCCGGAGGGCCGGACCGCTCCCCGCCGGCCGGAGCCGTGGGTGGAGCCGGGCGGGGAGTCAGGGGGCCGCCGGTCCGCTCAGCGCGTGCCGGTCAGGGACGTCGCCCCGTGGCCGGCCGTACCGGCACCCCCGCCGGCCGCGTGACCGGCACCGGACGCGTCACCCGCGCCTGCCTGGTCACCGGCGCCGGAGCCGGCACCGGACTGGTCGCCCGCACCGGACTGGTCGCCCGCACCCGCACCGGACTGGTCACCGGCACCGGCACCCGACTGATCGCCCGCACCCGCACCGGACTGGTCACCGGCACCGGCACCCGACTGGTCACCGGCACCCGCACCTGACTGATCGCCGGCACCGGCACCCGACTGGTCACCCGCACCCGCACCCGACTGATCGCCGGCACCCGCACCGGACTGGTCACCCGCACCCGCGCCCGCCTGGTCCCCCGCTCCGTTGCCGCCGTTGCCGCCGTTGCCGAGGGTGGCGCCGGTGGCCTGGAGGGCGGCGGTGACGGGCTGGAAGAAGGTCTCGCCGCCGCTGGTGCAGTCGCCGCTGCCGCCGGAGGTGAGTCCGACGGCGCTGCCGTCCTGGGTGAACAGGGAGCCACCGCTGTCGCCCGCTTCGGCGCAGACGTCCGTCTGGATCAGTCCGGTGACGGTGTCGACGCCGTTGGGGTCGGTCTCGCTCTGGAAGTTGACGGTGGCGTCCAGGCCGGTGACCGTGCCGTCGTGCAGCCCGGTGGTGGAGCCCATCCGGAACACGCTCTCGCCGACGGTGGCGTCGGCGGCCTGGTTGATCTGCACCGTCTGCCCGTTGCCCGTGTTGACCTCGCTGGGCGCCTGCGTGGCCGGGTCGTTGTACTTGACGAGGGAGAAGTCACCGGCGCCGGGGAAGGTGGCCTGGTCGACGGTGGCGAGGGGCTTGCCGGTCTGGGAGTCGGACCAGTCCTTGGCGGCGACACCGCAGTGACCCGCCGTCAGGAAGGCCGGACTGCCGTCGGAGGCGGTGACGTTGAAGCCCAGGGAGCAGCGGATGTTGCCGCCCTGCACCTGGGAGAAGATGGCGTCGCCGCCGGAGAGGAAGGTCTTGAAGGTACCGGAGGACCTCTTCACGGTGGCCATGCCCGAACCGAGGCCGCGCACGGTGGACCGCAGCCGGTTCCACTGGGCACCGGTGACGGTGCTGTCGGCGGTGACGAGGACCTTGTCGGTGCGCGGGTCGACGGCCCAGGAGGTGCCGGGAATGGTCGCCTTGGCCTTCAGCGTCCGTGCGGCGGCCTTGAGTTCGGCGGTGCTGTTCGCCACTTCGCGGACGACCGCACCGGCCTTCTGGGCCCGGCCGACCACGTTGTCGTCGCCGCTGACCACGTTGACGACGAGCTGCTGCTTGGCGCTGTCGTAGTACGACCCGGCGAAGGCGTCGCCGAGGATCTTCCGCACCTGGGCGCTGAGGTCCGAGGCGTCCTGGGCCTTCAGGGTCTTCGCGGTGCCGGCTGCGCTTGACGCCTGGTCGTTGTCCTGGGAGGCGTTGGCGTTGGGCAGCAGGAGGGCCGCCGCTCCGAGTGCCGCGACACCGCCCACCGCTATCGCGGCCTTGCGCTTGGGCATTCGCTTGTGACTCAACCTTCTCGACCTCCTGGGGACGGGAGTCTGCCCCTGACGGGGCAGTTGGTTCGGGGGGTGGTTACCGGGGCGCCTGGATGGTCGTAGGTACGCACCGGCCGCGCGGTGCGTTCAATTCCGTTTCCCAACGGCCTTACCGGCGCGGCGATTCGGCCACACTCCGCGGGACTTCGGCCAGGATCCGACACCAGGCCGCGAGTCGGCACACTCCGTGATCGGCCGGTGACGATCGGCGTCGAACAGGAAGCGGAATCTCCCCTTCAGGGAATCTGCACATCGAATACCCAGGCACGTCACGGGTGGCGGGGGATCTGCACATCCGCGCGCCCCCGCGGCACACCTTTGGTGCGGAGTGCCGGTTTCGCGGTCCGGCGGGCGCGGTGCCCGGTGCGGCGATGCCGGGCCGCATGTGAAGGAGTCGCCGACAAGCCGTGCGCACACCTGCACGGTTACGCCCGTCGGCCAGCCAAGTGCGCAGGTGAGAGCCCTGGTTGATTGGAAGCGCATCCGCCGTGCGTGCTTTGATCCAACGCACCGCGGGGGTCCGGCGGGCCCCGGAGACGGGTGCCCGGCGCCCGCGGCCGCGGCCGTCCGTCTGTCCCCAGAGGGGGCCGCTCTCCCCCTTGAGAAATACCCATACGAAGGGAAGTTCCACCATGAACTCCACCCCCCAGGTCCAGACCGCCGAGATCTCGGACGCCGAGCTGGACAACGTCTCCGGCGGCCTGTCCGTGAACGCCCTCACCACCGTGACCGGCACCGTCAACGGCATCGCCCCGGTCTCCGGCCTGGTCGACACCGTCGTCGGCACCGTCGAGGGCGTCACCGGCCTGCACACCCAGCCGGTCACCAACCTGGTCGCCGGTCTCTGACCGCACCCCGGTGTCACCGGCGTCCCGGAGCCGTCCCTCGGCTCCGGGACTCTCGGGTGCCCCGGTACACCGCCGTTCCGCTGTCTCTCCCCGGGTGAGGGAAGTCCCGTGCAGTTCCGCCAACAGGCCCTCGCCAAGCTCCAGTCACCGGAGGAGCTGGACCTTCCGGTGCGGCTCGCCCGCCCGCAGGGCTGGCTCGCGCTCGCCGTCACCGTCGTCGTCCTGGCGGCGGCCTCCGTCTGGGCGGTGACCGGTTCGGTCGCCTCCACGGTCGGCGCGCCCGCCATCCTCACGCACGGACAGGGCAGTTACCTGCTCCAGAGCCCGGTCGCCGGACAGGTGACGGCCGTCCTCGCCCGGCAGGGCCAGCGCCTGCCCGCCGGCGCACCCGTCGTGAAGGTCCGTACGGACCGGGGCGACGCGGTGGTCCGCACCGTCGCCGCCGGCCGCGTCACGACACTCGCCGCCACCATCGGCCAGATCATCCGGACCGGCAGCGGTGTCGCCGCCGTCGAACGGACCGCCCACGCCTCCGACCCGCTGTACGCGACCGTGTACGTGCCCGCGGAGAACGCCGCCGCCATCCCGGCGCACGCCCCGGTCGACCTGACCCTGTCCTCCGTACCGGCACAGCGGTACGGGGTGCTGCGCGGCGAGGTGAGGTCGGTGGACCGCGGCGCGCAGTCCGCCCAGTCCATCGCCGCGTTCCTCGGTGACAGCCAGCTCGGTGAGCAGTTCACCCGCGCCGGCCGACCGGTGGCCGTCCTGGTCGAACTGGACACCTCCCGGACCACGAGGAGCGGTTACCGGTGGTCCACCGCCGACGGCCCGCCGTTCCGGCTGGACTCCATGACCCTCGCCACCGCCTCCGTACGGCTCGCCGACCAGCACCCCGTCGATTGGCTGCTCCCGTGACCACCGCCCAGGAAACCCGCGGCCGCAGACGGGCGGCTCCCGCGAAGCGTCCGGTCCCCGCCTCCCGTACCGGCACGGTCCGCACCCCCACCGTGCTCCAGATGGAGGCCGTCGAATGCGGCGCCGCCTCCCTCGCGATGGTCCTCGGCCACTACGGCCGGCACGTCCCGCTGGAGGAACTGCGCATCGCCTGCGGTGTCTCCCGCGACGGCTCACGCGCCTCCAACCTGCTGAAGGCGGCCCGCGGTTACGGCCTGACGGCCAAGGGCATGCAGATGGACCTGGCGGCCCTCGCCGAGGTGCGGGCGCCGGCCATCCTGTTCTGGGAGTTCAACCACTACGTCGTCTACGACGGCATGGGCCGCCGCTTCGGCCGGCGCGGCGTCTACGTCAACGACCCCGCGAAGGGCCGTCGTTTCGTGCCCATGGAGGAGTTCGACAGCGGCTTCACCGGTGTGGTGCTGGTGCTGGAGCCGGGTGACGGCTTCACCCGGGGCGGGCGCCGGCCGGGCGTGCTCGGCGCCATGCCCGCCCGGCTGCGCGGCACCGCGGGCACGCTGCCCGCCGCGGTCCTGGCCAGCCTCCTGCTGGTCGCCGTCGGCGCCGCCGTCCCCGCGCTCGGCCGCACCTACATCGACACGTTCCTCATCGGCGGCCAGACCTCGCTGCTGGGCGTGCTGTTCACCTCCATGGCCGCGTGCGTCCTGCTCACCGTGGTGCTCACCTGGCTCCAGCAGGCCAACCTGCTGCACGGCCGGATCATCTCCTCCACCCTCTCCAGCGCCCGCTTCCTGCGCCATCTGCTGCGGCTGCCGGTGACGTTCTTCGCCCAGCGCTCCCCCGCCGACCTGGTGCAGCGCCTCCAGTCCAACGACCAGGTCGCCGAGACCCTGGCCCGCGATCTCGCGGCGGCGGGCGTGGACGCGGTCGTGGTCGTGCTGTACGCGGTGCTCCTGTACACCTACGACCCGCAGCTGACGTGCGTCGGCATCGGCGTGGCCCTGCTCAACGTGGTCGCCATGCGGCTGGTCGTACGGCTGCGCGCGACCCGTACGGCGAAGCTGCGCGCGGACAGCGCACGGCTCACCAACACCGCCTACACCGGGCTCCAGCTGATCGAGACGATGAAGGCGACCGGCGGCGAGGACGGGTACTTCCGCAAGTGGGCGGGGCAGCACGCCACCACCCTGGAGGAGCAGCAGCGGCTCGGCGTGCCGAGCGCCTGGCTGGGCGTGGTCGCGCCCACGCTCGCCACCGTCAACAGCGCGCTGATCCTGTGGATCGGCGGACTGCGCGCGGTCGAGGGGCACCTCTCGATCGGCCTGCTGGTCGCCTTCCAGGCGCTGGTCACGCGCTTCACCGCGCCGCTGACCCGGCTCAACGGCGTGGCGGGCCGCATCCAGGACTTCGCGGCCGACGTGGCGCGGCTGAAGGACGTGGAGAACTTCCAGGCCGACCCGCTGTACGCCCGCCCCGGCGGCGCCGACTCCACCCGCCGGCTGCACGGGCACGTCGAGCTGGAGAACATCACCTTCGGCTACAGCCCGCTGGACAAGCCGCTGCTGTCCGGCTTCGACCTGACGGTCGGCCCCGGTCGGCAGGTGGCGCTGGTCGGCGGCTCCGGCAGCGGCAAGTCCACGGTCTCCCGGCTGATCTCGGGTCTCTACACGCCGTGGGACGGGGTCATCCGCATCGACGGCCGGCGGCTGGAGGACATCCCGCGCGGAGCGCTCGCCGCCTCGGTCTCCTTCGTCGACCAGGACGTGTTCCTCTTCGAGGGCTCGGTCCGCGACAACGTGGCCCTGTGGGACCCGTCGATCCCCGACGAGGCCGTGGTGGAGGCGCTGACGGACGCGGCCCTGTACGACGTGGTGACGCGCCGGCCCGGCGGCATCCACAGCCGGGTCGAGCAGGACGGCCGGAACTTCTCCGGCGGGCAGCGCCAGCGTCTGGAGATCGCGCGGGCACTGGTGCGCCGGCCCAGCATCCTCGTGCTGGACGAGGTGACCAGCGCGCTGGACGCGGAGACCGAGCAGATCGTGATGGACAACCTGCGGCGGCGCGGCTGCGCCTGCGTGGTGATCGCGCACCGGCTGAGCACGGTCCGCGACAGTGACGAGATCGTCGTGCTCCAGCACGGCACCGTGGTGGAACGCGGGCGGCACGAGGAGCTGGTGGCGCGCGGCGGCGCGTACGCGGCACTGGTCAGGGAGCGGTGAGATGACGTCCGTGCACGAAGGCGACCTCGTCCTCGGGGCGCTCGACGCGCTGGGCACGCGGCTGGACTGCGCCGGCCTCGGCCGCCTGGACCTGGCGGGCCCGCAGGTGCTGTGGCTGGTCGCGTCCGGTGCCCTGGACCTGTTCGCGGTGGACGCCGCCGAGCAGGGCCACTGGCACCACCTCGGCCGGCTGGAGGCGGGCACGCTGCTGCTCGGCCCGGTCACCGGGCCCCAGCACACCCTGGTGGCCCGCCCGGTCCGCGACTGTGTGGTGCACCGCGTCGGTCTGCGCGAGCTGTACCAGCCGGCGCACACGCAGACCTGGTCCTACGACGCGGACGGCAACCCGCAGTACGTCCCGCCGGCGTCGAGCCCGCTGGAGTACGCGGTCGCCCTGGGCGTCGGCCGGGGCCTGTCGGTGCTGTTCCAGGCGCCGATGGCCGAGGAACGGGCCGCGGCGCCGGCGGACGACGACGTCTTCTGGATGCAGGTGCCGCCGGGCAGCGTGCAGTACGGCTCGCTGTACGGGGCCGAGGCCGCCGCCGACCTGCTGATGGACCCGGCGCTGTGGCAGAGCATGGTCGATCAGCAGTACCGGCTGCTGACCGCGCTCGACCGGTGGATCGAGCAGCTGGAGCGCACCCACGAGACCCGCGCCGCGGCCGGGATCAAGGCCGGTGAGGCCGTGCGCGCCCAGGCCGACCGGACCCTGCTGGCCTCCATCGGCGGGCACTCCTCCCGCCGTACGACCACCGCCGACACCGACGCCACCCACGCGGCGTGCAGGCTGGTCGCCGAGGCGGCCGGGATCACCCTCGCCGAGCCCGCGCGGAGCGGTGCCGGCAGTGACCGGCTGGACCCGGTGGAACGCCTCGCGCTGGCGTCCCGGGTGCGCACCCGGGCGGTCCGCCTGGACGGGCGCTGGTGGCGGGAGGACGTGGGCCCGCTGGTCGGCCACCGGGCGTTGTCCGGGGCGCCGGTCGCCCTGCTGTGGCGGCGCGGCGGCTATGTGGCCGTCCACCCCGGGACGGGGCGCGAGACGCCGGTGGAGAAGGCGAACGCGGCGGAGTTCGAACCGCGCGCGGTGATGTTCTACCGGCCGCTGCCCGACCGGCGGCTCGGGCCGCTCGGGCTGCTGCGGTTCAGCCTGCGCGGTACCCGGGGCGACCTGCTCCGGCTGCTCCTCGCCGGGCTGGTGACGGTGGCGATCGGGGCGCTGGTGCCGATCGCGACCGGCAAGGTGCTCGGCGAGTACGTGCCCGAGGCCCGGACGGGGCTGATCGTGCAGGTGTCCTTGGCGGTCATGGTCAGCGGCGTCGTCGCTGCGGCGTTCACGCTGCTGGAGAACCTGTCCATCCTGCGGCTGGAGGGCCGTATCGAGGCGGCGCTCCAGCCGGCCGTCTGGGACCGGCTGCTGCGGCTGCCCACCCGCTTCTTCACCCAGCGCTCCACGGGCGAACTGGCCAGCGCGGCCATGGGCATCAGCGCGGTGCGGCGGATGCTCGCGGGCGTCGGCCCGGTGGTCGCCCAGTCGGTGACGGTCGGCGCGATGAACCTCGGCCTCCTCCTCTGGTACAGCGTGCCGATGGCGATGGCCGCGCTCGGCATGCTCGTCGTCATCGCGGCGGTGTTCCTCGGGCTCGGGCTGTGGCAGGTGCGCTGGCAGCGGCGGCTCGTGGTGCTCGGCAACAAGCTGAACAACCAGGCGTTCCAGACCCTGCGCGGCCTGCCCAAGCTGCGCGTCGCGGCGGCCGAGAACTACGCGTACGCGGCGTGGGCGCGGGAGTTCGCCCGCAGCCGGGAACTCCAGCAGCGGGCCGGCCGGATCAAGAACATCACCACGGTCCTCGGCGCCGTGTACCTTCCGGTCTGCACGCTGCTGATGTTCATGCTGCTGGCCGGCCCGGCGAAGGGCGCCATGTCGGCGGCGGACTTCCTGGCCTTCAACACCTCGGTCACCATGCTGCTGACCTCGGTGACCCAGCTGACCGGCGCGTTCGTGTCGGCGGTGGCGGCGCTGCCGCTGTTCGAGGAGATCAAGCCGGTGCTGGAGGCCACGCCCGAGGTGCGCACGGCGAGCACCCGCCCGGGCCCGCTGTCCGGCGCGCTGGAGGCCCGCAGGCTGTCGTTCCGGTACGCCGACGACGGACCGCTCGTCCTGGACGACGTGTCCTTCGCCGTACGGCCGGGCGAGTTCGTCGCGGTCGTCGGGCCGAGCGGCTGCGGCAAGTCCACGCTGCTGCGCCTGCTCATCGGCTTCGACCGGCCGGTCTCGGGCAGCGTCCTGTACGACGGCCAGGATCTCGCGGCCCTCGACCAGTCCGCGGTGCGCCGCCAGTGCGGTGTGGTCCTCCAGCACGCGCAGCCGTTCAGCGGTTCCATCCTGGACGTCATCTGCGGCACCGGGCCGTACACGCCGGAGGAGGCGATGGCGGCGGCCGAACTGGCGGGGCTCGCGGAGGACATCCAGCGGATGCCGATGGGGCTGCACACGATCGTCGCGGGCAACGGCGCGATCTCCGGCGGACAGCGGCAGCGCCTGATGATCGCGCAGGCCCTCGTCCGGCGCCCGCGGATCCTCTTCTTCGACGAGGCGACCAGCGCCCTGGACAACGACACCCAGCGCATCGTCATCGACAGCACCCGCAAGCTGAACGCCACCCGGATCGTCATCGCCCACCGCCTGTCGACCGTCCTGGACGCCGACCGGGTGATCGTGATGGAGGACGGCAAGGTCGTCCAGCAGGGCGCCCCGGCCGACCTCCTCGCCGACACCACGGGCCGCCTGCACGAGCTGGTGCGCCGGCAGCTGGCCTAGTCCGGCTCTAGTCGCGCTCCCCCGGGGTCCCGGGCGGGCCGTCCGAGGACCGCGGCAGCTCGCCCAGCGCGCCCGGCAGGTGGGCCGGCGGCTCCGGCCCCTCGTCGTCCCCGTACTCCGGCCCGTCGTAGTGGGACGGCATCCAGTGGTGCCGGCAGAACCAGCGGCCGAACAGGGCACCGCCGTAGATGACGAAGCCCACGCCGATGAGCCACGACTCGACCACGAGCACGGTGCCGACGGCGCCGTAGCTGAGCGCATTGGTGACGATGAGCGGGGTGAACACCAGGGAGGAGAACACCCGCAGGCCGGCCAGGCCGATCACCGTGGCCAGCGCCCCCGGCAGCAGGGCGCGCCAGCGGATCTGGCCGCCCAGCAGGAACCACTGCCCCCACCAGAAGAAGAGCACGCCGCTGACCGCGGAGAGCGCGATCCGCTGGGTGCCGTGCAGCGCCGCCTTCGTCGTCACCTCCTGGTAGAGGTACGCCATCAGCACCACCAGCCAGGTCGCCTGCCGCCAGACCCGGTGCCAGGGGCCCGCCGCGAGCAGCCAGATCCGCTCGTAGGCGTTCTGCACGCTGCCGCCGAAGGACACGCCGAAGACGGCGAGCAGGACCGCGCTCCAGACGCTGGTGGTGCCGATGACCTTCCGCGGGGGGCTGATCACGTCGGTGAGGACCCGGGCGGAGCGGCCGGACAGTCCCATGCCGTCGGTGAGCCACGAGGCGAACCCGCCCCGCACCAGGGGGTCCGCGGCGGCCACCACGATCAGCAGCGGCGCCAGCGTCACCAGGGCCAGCGTGGCGAACCCCATGGCCCGGTGCATCAGCTCCAGCTCACGCCCGTGCGTGAACAGGGCCCGGACGCCGAGCCACTCCCACGCACGGTGCAGGCCGCGCCGCCACCGCATCACAGCTCCTCCCGTGCTCGCCGCCCACACGCTTCCCTGTGCCGATTCATCCACCCCGGCCCGCACCGGGCAACTCGCGGCCGGACCGGGGACACCCGCACGGCGCCACGGCGACACGGCCGGGACGTCCGCCGTTTCCGCGCCGCGCCACCGGAGAATCGGAAGCCGTGCGGACCACGGACCCTCAGGCGCCGGGCAGCCGGCGCACGACGCTGATCGTGAGCGCGAGCATGGGCGCCGGCCACGACACCGTGGCCGCCGAACTCGCGCGGCGGACCACCGCGGCCGGGCACGAGGCGTACGTCGTGGACGTCCTGCGGCTCCTGCCGTACGGGCTCGGCACGGGCCTGCGCCGCGGTTACCAGGTGTCGGTACGGCACCTGCCCTGGGTGTACGCCAATCTGTACGGCGCGTTCCTGAGGGAGGGGCCCGGCCGGCGCCCGAGCGGGGTGCCGCTGGCGCGGCTCGCCGCGGACCGGCTGACCGATCTCGTGGACCGCACGGGCGCCGACGTGGTGGTGTCCGTCTTCCATCTGGCCGCGCAGCTGACCGGCCATCTGCGGGCCCGGGGCCGGCTGCGGGTGCCCAGCGCCGTCTTCCTGCTCGACTTCGCGGTGCACCGGCAGTGGCTGCATCCCGGCAACGACCGGTATCTGTGTCTGACGGACGCGACGGCGGCCGACGTGCGCCGCTCCCTCGCCGTTCCCGTGGTCACGACCGGACCGGTGGTCGCGCCCGCCTTCCGCGCGCCGGCCCCCGGGGCCGCGCGGTGGCGGGAGCGCTTCGCGGGCCGTGCGCCCGGCCGGCCGCCGGTCCTGCTGTCCGCGGGTGCCTGGGGCGCGGCGTCCCGTCCCGCCGCCACCGCCTCGCTGCTGGCGGCGGCCGGTTACCTCCCGGTGGTGCTGTGCGGCCGCAACGACCGGTTGCGCGCGCGGGTTTCCCGGGAGCCCGCCGTGCTCGCCCTGGACTGGGTCGACGACATGCCCGGCCTGCTGGCCGCGTCCTACGCCCTGGTGGACAACGCCGCCGGGCAGACCGCCGTGCAGGCCCTCGCCGCGGGGCTGCCCGTGGTCGGCCACCGCCCCCTGCCCGGCCACGGCGCGGACGGGGTGCGCCGCATGGCCGGCCTCGGCCTGTCCGAACTCGCCCCGGACGGCCCCGCCCTGCTGGCGGCACTCGCCCGGCTCACGGACGACGCCCCCGAACGCGCCGAACGGGTGACCCGCGGCCACGCCCTCTTCCGCCACGACCCGCTGGACCACCTCACCGACCTCTGATCCCGTCGCGCCTCGGGACGGCCCCGCACCGGCACCGGAGCGACCGGACCGGGACCGGCGCGCCTCCCCGCTCACTCCGTGAGGGTGCCGGACCGTGCCGCCGGCCGGGGTGGGGCGTGCTCGCGGAGGGGGCCGACCGAGAGGCCCGCTTCCCGGCAGTCCCGGACCAGGGCCGGCAGCGCGCCCAGGGCCGCGTGCCAGCAGCCGGGGGCCGAATGCCGGTCGGAGTCGTGCAGCAGGACGGTGCCGCCGCCGCGCAGGTCCGCCGCGATCCGGGCCCGTACGGACGCCGGTGTGGCGTCGGCCGTCCAGTCCCTGCCCCACGCGGACCACAGCACCGTCCGCAACCCGGCCCGGCGGGCGGCCCACCAGCGGCTCGTGGTGAGGATGCCGTACGGGGGGCGGTACCAGCGCGGGCGGCAGCCGGTGAGGTCGTGCACCGCGCGGACGCTCCGCTCGACCCCTTCGGCGGTCCGGGTGAACGCGGGACGCCACGGGCGGTCGTGGGTCCAGCCGTGCACCCCGAGTTCGTGTCCGCGCCGTACCGTCTCCCGGGCCAGCGCCGGATGGCGCACCACGTGCTCGCCGAGCACGAAGAACGTCGCCCGGACCCCGAGCCCGTCCAGCGCGTCGAGGAAGCGCGGGGTCGAGGCCGGGTCCGGTCCGTCGTCGAACGTGAGCGCGATGTGGTGGCGGTGCCCCGTGCCGGAGAGCCCGGGGAACAGCGGCAGCCGTACGCCGGGGAGCCAGGTGGCCGCCGGTCCGATGTGCGCGGCGGCGGCACCGGCCGGCAGCAGGAAGGCCGCCGCCCGCCACGCGCGGCCGGACCCGAGGGACATCGGTGACCACCTCCTTCGGCACAGCGGGCCGGCAGCGGGTCGGCGAGGGATCAGTGTCTGCGCGGCGCCGGCGCCGGGGTCCCGTCCCGGGCCGGCGGGCGGTCCGGGGCGGCCGTGTCCCACTCCCCGCCGACGGTCCGGGCATGGGCCAGGCCGATGCTGCCCGCGCCGATCAGGGCGATGCCGATCGCCTCCGGGAGCAGACTCAGGCCCAGGTGGACCGTCTCGGCGAACAGGACCCAGCCGAGGACCACGCTGGTGAGCGCGTCGCCGAGGGTGAGGGCCGGCTGGGAGGCCGTCAGCGAGCCGGCGCCCAGCGCGCCCTGCAACAGCAGGAAGGCGACGAGTCCGGCGACCCCGGTGGCATACAGCGACCAGTGCCCGAACATCGCCCCGAGCCCGTCGCCGAGCCGCCCCACGGCCTCCTTGAGGAGCGCGGCGGTGGTGGCGAAGGACACGGCGGAGGCGAGGCCGAGCAGCGCCGCCCGGGACGCGCCCTTCGCGAGGCGGGCGGCCACGGCGAACAGGACGACGGCACCGAGCACCCCGGCCCCGCCCAGCAGCCAGGCCCGGGGCGGCGCGCTGGTGCGGCCCGCTGTCGGTGCCGCCGCGAGGAGGAACAGGGCCAGCCCCACGGCGAGCGCGGCGAACGCCAGCCAGGTACGGCCGTCCGGCGGGCGCCGGAAGACGACGCTGCCCACGGCCAGCGTGAACAGCAGCTCGGCGGCGAGCAGCGGCTGGACGAGGGACAGGCTGCCGACGGCCAGCGCCCCGGCCTGGAGCAGGCCGGACAGTGCCAGCAGGGCGACGCCCGCCAGCCAGGAGCGGCGACGCAGCACATGGGTGAACCGGCGTACGACGGACCCCGCTCCGCTGCCGTCGTCCGGTTCCTGCACGGCGGCCCGGCGCTGGAGCACCGAGGCGGACGCGTTGGACAGGGCGGCGAACAGGGCGAGCAGCACCGTGACGGCGGTCATGGCCGCTCACCCGAAGCGGGCGGCGAGCCGCCGGTAGAGTCCGGGCGCGGCGCCGTGCACCCGGGCGGGCAGCCGCAGCCACCCGGGGACGTAGACCTCGTCCCGGTCGTGGGTGACGGCGGACCACACGGCGCCGGCCACGCGTTCGGCGGGTACCGGCCGCGGCCAGGACCGCGTGTAGGGGGTGCCCCGCCGGTCGAAGAACGGCGTGTCGACCACACCGGGGATGACGTGGCTGACGCCCACTCCGGTGCCGCGCAGCTCGTAGCGCAGGGCGTCGGCGAAGGCGGCGAGGGCGGCCTTCGCCGCGGAGTAGACGGCCTCGCCGCGTACGCCCACGCTGCCGGCGAAGGAGCCGACGAGGACGACGCGCCCCGAGCCGGCCGCGACCATGTGGGGCAGCAGGGCGCGCACGAGGTGCACGGTGGCCAGCAGGTCGACGCCGACGATCTCGTCGATGCGCGCGGCGGGCATCCCGGCGAAGTCCCCGGCCCAGCCCACGCCGGCGCCCGCCACCAGCAGGTCGAGGCGGCCGAGGTGGTCCAGGGCCAGGCCGGTGAGACGGTGGTGGGCGCCGGGCCGGGTCAGGTCGGCGGGCAGGGCCAGGGCACCGGCCTTTGCGGCCACCTGCTCCAGTCGGGTGACGTCCCGCCCGTTCAGTGCGAGGCGCCAGCCCTCGGCGGCCAGCCGGCAGGCCACGGCGGCACCGATGCCGGAGGAGGCTCCCGTCACCAGGGCGGTACCGCCACGGCCGGCCGGGGACCGCGCCGGGCGGGGGGCGGAGCCCGTCTCCGGAGCCAGGTCCCGCACCGGCCGGGCGCGGTTCGACGGGCCTGCGGGGGGCGGGGCGTGGGACATGGTGGCGACCTCACTGCGACGGTGTGCACGGGCGCGCGGGCTCCGGTACCGAGTCCTCGCGGTGTATCCAGGGCGCCACACCCTGAAACACCGCGCACGGCGGAGGCCCGTAGGCGCCGGGCGTCACATGGCTGCCTGGTCCTGGGCCACCGGCCCCTGACCACGGCCGCTCCCCCCGGCGCCACGCTTGAGACGGCGTCGGCGGGTTACCCGCAGGGAAGATCGGCAGGACGGCGGAAGGAGACAGGATGTCCGGCGGCGACGACCGCGAGAAGAAGCCCGGGACGGCGGTGGAGGAGGTGCTCCGGGAGGTCGAGGAGACCGGCGAGGGCGACGGGGACCAGGGTGCCTCGGGCGAGGCCGGGGACGCCATCACCCCGAACACGGGAGCGCAGGAACAGGCGCACGGCGAGTAGCGCGGCCGGGCGGGGCGGCGCGGGTCGCTCCGCCCGCGGTCGTGCTTTGCCGCGGGCCGGGTACCCGGGTTCCATGAACCACCACCACCTGCGAGGACCCCAGCTGCCCCCGCCCCGGGGCCCGCTCTCCGGCGCGGTCGACGCGTACCTGCGCGGCACGGGCCCCCTCCCCGCCCCTGCGGACGCCGCGGCGGCGGACCCGTACGGCGACGACCTCCAGCTCGCCCTGTACCTGTGCTACGAGCTGCACTACCGCGGATTCGCCGGCGTCCCCCCGGAAGCCGAGTGGGACCCGGAGCTGCTGCGGATCCGCGCGGCGCTGGAGCAGCGCTTCCTGTCCGCGCTGCGCGCCGACGCGCCCGCCCACGACAACCTGGACGACGCGCTGGGCGCCCTGCTCGTCGAGCCGGCCGAGGGCACCGGCGTCAGTCACTTCCTGTGCGACGAGGGCGAGCTGTGGCAGGTACGCGAGTACGCCGCCCAGCGTTCCCTGTACCACCTGAAGGAGGCCGACCCGCACGCCTGGGTGCTGCCCCGGCTGTGGGGCCGGGCCAAGGCGGGGATGGCCGCCGTGGAGTTCGACGAGTTCGGCGGCGGCCGGGCCGACCGGGTGCACGCGCGCCTGTTCGCCGACCTGATGACGGACCTCGGCCTGGACACCACGTACGGCCGCTACCTGGACGCGGCCCCCGCCGAGATGCTGGCCGTGGTCAATCTGATGTCCCTGTTCGGCCTGCACCGCCGGCTGCGCGGCGCGCTGGTGGGCCACTTCGCCGAGGTGGAGATCACCTCCTCGCCCGGCTCCCGCCGGCTCGCCGGGGCGATGCGCCGCACCGGTGCCGGCCCGGCCGCCGAGTTCTTCTACGACGAGCACGTGGAGGCGGACGCGGTGCACGAGCAGGTCGTCCGGCAGGAGGTCATCGGCGGACTGCTGGAGGAGGAGCCGGAGCTGGCGCCGGACGTGGCCTTCGGGATCGACGCGACCGAGTTCCTGGAGGACCGGCTGGGCCGGCGGCTGCTCGCCGACTGGCGGGCGGGACGCTCGTCGCTGCGCACTCCCCTGGACCGGGACCGGCCGGCACCCCGGGAACAGGAGATGTCTCATACATCCTGATGCTGTGGGTACACGCGCGGTGTGATCGCTTTGGTACTTCCGGGTGTGTACGCCCCGCAGGACGACACGGAGCTGCTGGCCGAGGTGCTCCACGAGGAGGATCCCCCGCCCGGCGCCCAGGTGCTGGACGTGGGCACCGGCAGCGGTGCGCTGGCGCTGGAGGCGGCCCGGCGGGGCGCGCGGGTGACAGCCGTGGACGTCTCCCGGCGGGCGGTGTGGACGGCCCGGCTGAACGCCTGGCTGACCCGGCTGCCGGTGCGCATCCGGCGCGGCAACCTCTTCTCGCCGGTCCGCGGCCGGACGTACGACATCATCCTGGCCAACCCGCCCTACGTGCCGGCGCCCGACGCCGGGCCCGGGCCGCGCGGTCGCGCCCGGGCCTGGGACGCGGGGCTCGACGGGCGGCTGCTGCTGGACCGGATCTGCCAGGACGCGCCACCGCTGCTGCGCCCCGGCGGGGTGCTGCTGCTGGTGCACTCCGCGCTGAGCGGTCCCGAACGGACCCTGGAGCTGCTGGAGGCGGCGGGCCTGAAGGCCACGGTCGTCCGGCGCCGCTGGATCGCCTTCGGTCCGGTGCTGCGCTCCCGGGAGGAATGGCTGCGCCGGCGCGGGCTGCTCGCGCCGGCCGACGACAGGGAAGAGCTGGTGGTCATCCGTGCCGAACGACCGCGCTGACGAGCCCCGCAGGATCACCATGCGGCGGCGTGGGCCGCTGCTGGTGGAGGGGCCCGTGGAGATCGAGCTGGAGGACGGGACCACGGTCTCCTCGGACCGCTTCCGTGTCGCTCTGTGTACCTGTCGGCGCAGTCGCCGCTATCCCTGGTGCGACACGAGTCACCGGCGCAAGGCCTGAGTCTCTGGTTGAAACCGGTTGTTTTTCGCCGCTCCCCGGACGGCCCCCCACGGGCCGGCCGGGGAGCGGCTGTGTTCCCGGTGCCGGCGGGCGGCCCCACTCCGCCCGCCTGCCCCGGTTCGAGATCGCGGGTTCCCCGCTCCAGAGGCCGCACTCCCCAGTTGCGGGCCTGTTCCGGCGTCCACGGGGACTCACGATCCCGGTCTCAGAAGGCGAACAGGCTGCCGCCGACGGCGTCCTTCATGCACATGTTGCCGAAGGTCCGCTCGTACGCGACGCGCTTGCCCTGCCAGACGCCCTGGACGGTCACGACCACCGGGTCGTAGAGCTTGGTACACATGACGTCGTTCGCCGCCTTCAGGGCGTCGAAGTCACCGCCGACGCCCCGCAGCTCGGCACAGGCCTGAGCCGCGGCGGGGTGGGTGCCCGACGCCGAGGGGGCGCAGTTCAGGGTGACGGCGCGCTCCGGAGTGGCCGTGGCCGCGTCGTTGCCGTGGCCCGTGGTGAGCACCAGGGCCGAGGGGGCGTAGAGCGACGACGGGGCGGCGCCCGGTGCAGCGACGGCGGCCCCGGTCAGGGGTCCGCAGACGGCGGCGGCCGTGAGGCCGAGGGCCGCTGCCCAGCGCGCGGTGTTCCGCATTGTGTGCATCCTTCCGCTCGAGATGACAGGGTGCCGGCTCCGGATCCGGTCGGGCACCGGAGCGGCGAGCGCCACTCTGCCGAGTCCGCCAGCGAAATACACATCGAACCCACGGGTTTCAGTAACCTTTCGTGTTGAATCAGTGGCGTGAAGTCACGGAATCCGACCGACGCGGGCCCGGAACTGAGCGGTTCCCTCGTCCCCGAAGCGGCCAGCTGGCTGAAAAACAGCTGTTTGTTAATCGTCCTGAAACATTCCGGCCCGGTCCCCTCTGCGCCTCCTGATGACTCCTTGTGTTCATGAAGTGATCACCAGGAGCCGACTCTTCCGTCATTCCGCGCCATCGGTACCGGCCGGGCACCGACTTACCGGTCGGTATCGTCGGGTGCGCAGGCGGCCGACGACGCGGGAGGGACGATGGCGAAGCACTGGGCGGACTTCCAGTACGAGATCTATCTGAACGGGATGACCGGGGTGGTGCCCCGGCTTCCCACCGACCTCACCCGGCTGGAGGACCTGGCCGAACACCGGCTCGGCCCGGGCCCGGTGGGGTATGTCGCGGGCAGCGCGGGGGACGGGGGCACGGCCCGCGCCAACCGGGCGGCCCTCGACCGGCGCCGCATCGTGCCGCGCATGCTCCGGGACGTCCACGAGCGGGACCTGACCACCGGGATACTGGGACGGACCCTGCCGGCGCCGCTCGCCCTCGCGCCCGTCGGGGTGCTGTCGATCATGCACCCGGACGCCGAGTCCGCCGCCGCCCGGGCCGCCGCCGCGCAGGGCGTGCCGTACATCCTGTCGTCGGCGTCGAGCACGCCGCTGGAGCAGGTGGCGGAGGCCATGGGGGACGCGGAACGATGGTTCCAGCTGTACTGGGGCCGGGACCGCGAGGTGACCCGGAGTTTCCTCACCCGGGCCCGGGCGGCCGGGTTCTCGGTGCTGGTCGTCACCCTGGACACCCCGCTGCTGGCGTGGCGCCCCCGCGACCTGGACCAGGCGTACCTGCCCTTCCTGCACGGCGTGGGCACCGCCAACTACTTCACCGACCCGGCGTTCCTGGCGGGCCTGGCCAAGCCGGTGCACGAGGACCCGAACGCGGCGGTACTGCACTTCCTCGGTCTGTTCGGGGACCCCGGCCACACCTGGCCGGACCTGGCCTTCCTGCGCGAGCACTGGGAGGGGCCGATCGTCCTCAAGGGCGTCCTGCACCCGGACGACGCCCGGCTGGCCGCGGACGCCGGAACGGACGGTGTGGTGGTCTCCAACCACGGCGGCCGGCAGGTGGCCGGCTCGGTCGCCGCGGCCGACGCCCTGCCCCGGGTCGTGGACGCGGTCGGCGACCGGCTGACGGTGCTGTTCGACAGCGGGGTGCGCACCGGTGCCGACGTGTTCAAGGCGCTCGCCCTGGGCGCGCGGGCGGTGCTCCTGGGGCGCCCTTACGTCTACGGGCTCGGCCTGGACGGCCAGGCGGGCGTGGAGCACGTCATCCGCTGTGTGCTGGCGGAGTTCGACCTCACCCTCGCCCTCTCCGGACACGCAGGACCGGCGACGGTGACGACGGCCGACCTGACCGAGAGCCCCGCCTGAGGCCGCCCACCCGAGGCGCGTCGCGATGCCGGTGGGTGGGTGACCGGCAGGGAAGCGCTGTTCGCCGTCGGCGTGTCGGTCCGCCAGCGCAGGCCGGCGGAGCCGTCCCGGACCTTGACGACGAGGTCGGCGCCGGGCCGGCCGCCGGCCGCGGCGAGGGCGAGCGTACGGTCCCAGCGGGGCAGCAACTCGCCCTCGGCGGTGCGGTCGTAGCGCACGTCGTCGCCCCGCCGCGAGCCGGCGCCCGCGCAGTCGCCGAGGATCACCACTCCGGCGTCGGCGTGGGAGTCCAGGCACAGGCCCGGGCCGGCCGCGCTGCGCAGCAGCCCGTCGGGGTCGTACGTCCACCGCTGCGTGGCCGCGCCGGAGCAGACGGCGAGGACGGCGCCCGCCCCGGCCCGGGGCCTGCCCTTGACGTCCAGGCACCGGCCGGTGGCGTCGCGCCAGCGGGCCGGGCGGCCGACGGCGGGCAGGCCCGCGGTGCCGGGGGTGGAGGCGGAGCCCGACGGGGACCCGGTGCCGGGGGCCGCGCCGGTGCCCGCCCCGCCGTCCGGCCACAGGGTGATCGCCAGGACCGCCGCGAGCAGTACGGCCGAGGCCACACCGACTCCGGTCAGCAGCGTCCTGGACGACCGGCCGGGGCCCGCGGGAGCCCGGCGGGACCCGGCGCCCCCGGCCGCCCGCGCGCCCGAACGGCGGCCGGCGCGAAGCGACGGGCTCGGCCCGCCGGACGGGCCGTGTCCGCCGTAGGAGGGGAACGAGGGGCTCGATCCATCGGCCTGGCCGGGTCCGCCGTTGGTGACGCCCGGTCCGCCGGGCAGGCCGGATCCGTCGGTGCTGGGCGACCGGCTCGGCCCACTGGGCAGGCCGAGTCCGTCGCCGCCGGAGCCAAGCGACCGACCAGGCCCGTCGGGCAGGCCGGACCCGCCGTCGTCGGCGGGGCGGCGGACCCGGCCGGACGTGGCGGTGGCGACAGTCCGCGCCAGGAACCCCGGCCGCCCGCCGCCGCGTCGGCGCCCGCCGGAGCGGCGGGGGGTGCCACGGGTGCCGGTGGCGCCCTGGAGGCGGCCGGGACGCGTGTCGAGGTAGCGGCGGGCGCCCCAGCCGAGGACGGCCTCGGCGAGCAGCACGCCCAGGGCCGCGTCGGACTGGCCCAGTTGTTCGGCGGCGTGCCGGCAGTGGGCGCAGCCGGCCAGGTGCTCCTGCACGTCGGGGAGCAGCGTGCCGCCCCGGCGGATCGGGATGTCGAGCAGGCGGTTGTGGTGACGGCACTCGTTGCCGGGCGCGAGCTCCCGGTGGGCGCGCACGAGACCTTCCCGGAAGTTCTCCCGGGCCGCTTCCAGTGCGGCCGTCGCGTTCCGGGTGTCCACGCCGAGCAGTCCGGCGGGCACGCGCACCGGCTCGGCCTCGACCTCGGTGTGCCACAACAGGGTCTGCTCCAGCCGGGGAAGGCCGTGGAAAGAGCGTTCGGTGAGGGCGCGGTTCTCCGGTGTCAGCGTGAGCGCGGCGCGCATTCCGCGGCCCCCGGCGGGTCTGGTGAGGACGGGCAGTACGGCGGTGACGCGGTCGGTGCCGGACCAGTTGACGACGGTGTCCCGCACGGCCACCAGCAGGCGTGGCCGCAACGCCTCACCGGGCTCGCCGAGCGCCAGCCGGCCGAGGACCTGGTGGAAGGCGGTGGCGGTGACCATGTGGGCCGGCGGCCCGGAGGCGGCCAGGCAGAGGACCGCGTAGTCGTGGGCTGGCTGCCAGTGCCGGGCCATCAGGAGGGCCGCGGACCGGGCGGCTTCCGCGTCGGAGCCGGCCCGCAGCGGGCCGGCGAGCGACTCGTCGGATTCTCCGGGATCGCCGCCGGGCGGCGGACCTGAAGGCCGAGGAGGGTGGGGGGTGTGCACGGAGCGGATTCCTTCGGTGCGTGGTGCGTCGGTGCGTGGCGTGCGCGCTCACGGGCGCGGAAGGAGCGGGAGATATGCACCGCGTGCCGAACCCTTGCACAACTGCCACAGGGGCAACAAGGCGCGCGTACGACATCGACGGGTGTGGGGGAAGGCCGTAAACCAGCCGTCGGCACCGTCCCGGAGCGCCCGGCGTATCGCCCGTGCGGGCACCCCGTGCGCACCCCGTGCGAAGGGTGCGTGCCCACTCCCCTGGCGCGCACCCTCCCGGAGCCCGCGGCCCGGTGGTGGACTGTGAGCCGGCCTTCGCGCGAGGCCCCGCGGGGGACGGCGGCTCGCCCGCGCGCGACCGGCCGCCGGCCCTGTCTGTGCCGCCCCGGCCGGCGGCCCCCGCCGGCCGGGACGGGACCGACCGCCCGGAGCGGGCCCGGGCTGCCGTGGCGTGCGGGCGACCTTCGTGCGGACCCGAACAGGCCAGGCGGGGACCGAACACGCCAGGCGGGGACCGAACGGCCTTCGCGCGGACCGGACGCCCCAGGCGGGACCGGACGCACTTCGCGCGGTCCGGACAACCTCGGTGGCGTCAGATCTGCCAGGAGCGCAGCCGGTCCGCGGCGCCGTAGACGTCGGTCTTGCCGGAGATCAGGTCGCGGGCGAGGTCGACGAGGGCGCCGTAGGGCGGGTCGATGCCGACGCCGCTGACGAACATGTAGGCCACGGCGGTCGCGCAGGCGAAGCGGGCGTTGGCCGCGGGCAGCGGCTTGAGCACGGCGAGGGTGTGCAGCAGCGCGGCGGCACGCCAGGCGGCGTCGGAGTCCACGCCCAGCCGGGGCGGGTCCACCCGGTGCCGGGCGACGGCGGCGACCAGCGCGGAGAAGTCGTCCACGGCGGGCTGGTCGGGCAGGACCTCCTCGTGTCGCTGGAGGAGCCAGGGGACGTCGACATGGATGAGGGAGGGCATCGGTCAGGCGGCCTCGCCCCGGACGGGACGTTCGTCGTCCGGGAAGGCCGCCGCGAACTCCTCGGCGTGGGTGGCGAAGAAGCGCCGGAAGGCTTCCGCTCCCTCCTGGAGCGCCCGGTGGCGGGCGATGTCGGCGGCGGCGGCCTCACGCACGAGGGCCTTCATCGACGTACCGCGCTCCTTGGCGATCTGCCGCAGGTCCTCGAGTTCCCGTTCGCTGAACTCCACGTTGAGAGCTGGCATGCTCCTCACGGTACCGCGCGGGTACTCACGCGTAAATACCCGCAGGTGGGAGCCCCTGCACCAGGGTACCGACGGGGTCGAGGGCCATGTCCGATTCCCGCCGGTCAGCGGGCGCGCGGTACGACAGACTGGGCAGAGGCGACGACCCGGAGGAATCTCATGACCACGCACACCGCCCACCCGGTCCACACCGTCCACCCGAGCCCCCTGGGCGACCTGCTGCTGACCGGGGTCGTCACACCGGCCGGCCTCGCTCTCACCTCCCTGTCCCTGCCGGGGCAGCGCGGCACCCCTGTCGTGCGCCCGGAGGACCGCGACGACCGGCCGTTCACCGAGGCGATCCGGCAGCTGGACGCGTACTTCGCGGGCCGGCTGACCCGCTTCGACCTGTCCTTCTCCCCCGCCGGCAACGCGTTCCGGCACGCGGTGTGGCAGGCCCTGGACGCGGTCCCCTACGGCAGGACGACCACGTACGGCGAGCTGGCCGCCCGCCTCGGTCTGGCCCGTGCCGAGGTCCGTTCGGTGGGCCAGGCCCTCGGCGCCAATCCGCTGCTGCTGGTCCGGCCCTGTCACCGGGTGATCGGCGCGGACGGTTCGCTGCGCGGCTACGCGGGCGGGCTGGAGAAGAAGCGCTGGCTGCTCACGCACGAGGGCGCGCTCCAGCCCACGCTGCTGTGACCGGCCGGGGCGTTCCCGCCCGCGGATGCCGGGCCGCGCCGGTCAGCAGTCCAGCCGGCTGATCCGCACGGCTCCCTCCGGGCGGCCCGGGTGGGCGCTGCTGAGCGTCAGCCGCAGCCGTGAGCCGCGCACCGCGTCGAAGGTGATGACCGTCGGGCTGCCCGACACGGTGGCCCACCGGGTCCGCGCGCCGGTCACCGGCACGTAGGCGCGGCCGTCCCACACCGCCACCTCGGCCCGCGCGGGCAGCGTGTGGGTGGCGTCGGCCGTGAAGCAGACCACCAGGTGGTCGAAGGTCCGGGCGCGCCCGAAGTCGACCGAGACCCAGTCCTCGGCGCGGGCCCCGCTGAACGCGGGCAGCAGCGCGGTGGCCGGTTTGGTGAAGGCGTTGGACCAGCCGGTGGCCGGGTCGCCGTCCAGCATCGCGGCGGGCAGGGTGTCCCGGCGGCCGGAGTAACCGGCGTCCGCACGGGGGAAGTCCGGGGGCGCCGGGTGGTCGGGGCGGAAGAGGGCGGGCGCGGTGGCCGCCGCCCGGCGGGCCGGGGTCGTGTGCAGCCGTGCCGTGTCCGGGCGCAGGCCGTCCACGCGCGCGGTGACTTTCAGTGTGCCGGGCCTGGTGCCGGAGCGGACGATGGCGAGGGCCTTGCCGTGGAAGGCGGTCCGGGTGCCGGCCTGGTAGCGCTCGGCGCTCTCCTGGCGCCCGTTGTCGACGCCGGCCAGGGAGCCGCCGGTGACGTCGAAGGAGATGAGGTGCCCGGCGTCGGGCACGACCACGCCGTGCGCGTCGACGATGTCGGCGGTGACGAAGGCGAGCGAGCGGCCGTCCGCGGCGAGGGAGTCGCGGTCGGCGGTGAGGCGTACGGCGTGCGGGGCGCCGGCGGTGCGCAGCACGTCGGTGGCGACGGTCTCGCCGTCCCGCCGGGCCACCGCCCGCAGTTCGCCGGGCCGGTACGGCACGTGCCACGTCAGGTGCAGCTTGCCCGCGCTGCCGTTGGGGCTGGTGTAGCTGCCCGGGTAGGGGCCGCCGGTGACGGTCCTGTCGTCGCCGGTGGCCTCGGTGGTCTCCAGGTAGGGGCGGCCGTCGGTGGTCTTCTTGTGGTCGAACTCCCTTACTCCGAGGGACTGTCCGTCCAGGAACAGCTCGACGGAAGGCACGTTGGCGTACGCCCACACCTCGACGGTGTCCCCCTCCTCGTGGTTCCAGGTCATCGGCACCAGGTGGACCATGGGCTCGTCCGCCCACTGGCTGCGGAACAGGTGGTACATGTCCTTGGGGAAGCCCGCCGTGTCGACGGCGCCGAAGAAGGACGCCTTCACGGGGAAGACGTCGTACGGTGTCGGTTCGCCGATGTAGTCGATGCCGGACCACAGGAACTGGCCCGCGAACCACTTGCGGTCCCGGTCCTTCTTGTGGCCGTACTCGCCGCTCATCGTCCAGGGGGCGAGGTTGTTGTCGTAGGAGGAGGTCTCCCGCCTGCCGGGGGTGTGGTTCTCCCCGGTGTTGAGGTGTTCCGGCTCCTGGTAGGCGCCCCGGGTCGAGGTCTCCGAGGAGGACTCGGACTCGAAGAGGAACAGGCGGGGGTAGCGGGCGTGCAGGGCGTCGACCGATCCGGCCGTGTTGTAGTTCAGTCCGAGGCCGTCGAGCTTGGCGAGCATGAGGTCGGCCGGTGAACCCGGTGCGGGCAGGCCGCGGTACTTGTCCGAGCCGATGACGACCGGGCGGGTGTCGTCGGCGGCCCTGACGGCGCCGATGATCCGGTCCGCCATGGCGAGCCCCGCGGTGGAGGTGGAGTCGGGGATCTCGTTGCCGATGGACCAGAGCACGACGGCCGGCGAGTTGCGGGCGGCCCGGACCATCTCGGTGGCGTCCGTCTCGCACCACTCGTCGAAGAACCGGCCGTAGTCGTAGGTCGTCTTTCCCGTGCGCCAGCAGTCGAAGGCCTCCACCATCATCACGATGCCCAGCTCCTCGCAGACCTGGATCAGCTGGGGTGAGGGCGGGTTGTGCGAGGTGCGCAGGGCGTTGACGCCCATCGACTTCATGATCCGCAGCTGCCTGCGGACGGCGTCGACGCTGACGGCCGCGCCGAGAGCGCCCTGGTCGTGGTGGAGGTCGACGCCCTTGATCTTGGTGTACGTGCCGTTGAGGGAGAAGCCCTCGTCGGGGTCGAAGCGGAAGCTGCGGATGCCGAAGGGCGTACGGAAGGTGTCGACCGTACGGCCGGCGACGCGCAGCTCGGTGTGCAGCGTGTAGCGGTGCCCGGGTGTCGCGACGTCCCACAGGAGGGGCTCGGGGACGGTCAGTTCGTGGGTCTCGGTGGCCTCTTCGTCGACGGTGCGCGTGGTCGCGGTACGGGCGGCCGTGCGCCCGTTGGGCCCGGTGATCCGGGACACCACCTCCACCTGCACGGGGGTGCCGGTGCCGGAGTCGTTCCGGACCGTGGTGCGCACCCGGACCAGCGCCCGGTCGGCGGAGATCTCCGGCGTGGTGACGCGGGTGCCCCAGCGGGCCACGTGCACCGGTTCGGTGATCACCAGGCGGGCCTCGCGGTAGATGCCGCTGCCGGAGTACCAGCGGCTGCTCGGCAGCTGGTTGCGCACGCTGACCGCCAGCACGTCGGGCGTGGTGCCGTCGGTGTGCACCAGGTCGGTCAGGTCGAGGGCGAACCCGGTGTAGCCGTAGGGGTGGCGGCCGGCCTCGGTGCCGTTGCAGTAGACGTGCGCGTCCATGTAGACGCCGTCGAACTCCACGGAGATCCGCTTGCCGGCGCAGGCGCGCGGGAGTGTGCAGGCGATCCGGTACCAGCCCAGGCCGCCCGGGAAGAAGCCGGTGCCGCTGGTGGTGCCGTGGTCGGTGGTGGGGGTCTGCTCGATGCTCCAGTCGTGCGGGACGGCGACCTCGCGCCAGTCCGTGTCGTCGTAGCCGGGTTCGGCGGCCCCTGCCCAGGCGCCGGCCGGGTCGGCGCCGCCGTCCAGGGAGGCCTGCGCGAAGCGCCAGCCGTCCCGCAGCGGCACGGTCCGGCGTCCCCCGGCGCCGGTCGCGCCGGCGACGAGGGCGGCCGGGGCCGCGGGGATGTTCAGCAGCGGTCCGGCCGCGGGCGCTGCCGTGGCGGCTGCCAGAACCGATCTGCGTGTGACCGTCATGGGCGGCCCTCCCTCATCAGGTCCCAGAAGTACTCACAACTGATCGTGAACAAACAGATTCTGACGGCCGGTTGCGCACGATCGTCAAGGGTGCGGCACCCCGCAGCCGCCTCCGGACGCGTTTCGGCCGGAATTCCTCATCGACCGCACCCCGGTCGCGTTCGACGGGTCGGCCGGCCGGCCGCGATCGGCGTCCACGGGCACACCGGAAGCACTACGCTGGAACATGAGTGGTGCCACCTATTGACTGTGAGTGTGCGCTTGGGAGCGGCGACGATGAGCCGGGTCTATCCGTTCGACGACGCGGCGACGGCCCGGGCTGTCATCGATGACGACGGAACGCTGGTGGAGTGGAACGAGGGCGCGCGGCGTCTGCTCGGCCACCCCGCCGAAGCCGTCGTGGGCCGCCCCGCGGCCCGGCTGCTGGCCGCCGACGGCCCCCCGGCCGCGCCCCTGGGGCCACGCTGGGAGGGCACGGTCGGGCTGCGCCACCGGGACGGCCGTACCGTCCCGGTGTGGCTGCTCGCGCACCGGCGCCCGCCGCACGACGGCCGGCCGGGCGACTGGCTGGTGGTCACCCCGCTCACCGGCCGGGAACCGGCCGCCGCCGACGACCCGCTCGTGCAGGCGGGCCTGATCCAGTCGCCGTGCCCGGTCGCCCTGTACGACGACGCGCTGCGGCTGCGCTTCATGAACGGGGCCATGGCCGACATCATCGGGCTGCCGGAGGAACGGGTACGGGGGCTCAGGGTCCCGGAGATCGGCGGCAAGCCGCAGAGCGACGACCTGGAACAGGGCATGCTCCGGGTGCTGGCCTCGGGCCAGCGGCTGGACGTGCAGACCTTCCTGCGCACCGGCGGCGAGGACCGGGCGCACGCCTGGCTCGCCCGCATGGCGCCCGTGCGGGACGCCGGCGGCCGGGTACGGGGCGTGAGCCTGGCCGCGCACGACGTCACCGACAACCAGCGGGCCCGGCAGCGGCTCCATCTGGTCAACGAGGCGAGCGTGCGCATCGGGACCACGCTCGACGTCACCCGCACGGCGCAGGAACTGGCGGACATGTGCGTGCCCGCGCTCGCCGACTTCGTCACCATCGACCTGCTGGACCTGCGGGAGCACGGCAGCGAGCCGCCGGCCCGCATCACCGCGCCGGTCCTGCTGCGCCGCACCGCCCACCAGTCGGTGCTGGCGGGCGTGCCGGAGGCGGTGATCGAGCTCGGGGAGGCGGACGCCTACCCGGACTTCTCCCCGCAGGCCGACGCGCTGACCGCCGGCCGCACGATCACCACCTCGGTGGTCACCGGTGACCTGGACCGGTGGCACTCCTGGCACCGGGCGCGCGGCGAGCGGGTGCGCACGTTCGGCATCCACTCCTCGATGTCGGTGCCGATCCAGGCCCGCGGGCTGACCCTCGGGGTGGCGGTGCTCACCCGGCACCGGCGTCCGGACGGGTTCACCCCGGACGACGTGCTGCTGGCCGAGGAGATCACCGCCCGGGCCGCCGTCTGCATCGACAACGCCCGCCGCTACTCCCGGGAGCGGGAGACCGCGCTCGCCCTCCAGCGCAGCCTGCTGCCGCGTTCGCTGCCGCGCACGGCCGCACTGGACGCCTCCTCACGCTATCTGCCGGCCGCGCGGGCCGGGGTGGGCGGGGACTGGTTCGACGTGATCCCGCTCTCGGGACTTCGCGTCGCGATGGTCGTCGGGGACGTCGTCGGGCACGGCATCCAGGCCTCGGCCACCATGGGCCGGCTGCGCACCGCCGTCCGCACCCTCGCCGACATCGACCTGGCCCCGGACGAGCTGCTCACGCACCTGGACGACCTGGTGCTGCGGCTGTCGGAGGAGTCCGGTGTCGAAGGCAGCCCCGGCGAGGTCGGCGCCACCTGCCTGTACGCCGTCTACGACCCGGTGTCGCGCCGCTGCACGCTGGCCCGGGCCGGACATCCGCCGCCCGTGCTGCTCAGACCCGGGGGCCCGCCCGCGGTGCTCGACCTGCCCGCCGGCCCCCCGCTGGGCCTGGGCGGGCTGCCTTTCGAGTCCGCCGAGGTGGAACTGCCCGAGGGCACCGTCCTCGCGCTGTACACGGACGGCCTGGTGCAGTCCCGGGAGCGGGACCTGGACGCCAGCCGCGAACTGCTGCTGGAGGCGCTCGGGCAGGACGCGGACTCCCTGGACAGCACCTGCGACCGCGTCCTGCACGCCCTGCTGCCGCCCGGCGGCGCCGCCGACGACGTGGCGCTGCTGCTCGCCCTCACTCGGGGCCTGCCTCCCTCGCAGGTGGCGACCTGGGACATCCCCGCCGACCCGGCGCTGGTCGCGCCGGTCCGCAAGCAGGTCGTGGAGCAGCTGGCCGCCTGGTCGCTGAGCGAGGCGTCGTTCACGGCGGAGCTGGTGGTCAGCGAGCTGGTCACCAACGCCATCCGGTACGGCTCCCACCCGATCCGGCTGCGGCTGATCCACGACGCGACCACGTTGATCTGCGAGGTCTCCGACACCAGCCACACCGCCCCGCACCTGCGCCGGGCCAAGATGCTCGACGAGGGCGGCCGGGGCCTGCTGCTGGTCGCCCAGCTCACCCAGCGCTGGGGCAGCCGGCACACCACGGAGGGCAAGACCATCTGGGCGGAGCTGCCCCTGTTCGAGGTGGACCGGTAGCGCTTTCGAGGTGGACCGGTAGCGGTCAGGACGCCGACAGCCAGGGCCGGACGTGCTTGCGGGCCTCGTGCAGCCGGGACTTGAGGGTGCCGAGCGGGATGCCGACGCGCTCGGCGGCCTCGGCGTACTCCAGCTGGCAGATGTCCCGGTAGACCAGCGGCGCGACCAGGTGCGGGTGCTCGCGTTCCAGGCGGTCCAGGGCCTCCAGCAGGTCGACCCGGGAACCGGCGATGACGCTGGTCGTGCGCGGGTCGACGACGTGCGCGGGCTCGATGGCGGCGGGCTGTTCGACGGCCCGCCGCTTCAGCTCGCGGTACTTCTGCCGGCAGCAGTTGGCGACCACCGTGTAGAGCCAGGTGCCGAACCGGCTGCGGCCCTGGAACGCGGTGATGTGCCGGGCCACCTGGAGCAGCACGTCCTGGGCGGCCTCCTCGGCATCCTCCCGGCAGGGCAGGAAGCGCGCGCAGCGGCGCACGACCTCGGGCCGGATCTCCGCAAGCAGCCGGTTCAGGGCCGCTTCGTCACCGGCGGCGGCGCGCCGGGCGGACTCCTCCATCGGCGCCTGGTCCTGCACGAAGGCCTCCCCCTGGAAGTCGATCTCAGGGCAGGCATGATAGTCGTATGCACCCCCTGGAGCGGATCGGCCGCCACCGCCTCGAACGGCCGTTGGGCAGCGGCGCTTTCGCCACGGTGTGGCTCGCCCACGACCCGGAGCTGCAAGCCCCGGTGGCGGTGAAGGTCCTCGCCGAGAACTGGGCGCACCGGCTCGACATCAGGGAGCGTTTCCTCGCCGAGGCGCGGCTGCTGCGGCAGGCCGGTTCCAGCCGGGTGGTGCAGGTCTACGACATCGGTGAACTCCCCGACGGCAGACCGTACTTCGTCATGGAGTACGCCGACGGCGGCACCCTCGCCGACCTGCTGGCGGGCGGCCCGCTGCCGGTGCGGGACGCGCTCGCGCTGACGGCCGAGGCCGCGCGCGGTGCCGCCGCGCTGCACGAGGCGGGCATCGTGCACCGCGACATCAAGCCGACCAACGTGCTGCTGCACACCGCCCCGGACGGCACCCGGCGGGTGCTGCTGGCCGACCTGGGGCTCGCCAAGAGTCTCGCGCAGGCGTCCGTGCTGACCCTGGCCGCGGGCTCGGCGGGCTACCAGCCGCCGGAACAGGCCGAGCCCGGAGAGGGCATCGACGAGCGGGCCGACGTCTACAGCCTCGGCGCGGTCGGCTACGAACTGCTCACCGGGACCGTGCCGGGACCGCCGGGGAAGGTCGTACCGCCGGACCGGTCGCGGCCGGAGCTGGGCGCGGGCGTGGTGCGGGCGGTGCTGCGGGCGCTGGAGCCGGACCGGGCCCGGCGCTGGCCGGGCGCCCTGGCCTTCGCGGACGAGCTGGACCGGCTGGCGGCGGACCCGCCGGCGCCGCCCGCACGGCGGCTCGACCGGGTCCGTGGCCGGCTCGGCACGGTGACCCTGGTCCTCGCCGCGGTCCTCGCCGCCACGGCCGCCGCGGTCACGGTGACCGTGGCCCTCCAGCACCGCGGCGGCCCGGCGGACGACGAGGTGCGGGTCGCGGACGCCACCGGGCGGGTCACCCTGCGGGTGCCCGCCGGCTGGGGCCGCCAGCTGCGCGGCTCCGGCTGGGATCCGCGCGCGCTCGGGCTGGCCGCGGGTCACGAGCCGGGTCTGGTGGTGGCCGACGACCTGGCCCGCTGGTCCGACCTGAAGGACGCCGTGGACGGGGTGTTCGTCGGGGTCAGCGCGCACGGCGACGTCACCGCCGGGGTGCGGGCGCTCGCGCACTCCGGCTGCCGTTACGCCGGCACCCGCGCGTTCACCGGCGGCGCGTGGCACGGCGTGGTCCGGGCCTGGGACGGCTGCCCGGACGGCGGCTCGGTCACCGAGTCCGCGCTGGTCCCGGCGGACGGCTCCGCGCAGCCGCAGGTGTACGTGCAGGTGCGTCAGCACGGGGCCGGCGACGCGACCGACGGCATACTGCGCTCCCTGAAGGTGGCCTGAAGGCACCGGCACGGTCAAGACGGGGAAAAGATGCCGGTGTGTCCCGAACTTTTCCGGCGACCCGTGCATCGGACTGTGATGACGGCGCATCCGGCGCCGACGGCGCGCGTCCCACGCGTGCCGGGACGATCCTTGAGTGGTGAGCGACATGGTGAACACCCCCCGGTCCGCGCGACAGGGCGCCCTGCTCCTGGGCACGGCCGCCGTGCTGGGCCTGCTGACCGCCTGCGGCGGCACCGACGTGCACAGCAACCCGCCGGTCACCGCCCCCGGTACGGCCGCGCCCGCGCGGGAGACCACGAAGAGCCCGGCGTCCGCCCCGGCCGCCTCCGGGTCCGGGACCGCCGCGTCGGCCCCGTCGAACGCGGCCGCGTCCCGGGGCGGCGCCGCGACCACGGCACCTCCGGGCACGGCCCCGGCGGCCCCGGGCACGGCGGCCACCCCGGCGGTGGGCAAGCGCTGCCACACCGGCGAGCTGCGTGCCTCCGTGGGCCGCGGCGATCCGGGCGCCGGCCAGGAGAACTTCCCGGTGGTGATCACCAACACGTCCGCCCGGACCTGCACCCTGCACGGCTATCCGGGCGCCGCCTTCGTGGGCGCCTCCGGCACCCAGCTCGGTCCCGACCCCCACCGCACGCCGGGCTCCCCGGCGACCGTCACGCTCAAGCCCGGGCAGAGCGCCTGGGCCGGACTGACCTTCTCCAACCCGGGCATCAGCGAGGCGAAGACGGCCACACCCGCCGCGCTGCTCGTCACCCCGCCGGACGAGCACGACCCGCTGAAGGCCGCCTGGACGGGCGGGCCGGTGCCGGTCTCCGGGAACTCCTCCTCCGTCCGTCTGACCGTGCTCAGCCCCGGCACCGGTCCCTGACCGGCCCCACTCCCCCGCCCCGCTGTCTCCGCTGAGGCAGCGGGGTTCGTCATGACCGCGCCACAACTGTCACGGGACGGCAACAGCCTTCGCCCACCGCGATCTTTCCTCCCCCACCCGTCATCGAACCCGGTCGACCACACGGCGAGCGGGCCCTCCAGGGGTCCTGACCAGGGAATCGGGGACGACAGTGAGCGGGATCCCACGCAGGCGGCTACTGACGGCGGGGGCGGCGGCGGCCGCCCTCGGAACACTGGCCGCCTGCTCCTCCGGCACCGGCCTCCGGGTCGGCGGACCGGACCCGGGCGGCCGGGGCACCGAGCGGGCCCGGCCCGTGAGGCCGATCGGCGACGGCTCCACCGCCTACACCGGCGCCCAGCCGCACCAGCCGGAGCCGGTGCGGCTGCGGCCGGGCCGGCGGCCCCCGCAGTTCGTGGTGTTCTCCTGGGACGGCGCGGGCGAGCTGAGCAACCGGCTGTTCTCCCGGTTCCGCCGGGTGGCCGCCGACCACGGCGCCCGGATGACCTTCTTCCTCAGCGGCATCTACACGCTGCCCGAGTCCAGGAAGCACCTCTACCGGCCGCCGCAGCACCCGGTCGGCGCCTCCGCCATCGGCTACCTCGCCGACCGGCACATCCACGCCACCCTCCAGCAGGTCCGCGCGGCCTGGCTGGAGGGCCACGAGATCGGCACCCACTTCAACGGGCACTTCTGCGGCGCCACCGGTGTGCGCCGCTGGTCCCCGGCCGAATGGCGCAGCGAGATCGAGCAGGCGGTCGACTTCGTGACCACCTGGCGGACCAACACCGGTTTCACCGACCTCGATCCGCTGCCCTTCGACTACCGCAAGGAGCTGACCGGCGGTCGCACCCCCTGCCTGGAGGGCCAGGCGGCCCTGCTGCCCACCGCCGCCGCGCTCGGCTGGACGTACGACGCCAGTTCCCCCGGCGGCCTCCAGATCTGGCCCGGCAAGGTCCAGGGCGGCCGGATATGGGACTTCCCGCTCCAGTCCATACCGTTCGCCGGCCACTCCTCCCAGGTCCTCTCGATGGACTACAACATGATGTTCAACCAGTCCGGCGGCAACCCGCTCGGCGACCGCACGCGGTACGGCCTCTGGCGCGCCCAGGCCCGCGACACCTATCTGGCCGGTTTCCGGCGGGCGTACGAGAGCAATCGCGCGCCCCTGTTCATCGGCAACCACTTCGAACGCTGGAACGGCGGCATCTACATGGACGCCGTCGAGGAGGCGATCGGGACGATGGCCTCCTACGACGACGTACGGTTCGTGTCGTTCAAGCAGCTCGTCGCCTGGCTGGAGGCGCAGGACCCGGCGGTGCTGCGCCTCCTGCGCACGCTGCCGCCCGGGCAGGCACCGGGGGGCGGCTGGGCGGAGTTCCTGGGCACGGTGGGTACCCGGTCGTCGTAGCCGGCCGGAGGCGTCTGTTTTCATGGGCGGGCACCCCGTGATCCGTTCCGGAAGGACCCGCCCTGAACACCGCGCTCGCCGAGGCCCTGTCCGCCGTGCTCCTGGTCGCCGTGCTGGCCTGGGCGGTCGTACGGCCCTTCGGCCGCACCGAGGCGGTCATGGCCGTACCCGCCGCCGGGATCGCGATCGCGACCGGTGCGATCTCCCTCGGCCACGCCCGGGCCGAGGTGGAGCGGCTCGGGCCGGTGGTGGGGTTCCTGGCGGCGGTGCTGGTCCTCGCCCACTTCTGCGACGTGGAGGGGCTGTTCCGGGCGTGCGGGGCGTGGACGGCCCGGTGGGCGGGGGGCCGCCCGGTGCGGCTGCTGACCGCGGTGTTCGCGCTGGCGTCCGCCATCACCGCCGTCCTCAGCCTGGACGCGACCGTCGTGCTGCTGACTCCGGTGGTGTTCGCCACGGCCGCGCGCACCGGCGTACGGCCCAAACCGCATGTCTACGCCTGCACCCATCTGTCCAACACGGCGTCGCTGCTGCTGCCGGTGTCCAACCTGACGAACCTGCTGGCGTTCACGGCGAGCGGGCTCGGCTTCACCCGGTTCGCGGCGCTGATGGTGCTGCCGTGGCTGGCGGCGATCGGTGTCGAGTACCTGGTGTTCCGGCGGTTCTTCGCCCGGGACCTCGCGGCGGCGGCCCCGGCGGACCGCGGTTCCGGCGAGGCACCGGGGCTGCCGCTGTTCGCGCTGGTGACCGTGGGCGGCACGCTCGCCGGGTTCGTGGTGGCGTCGGCGTTCGGCGTGGATCCGGCCTGGGTGGCCGCGGCGGGCGCGCTGGTGCTGGCCGGGCGGTCGCTCCTGCGGCGGCGGGCGACCGTGCCGAGTGTCGTACGGGCGGCGGCCCCGGCCTTCCTCGTGTTCGTCCTGGCCCTCGGCATCGTGGTGCGGGCGGTCGTCGACAACGGGCTCGCCGACGCGCTCGGGCGCGTGGTGCCGGACGGCACGGGGCTGCCGGCGCTGCTCGGTACCGCGGCGCTGGCCGCCGTACTGGCGAACGTGATCAACAATCTGCCCGCGGTGCTGGTCCTGCTGCCGCTGGCGGCGCCCGCCGGGCCGGGCGCGGTCCTCGCCGTACTGCTCGGCGTGAACATCGGCCCGAACCTCACCTATGCCGGGTCGCTGGCCACACTGCTGTGGCGGCGGATCGTCCACCAGCACGAGCACGACGTGGACCTCGGGGAGTTCACCCGCCTCGGCCTGATCGCCGTGCCGTCCTCCCTGGCCGTCGCCGTGGTGGCACTGTGGGGGTCGCTCCAGGTTCTCTGAGGGGCGCGGACCGAGCCGAGGGAGGCCGACCGGATGCGTGTGATCGCCTGGCTCGTCGAGGGCACCTGGCCCGCCTGCGTGGACGCCGTCCGCGCCCATGTGCCGGACGACGGCGAGGTGGTGCTGCTCCACGTCAGCGCGCCCGACGTGCCGGCGGTGGCGCACGGGGCCTTCGCCGGGCTGCTCGGGCGCGGCGGGCGGTGGGGGCACCGCCCGGCCGAGGGCTGGGAGAGTGATCCCGGTGACCGGCTGGAGGCACTGGGCGGCACGTCGGCGGCGGCGCTCCTCGACGCGGCGGCCGAGCGGCTGGGCCGGCCGTGCACGCGGGTGGAGCGGTCCGGCCGCGTCGAGCGGGAGGTGGTGGCCGCCGCCGAGGGAGCCGGTCTGCTGGTACTGGCCCGCGACGGGGACCGGTCCCGGCTCGGACCGGGCAGTCTCGGCCCGGCCGTCCGGTTCGCCGTCGACCACGCGCCCTGCCCGGTCCTGCTGGTGTGGCCGGAACCGGCGCCGGAGCTGGGGACGATCCCGCCCCCGCCGTCGGGGCCGTAGTCGCTCAGGACGTCGGCGCGGGCACGGCGGGCGGTACCGGGACGGTGTCGCCGTCCCAGTCGACGTTCTTCATCCGGAGATCCGGTTCTGCGGTGTCGACGGTCCAGCGGCGGCCGGCGCCCGCGGCGGTACGGGTCTTGAGCACGAGGGCGCCGGAGCCGTCGGTGGCGGCCGGGGTGAGGGCCAGGTCCTGGTTCGAGCGGGGCACCAGGACGCCCTGGAGGGTGAAGTCGTAGCGGATGGTGCGGGCGGCGTCGCCCTCGGCCGCGCAGGGGGCGAGGCGGACGGAGTAGCCGAGGCGGGAGTCCAGGCACAGGTCGGGGGCGGCGGCGTTGCGCAGCAGCCCGTCGGTCTCGTACGTCCACTGCTGGGCCGGGGCCGCGGAGCAGGCGGTGAGTTCCGTCTCGGCGCCCTGTACGGCCTTGGCGCCGACGACTCCGACACACAGACCGGAGGCGAGGTTGTGCAGCCTGCCGTGCAGCGCGCCCTGTCCGGTACCGCTCCCGCCGGCCCACGACGCGCCCGGCGAGGGGGTCTTCCCGCCCGGCGTCCGGGACGGCGTGCCCGCGGCACCGGGCCCCGGGGCGCCACCGGACCCGTGGACCGCCCACAGCACCAGCGGAACCGCGACCAGTCCCCCGACGGCAAGCACGACCACCCCGGCCTGCCGCCGTCGCGCACGCCGAACGGCCCGGTGGAGGGAACGGGGCGAGCGGGCGGCCACGGGAGCGGTGGAGCCGGCGGGACCCTCGGGGTCGTGGAGGCCGGTGCGGTCGGTGGCTCGGGCGGGGGCGGTGGTGTCGCCGCGTTCGCCGGCGTCGGCGGTCACCGGTGGAGCGGAGGTACGGGCTCCCGCATCTCGCCTGCGGGTACCCGGTGCCGAACGACCGGTCGGGGCGGCGAGCCCCGCAGGGTCGCCGGTCCCGCCGAGTCCGCCGGCGTCGGCCGTTCCGCGAGGAGCACCGGAGGCACGGAACCCGGCGCCTCGCCTGCGGGTACCCGGTGCCCGGCGGCCGGAGGGAGCGGCGGGGTCGGCGGGGTCGGTCCGCCCGCCGGTGCCGGCGGCTTCGGAGGGAGCGGTGGAGGCACCGAACCCGGCCGCTCGCCTGAGGGCCCCCGGCATCCGGCGGCCCGCCGCCCCGCCACGGCCGGCCGCTCGCCCGGGGCCACCCGCCGTACCCGACGTGGCCGGGTCGGCCGATCCGTCGGGCGCCGCGGGCACCGTCGGCGCCGCCGGTCCCGCCGGCTGCCCGCCGGTGAAGGATTCGCCGGCCGGCGGGGCGGCGGCGTCCCCGGCGCCGTACGGGAAGGCGGGCTCCCGCGCGGGGGTGACGGTGGCGGGCGGAGGCGGCGTGGCGGTGCGGGTCGTCCGGGACTCCAGGTAGCCGTGGGCGCCCCAGCCGAGGACGGCCTCGGCCAGCGCGGCGCCCAATCCCGTGTTGAAGCGGTCCAGTTGGTCGGCGGTGCGGGTGCAGTGGGGGCAGCGGGCCAGGTGCTGCCGCAGGTCGGGGTCGATGTCCGTGCCGCCGCGCCGGAAGGTCACGTCGAGCATGCGCAGGTAGCGCCGGCACTCGTCCTCGGGGGCGAGTTCGCGGTGCGCCTGGAGGCATTCGTCGCGGAGCCGTTCGCGGGCCCGGCGCAGTTCGACGGCGGCGCTCTCCTCGTCCAGGCCGAGCAGGGCGGCGGGCACGGACAGGGGTTCGGCCTCGACCTCGGTGTGCCACAGCACGGCACGTGAGGTCTCGGGCACCCGCTGGAACGCGCGGGACAGCAGCCGCCGGCCGGACGGCGGCAGCAGCCGGGCCGCGACGCGCTCGCCGGTGCCGTCGTCCGGGCGCAGGGCGGGGTGGAGGAGTTCCCGCCGCTCGTCGGTGTCCCACTCGGCGGCGATGCGGCGGACCGCGACCAGGACGTGGGGCCGCCAGGCGGCGGTCGGCCCGGCCTGCCGCAGGGAGGCGCCGAACAGCCGGGTGAACGCGGCGGTGGTGAGCATCCCGGCGGCGCGCGGACCGTCGGTGCACAGCCGGGCGTAGGCGAAGGCCGCCGTCCAGTGCCGGTCGAGGAGTTCGCCGACCGGATGCAGCGCGGGTGACGTGCCCGTCCATTTCCTCAGTGCGGCACCGAGCTGCTCGTCCGACGGGCCTGCCTCATGCACGGCTGCATTCCTCCAGACACGAAACGGGCATTAGTCCGTACCAACGAGTACGGGGAGAGGCCGGGGCAGCTCGAAATACACCGGGAATGTGTGTACCTGCACGCCGACAGCCCACACTTTTACACAGCCGAACATACCCGAACAAGAGATCTTCCCGTTCACGGTATTTCCTTTTCCGCATTTCGTTATTGACGCACCGTCGAAGAAAGCCTCTCCCCCTTCCCTTTACCCGGCGTCCGTGCGACGCGGAGCACGCGCCGCACGGGCCTGACGTCAGCGGTCAGTGACCGCTGACGGCGCGCGCGGTGTAGGGCCGCTCCAGCTCCTCGGTCTCCTCGTCGCTCAGCTCGAGGTCCACGGCGGCCACCGCGTCCTCGATGTGCTGGCCCCTGGCGGCGCCGACGATGGGGGCCGTGACGGCGTCCTGGCGCAGCAGCCAGGCGAGGGCCACCCGCGCGCGCGGCACGCCGCGGTCGGCGGCGATGCGGGTGACGGCCTCGACGATCGCGCGGTCGCTCTCCAGGTACAGCCGGCTGCCGAAGTCGTCGGTGGCGCTGCGCCCGGTGACCGTGCCCCAGTCGCGGGTGAGCCGGCCGCGGGCGAGCGGGCTCCACGGCAGCACGCCGACGCCCTGGTCCTCGCACAGGGGCAGCATCTCGCGTTCCTCCTCGCGGTAGAGGAGGTTGTAGTGGTTCTGCATGGACACGAACTTCGTCCAGCCGTGCCGCTCGGCGGTGTGCTGCGCCTTGGCGAACTCCCACGCGTACATCGAACTGGCGCCGATGTACCGCACCTTGCCCGCCTTGACCAGATCGTGCAGCGCCTCCATCGTCTCCTCGATCGGAGTGGAGTGGTCGTAGCGGTGGATCTGGTAGAGGTCGACGTAGTCGGTACCGAGGCGGCGCAGGCTGTGGTCGATCTCGCTCATGACGGCCTTGCGGGACAGGCCGGCTCCGTTGGGGCCGGGCCGCATGCGGCCGTTGAGCTTGGTGGCCAGCACGATCTCGTCACGGTCGGCGTAGTCGCGCAGGGCCTTGCCGACGATCTCCTCGCTGGTGCCGTCGGAGTAGACGTTGGCGGTGTCGAAGAAGTTGATGCCGGCTTCCAGCGCCTGCCGGATGAGCGGGCGGGACGCCTCCTCGTCGAGGGTCCACTCGTGCGTGCCGCGGTCCGGCAGCCCGTAGGTCATGCAGCCCAGACAGATCCGTGAGACGTCCAGGCCCGTCGAACCGAGCTTCACGTACTGCATCGTTGCTGCTCCTGCCGTCGGAACGATGGTCTGGGCAGAGCCTACGACGGTGGCTCCGGACCGACTTGACGGCGCCGGTGTGCGGGCGATTTGATCCTGAGAGTGCCGCGCCGCCCGGCGTGGGCAGGACGGAGCGGACTTGCCCACGGGTGTTCTCCGCGCCACTGGGCCCCTGCCGGCCCTGGGCGCCGTGTCAGCGGCCATGATCATCGCGGTGACGGCTCTGGCCGGCTGCGCTCCCGGCCATCGGGGTGGTGACGGTGCCGCCGAGCCGGCCACGCTGCGGCTGCCGCCGCGCGGCGCCGGGTTCGACTACCAGATCGGCGGCGCCTATCCCCCGCCGAAGGGCGTGCGGATCGTCAGCCGCGACCGGTCCGACTCTCCCGCACCGGGCCTGTACAACATCTGCTACGTCAACGCCTTCCAGGCCCAGCCCGCCGAGCGCTCCTCGTGGCCGGCCGACCTGCTGCTGCGCGACGCGCACGGTGCCGTCGTCATCGACGAGGACTGGCACGAGCCGCTGCTCGACCTGCGTACCCCCGCCGCGCGGAAGAGGGTGGCGCGGCGGGTGAACACGTGGATCGACGGCTGCGCGCGGAAGGGCTTCGACGCCGTCGAGCCCGACAACTACGACAGCTACACCCGCTCCCACCGGCTGCTCACCGCGGCCGACGCGACCGCGTTCATGACCCTCCTGTCCCGGCACGCGCACGCGCGGCACCTGGCCATCGCGCAGAAGAACACCGCGGAACTGGCGGGGCGGCGCCGGCGGGCCGGGCTGGACTTCGCGGTGTCGGAGGAGTGCGGGCAGTACGACGAGTGCGGGGTGTACGCGAAGGCGTTCGACGACCGGGTGGTGGACATCGAGTACACCGACGCCGGACTGCGCGCGGCCCGTGCCCGGTGGGGCGGCCGGCTGAGCATCGTCCGCCGCGACCGGGACGTGTCCACCCCGGGCAGCGCGGCGTACGTCCGCAGAGTGCGCTGACCGTGTCGCCCGGTGACGGTCCGGGCGGTACGGCGGCCGAGAGCCCCGGAGGGGACGTCGGCCGCCGTGCTGCTCCTCGGTGTCAGGGGGTCACGGTGATCGCGCTCACCGGGCAGGCGCGGGCCGCCTCCCGGACCATGGGGTCGCCCGAGCCGTCCTCATGGCCCGGTACGAGGGTGCTGTAGCCGTCGTCGTCCTGGGTGAAGACGCCCGGCGCGGCCAGGGCGCACTGTCCGGCGCCGATACAGGTGTCCTTGTCGATGTCGATGTGCATGGGAAGAGCCTCTTACCAGGTCACGGGGAGTTCCAGCATCCCCTGGATCGTGTCGCCGGGTTTGAAGGGGATGTCCTCGGCGGGGGCGGCCAGCCGCAGGCCGGGCAGCCGCGCGAACAGGCTGCCGAGGGCGATCTCCAGTTCCGCGCGGGCCAGGTTCTGGCCCAGGCACTGGTGGATGCCGAAGCCGAACGCCATGTGGTGGCGGGCGGAGCGGTGGAGGTCCAGGGCGTCGGGGTCGTCGTACACGGCCGGGTCCCGGTTGATCACCGAGGTGGCGAAGAGCACCGCCTCACCGGCCCCGATCGTGGTGCCGGCGACCTCGATGTCCTCGACCGCCACCCGCTGGAGTCCCTCGGCGATGGACAGCATGCGCAGCAGTTCCTCCACGGCGGCGGGCAGCAGCGCGGGGTCGGCGCCCAGCTCGGCGGCCCGGCCGGGCTGCTGGAGCAGCGTGTACGTGCCCAGGGAGATCATGTTGGCGGTCGTCTCGTGGCCGGCGACCAGCAGGATGATGGCCAGCGAGACGGCCTCGGGGCGCTCCAGCTCCCCCGTGCGCAGCCGCTGGTGGACCAGCTCGTCGAGAATGCCGTCGCCGGGCTCGGTCTCCTTCGCCTTGGCGTCGATCAGCCCGCCGAGGTAGTCCTCCAGCCGGCGGCGGGCCTGCTCGGTGTCCTCGCCGGTCGGACCGCGCAGCAGCCTGCGGGACTGCTCCTCGAAGAACTCGTGGTCGGCGTAGGGCACCCCGAGCAGGCCGCAGATCACCATCGACGGTACGGGCAGCGCGAAGGCGGAGACCAGGTCGGCGGGCGGGCCCTGCGCGATCATCGTATCGAGCAGCTCGTCCACGATGCGCTGGATCCGGGGACGCAGTTCGGTCGCGCGCTTGACGGTGAACGAGGGGATCATCATCCGCCGCTGCCGCTGGTGCTCGGGGTCGTCCTCGCCGAGCAGGGCCACCCTGCGCTTGCGGACGGCCGCGAAGCGCGCGGTGATCGCGGGGAAGCCGGGGCGGCGGCGGTCGGCGGACAGCCGGGGGTCGGCGAGCAGGGCGCGGGCGGTGGCGTGCGCGGTGACCAGCCAGACCTCGCGGCCGTCGTAGAGGGTGACGCGGGACAGGGGCCGCCCGTCGCGCAGCGGGTCGTATCCGGTGGGCGGGTGGTAGGGGCAGGTGCGGTCCTGGGGGAAGGCGACGGGTTCGGCCGTGGCAGCCGGGCCGGTGGTGTCCGTCAGTTCCGTCATGGAAGAGACCTCGCAGACGAAGGGGGTGCGTCGTGCCGATCTTCATTAGATGCCCAGGGCATCTATAGGTCGACGCCAAGTTCGGCCAGTTGGGCGCGGGGCGTCATCTGGCCGGAGTGCGAGGGGTCAGGGGGCGGAAACCGGCCGCGGTCCCACGTCCCCAGGGTGTCTCCCGCAGGCGGGTCAGGGCAACCGCACGGCGCCCGTTCCCGGGGCGAAGGCGCGGGCTACGGCGAGGCTGTCCTCGTACACGTGGTGCCGTACGACCAGGCCGTCCCGGACGGTCAGGTGCAGGGCGAAGCGGGCACTGTAGGCGCGGCCGGTCGGTGCGGCGGTCTGCCGGATGACGCCCAGCACGACCGCGTCCTCGCCGTCGGCCAGGATGTGCCCGACGGTGGTGCCGGCCTCCTCCGGGACGTGGTGGGTGGCCAGTTCCCGGTAGTGCGCGGCGATCTCGGCCCGGCCGGAACGGTGCCGGATCCACGGGGTGTCGGCGCGGCCGTGCTCGTCCTCCGGCCAGTCCAGCCGCCAGTCGCAGTCGTCGGCGTACAGGTCGGCGATCAGCTCCGGGTCACCGTGGCCGATCCTGCGCAGGAGTTCCTGGACGACGGAGCGGGTCGCGGCGGTGCGGTCGTCGGACATGGGCGGCTGCCTCCCCGGGCGGGTGGTGATCGGGACGGGGACCACTGTGCCGCGGGGGGCGCGGCGACGCGATGACCTCTGAGGTAATCACCGCGTCGACGGACGCGGCACGCGGTAAGGATGAATCGTGCGACCACCGGTGTTACGCCGGTGACATAGATCCGCGGGACGACGAAGGGGACGGAGAGACATGCCACTTGAGGGCGAGTACGAGCCCAGCCCGACGCAGTGGGTGCGCGAGCAGGTCGAGCTGTACGAGAGGTCCGGCGGGACCGAGGGCACGACCCTGCGGGACACCGGGCTGCCGGTGATCGTGCTGACGACCCGGGGTGCGAAGAGCGGGAAGATCCGCAAGACGCCGCTGATGCGGGTGGAGCACGAGGGCCGGTACGCGGCGGTCGCCTCGCTCGGCGGCGCGCCCCGGCACCCGGTCTGGTACTTCAACGTGTTGTCGGACCCGCAGGTCGAGCTTCAGGACGGCCCGGTCAAGCGGGACATGCGGGCCCGGGAGATCACCGGCGCGGAGAAGGCCGAGTGGTGGGAGCGGGCGGTGGCCGCGTTCCCGCCGTACGCCGAATACCAGCAGAAGACGTCGCGGGAGATCCCGGTCTTCGTCCTGGAGCCGGCCGACGGCAGCTGACGCGAGAGCGCCGGCGGGGGTGCCGGTTCCGGCCGGGAAAGGGTCCGATCCAGAAAAATCTGTTCCGGCAAGGTGTGGACCCGTTTCCCGCCGGGCACCCGCTCGTCAGGCCCCGCCGCGCTCCCCCGTCGCGGCGGGGCTTTCGTGTGCCTTGCCCGCCGGCCGGTCGGTGACGTCGAGGAAGATCTGGTCGGCGTCCGGGAACGTGTGGGTGAGGGACCGCTTGATGCGTTCGGACACCTCCTCGACGCGTTCGCTGTCCAGGCCCGGCACCAGGTCGATACGGGCGGCGACCAGGGTGGAGTCGAGGCCCATCTTCATGGTGAACAGCCCCTCCACGCTGTCGATCTCCGGCTGGGCCCGCAGCAGCGCCTGGATCCTGCCGCTCAGTTCGGGGTCGGCGGCTTCGCCGATCAGCTGGTCGCGGGCGTCGCGGCCGAGCCGGTAGGCGACGTAGACCAGCAGTACGCCGATGGCCAGCGAGGCGGACGCCTCCCAGACGACCTGCCCGGTCACCATGTGCAGGGCCATCCCGACCAGCGCGAGGGTGACGCCGAGGACCGCCGTGGCGTCCTCGGCGACCACCGTGCGCAGCGCGGGATCGCGCAGCCCGGCCAGGCCCCCGCCCTGCCCGCGCACCTGGTGCAGGGCACGCATCAGGGAGACGCCCTCGGCGATCAGGGCCACGCCCAGGACGGCGAGGCCGACCACATAGCCGCTGAACGTCTCGTCGGCGCCGTTGCGCAGGGCCTCGACGCCCTGGAAGAAGGAGAAGCAGCCGCCCATGACGAAGATGCCCACGGCGGCGAGCAGCGACCAGAAGAACCGTTCCTTGCCGTAGCCGAAGGGGTGCCGGGTGTCGGCGGGACGGCGGCTGCGGCGCAGCGCGGCCAGCAGGAAGACCTCGTTGAGGCTGTCGGCGACGGAGTGCGCGGCCTCCGACAGCAACGCGGGCGAGCCCGCGAGGACACCACCGACGGCCTTGGCGACGGCGATGACCAGGTTGGCGGCGAGCGCCACCAGGATGGTGACCTTGGTGTGCCGGTCGGCCTGGGAATCGCCGTCGCCGTCGGCCGAGTTCTCCTGGGAATCACCGCCGGCGGCCCGGTCGGCCCGTGGCTCCCCACCGCCGTCCCGATGGGCCCGGGACTTGCCACCGCCGTCCGCTCGGCCGGCCGGCGGACTGCCGGACCGGCTGCCGGACCCGCCGTCGGGTCGGCCGTCGTCCTGTTCGCGTCCGGGCGGCGCGCCGCCGTCCGCGGCGCGCGCCGGTGCCGTTTCGTTGTTCCCGGCCGTAAGCGCGGCCTTCTCCCGTTCCGAGGATGTCCCAGTCACTCATCGCCGACTGCCCCCGACCGGGCGGCTCACACCGTGCGGGACGCGCGGAACGGGGAACGCGGTGGCACGGAGGATCCCGGCGGCGAGGAGGAGACATGGGCGGCGACGGCAACCGCGGGTACGGCCACCGCACGTTCCACCGGTCCAGGAGTCACTTCGCGGACCGGATCACCGCCGACGGCCGGGACGGCTGGCCGGTCGAGGCGGGCCGCTACCGGCTGGTGGTCTCCCGTGCCTGCCCGTGGGCGAGCCGGGCGGTGATCGCGCGCCGGCTGCTGGGGCTGGAGGACGCGCTGTCGATGGCGGTCGCCGATCCGGTGCAGGACGACCGCAGCTGGCGGTTCACCCTGGACCCGGACGGCCGGGACCCGGTGCTCGGCATCCGGTTCCTCGCCGAGGCGTACGACCGCCGGGAGGCGGGCTACCCGGGCGGGGTGAGCGTGCCCGCGGTGGTCGACGTCCCCAGCGGGCGGTTGGTCACCAACGACTACCAGCGGATCACCCTGGACCTGGCCACCCAGTGGACGGCCCTGCACCGCGACGGCGCACCCGACCTGTACCCGGCCGCCCTGCGCGCGGAGATCGACGAGGTGATGGCCGAGGTCTACGAGGACGTCAACAACGGCGTGTACCGGGCCGGCTTCGCCACGCACCAGAAGAACTACGAGGAGGCCTGCGCGGGCGTGTTCCGGCGGCTGGAACTGCTCGGTGAGCGGCTGGCCGGACGGCGGTATCTGGTCGGTGACACCCTCACGGAAGCGGACATCCGGCTGTTCACCACGCTGGTCCGGTTCGACGCCGTCTACCACGGCCACTTCAAGTGCAACCGCTGGAAGCTGGCGGAGCACCCGGTGCTGTGGGCGTACGCCCGGGACCTGTTCCAGACGCCCGGCTTCGGCGACACGGTCGACTTCGACCACATCAAGCGCCACTACTACCAGGTGCACTCCGGCATCAACCCCACCGGCATCGTGCCGCTCGGCCCGGACCTCGGGGGCTGGCTCGCTCCCCACCACCGCGCGGAGCTGGGCGGCCGGCCGTTCGGGGACGGTACGCCTCCGGGGCCGGTGCCCGCGGGCGAACGGGTGGCCCCGCGAGGACGGCCCGCATGAGGACCGCCTGACGAGGAAGTAGTCACCCATGGCCAAGAACAAGAAGAAGCTCCCTCTCGCCTATCAGCCGGTCGGATTCCTGCTCAGCTGGGCAGGCGGCGCCCTGGCCGGTATGGCCTTCCGCAAGGCGTGGATGGCGATCCGGCACGAGGACGACGCGCCCGACGCCCTGGACCCCGACCGCGGCTGGGGTGAGATCCTGCTGGCCGCGGCGGTCCAGGGCGCCATCTTCGCGGTGGTGCGCAGTGCCGTCGACCGCACCGGCGCGAAGGCCATCGAACGGTCGACGGGCGTGTGGCCGGCGATCGACAAGGGCGGCCGGGACTGAGCCGGCCGGTCAGCCCTGCTTCGGGGCCGTCGAGGATTGCAGGCGCAGGGTGAAGGAGTGCCCGGCGGGGTCGGCGTACCCGCGTTCCTCGTACGGCCCCGCCGCGTCCCTCGTCTCGATCGGCCGGCCGCCGAGCCCCACCACCCGGCGCTCGGCCTCGTCCAGGTCCTCGACCAGGAAGTCGAGATGGGCCTGGAGGGAGTTCTCCGGGCGCGGCCAGCTGGGCGGCGTCGCGTTGACGTCCCGGCGAAAGGCCAGCCGGACCCCGTCGGCGCCCCGGATCTCGACGAGGTTGGCGGACGCGGCGGTCCGTTCGCCTTCGAGCAATTCCCGGTAGAACTCGGCGAGTTTCTCGGGCTCGGCGCAGTCGAGCACCAAGACGCCCGCTTTGACCAGTGCCATGCTTCCTCCTGGTGGATTCCGTGCGGTTGTCCCCTGCGGATATCCCGCGCCGCGGGAAACAGTCGGCGGGCGCGGCGTGTTGGGCCGCGACCGCGCGTAAGCGGCGGTCCGGGTGCGGTGGTTGCCGGCCGTCCGCCGCGCGGCCGGTGGCGGTCAGTCGCAGCCGGCGCCCTCCTTCGCGCGCGGCCAGGCCTCCACGCCGTGGGAGGTGCGGACGTAGGCCGTGTGGCGGTCGTCCGTGAGCCAGAGCCGCCGGCCCCGGTAGTGGTATCCGGTGTCGTGGGCGGCGGCGGGCATGCGCACGTCTCCGCGGTACGGCGCCCGGAGCAGACCCTCCAGGCCGAGCACGCCCTCGGGGTCGCGGACGTACTCACGGCCGTCCAGCCTGAGGAAGTGGGCCGACCGCCGGCCACAGTGCGCGGAGCCGGCGGAGCCGCTGATCCGGCTGACGGGCAGCCGCCTGCCGTGTCCGTCGGTCCACACCTCCCAGCCCCAGGCGGCGGCGTACCGGGCGGGCAGTTCGGCCGGGTCGCAGGAGGCGTGCGTCTCCGGCCCCCAGCCGGGCCGGTCCTTCTGGTCCCTGGCCACCACCACCGCCACCTTCGTACGCCCGGCCACGTCGTAGGAGTACAGGACCCGGTCCGCGGACCGGCGCTCGACGCGGTAGCCACTCCCGGGGTCCTGCGGCTCGGACATGTCGAAGTAGCGGGCCAGTCCCTCCTCCGGGGTGGCACCGCCGTCGGCGGTGCTCCACGCGTCCGGGCCGGAGCCCTCGAATATCTCCCCGTCGCACTCCAGCGCCCGGCCGGCCGCGCCGGAGGCCAGACGCAGGGCCCGCGGCCCGGTGCCGTCGGTGTTCCCGGCGGGCACGTACAGCGGGCCGCCGTACGGGGACGCCGGGGGCGTGCCCTTCACCACCAGGCCGGGCGGTGGCCCGTCGTCACAGCCCGCCGCCGTCACGGCCGTCAGCGCCGCCACCGCCACCGCCACGATCCCTCTGCGCATGCCCGCCCCTTTTCCGCCCGTGCTCCCGTACTCCCGTGCGCTTCTGCGACGCCGGGGACGGCCGGAACGTTCAGCGGATTCGCCGGCACCGGCGCGGGTGTCACCCAACTTGGCACGATCCTGTCGGAGGATGGCCGTCGTGCCATGTTCCGGACGGGCGGACTCCGGCAGGCTGGGTCACCATGAGCGATGTGAACACGATGCGAGCCATCAGCCAGGACGTCCTCGGCGGTCCCGAGGTTCTGCGGTACGTGCAGATGGAACGGCCGAAGCCGGGCCCCAACCAGGTGCTGGTCCGGGTGCGGGCGGCCGGGGTGAACCCCACCGACTGGAAGCACCGGGCCACCGGCGGGTTCCTGGGCGAGCCCCCGTTCGTCCTCGGCTGGGACGTGTCCGGCGAGGTGGTCGAGAACGGGATAGGCGCCGCCGCCTTCGAGCCCGGCGACGAGGTCTTCGGCATGCTGCCGTACCCGTTCGGCCACGGCTCGCACGCCGAGTACGTGCTCGCCCCGGTCCGCGCCCTGACCCGCAAACCGGCCTCGATCGACCACGTCCAGGCCGGCGCGCTGCCGCTGGTCTCCCTGACCGCCTGGCAGGCGCTGACCGAGCACGCGGACGTGCGGCCCGGGCAGCGGGTGCTGATCCATGCGGCGGCCGGCGGGGTCGGGCACGTGGCCGTGCAGATCGCCAAGGCGCGCGGCGCTTACGTGATCGGCACGGCGAGCGCGGGCAAGCACGACTTCCTGCGGGAGATCGGCGTGGACGAGCCCGTCGACTACCGCTCCACCGACGTCACGGAGGCGGTGAGGGACGTGGACGTCGTCCTGGACACCCTCGGCGGGGAGACGGCCGTACGGTCCCTGCGGACGCTGCGGCCCGGCGGGGTCGTGGTGTCGATCCTGCCGGGAGGCTCCCAGGAGTTCTACGAGGAGGCCGAGCGGCTCGGCGTGCGGGGGGTGCGGATGCTGGTCGACGCCGATCGCGCCGGGATGCGGGCGGTCGCGGAGCTGGCGGAGTCCGGGAAGCTGACGGCGACGATCGCCGGGACGTTCCCGCTGTCCGACGCCGCGAAGGCGCACGAGCTGGGTGACACCGGGCGGACGACGGGCAAGCTGGTGCTGCTGGTGGACTGAGCGGACCCGGCGGCCGGGGCCCGGGCGCGCCAAACTCGAAGACATATGTCAATCGAACATGCTCAAATTCCTTCCATCGAGGGTAACTTGACGATCGGGAACCGACGTCCGGGCGGCCGGTGGGAGGTGGTGCCGAGGTGCGACACGAGCCCGAACCCCTCACCCGGCAACTGGGCATGTACACCTGCCGTGGGCACACGGTGCTGGAGTTCCGGGGCGAGATCGACATCGTCGCGGCGACGGAGATCGGTCCGTTCCTCGACCGCGCGACCGGTCGGCCGGGGGCCCGGGTCGTGATCGATCTCAGGCCGGTGGAGTTCTTCGACTGCTCGGGGCTGCGACTGCTCTACCGGGCGCGCGTGCGGGTGCTGGAACGCGGCGGACAGCTGCACCTGGTGTGCACGCACCCGCTGACCCTGCGCGTCCTGCGGGTCACCGGCCTGACCCGGCTCCTGCCCGCGCACCCGGACCTGGCGGCGGCCCTGGCCCGCTCCGAAGCCGCCTCCGGCTCGCTGTGAGAGGCAACGCGCCTGCCTGAACCGGCCGTTGGCGGGAATCCGGTCAGCAGGAAGGAGGGCCGTCGCGATGACGACTCCCGTCAGACGCCTGCCCGGCTGGGCCAAGGCCGTGGCCGCGCTCGTACTGGTGCTCGCCGTGCTGTTCGCCGGGATCCGGCTGGCCGTACTGCCGGGCATCAAGGACCTGTTCGGCACGGAGACCCACGACCGTTCCGGACCCGCACTGCTGAAGTCCGTCCGGGACATGAGCCGTTACGACGCCGCGTCCGGCACCTTCCAGGTCGTCGTGGACCTGGAGAAGGACGCGAAGTTCCTGCCGGACGCGATCCGCGGCACCCGCACCCTCTACGTCGGCGCGGGCTCCGTGGACGCCTACGTCGACCTCGGCCGGATCGGCGAGAACGACGTCACGGTCAACGGCGACCGTACGTCCGCCACGCTCCGGCTGCCGCACGCGCGGCTCGGCACCCCCGCACTCGACCCCCGTCACTCCTACGCCGTGTCCAAGCAGCGCGGGCTGCTGGACCGGCTCGGCGACCTGTTCTCGGACAACCCCAACAGCGAGCAGGCCGTGCAGAAACTCGCCGTCCGGCACATCGGCGACGCGGCCAGGAGCAGCGGGCTCACCGCCCGCGCCGAGCACAACACCACCGGCATGCTCCAGGGCCTCCTGCGCTCCCTCGGCTTCGAGGAGGTGCGCATCTCCTACCGCGGCTGACCGGCCGGGTCAGCGCCCCCAGCACGGTGACGCCACCAGCAGTCAGGCCACGTAGTCGCCGATGATCAGCAGCGGGGTGAGGGCGGAGCCGGCGGCCGGCTGGGGCTGGGACAGGCCGACGTCCGGGGCCTGGAGCACGGTGAGCGGCACCGCCAGGAAGACCGCGAACACCGAGAGGACGAGGGCCTGCCGGGTGGGGTCGCGCCGGGCCACGGCTGCGGGGGGAACCGGCCACCGGCAGCAGCACGGCGACGATCACTGCATCGGCCATCCCCCACCTCCCCCGCCCGGCCTGCGGTCACCCACGCGCACCCCGCGGACGCCGCCTGCCGGGGCACGGGAGGCGATGACGGTGCCACCAGTCAACAGGGCGCACCAGCCACGGCAGCGCCGGCGTCACCCACCAGGCCAGGAGTCCACCGAGCGCGAGGAGGTCCGCGCGCGGCGGGGAGGCGGATCATCCGGCACCTCCTCGTCCGCTCCGCAGACGTGTGCGGTGATGTGTCCGGCAGCCGCTGGGGGCCGGCCGAGCACCGCCGGACGCGGGCGCGGGCGCGGGCGGCACGCGGATCCGCATCCGGAGTGTCCCGGGAGTGTGAACGGATTCCGCGGGTGGGTGGCGGGACGGCGGCATCGTGGAGCGAGGCGCGGGTAAGCGGCCTACGGAACGCGGAGGTTGACGACTGGAGGACCCGATGGCCCGAACCGCCCTGCGCCTGCCCGCGGTGCTGCGTACCGCGAGGAAGCGGCCCGAGGCCGAGGAGCCCCGTCCAGCGGCCGTGCCGCGGCACGCGCTGCCGTTGCCCGTCCGGCTGCTGGCGGTCCTGGCCGCGTTCGCGTTCATGGTGGCGTTCGCCGTCGTACTGGCCCGGATCACGCTCCAGCCGTCCCCCGCGTCCGTGTCCCTGACGCACAGCAACCTGCACCCGGGCAGCTCGCTGAGGGCGTATCTGGAGCATGCGTCGGTACGGGACGCGCTCAAGCAGCTCGGCGGGAACGTGCTGCTCGGCGTGCCGTTCGGGGTGCTGGTGCCGGTCCTCGCGCCGCGCGCCCGGGGGGTGCTCCACGTCCTGGTGCTGACCGCGCTGGTGATGCTGATGGTGGAGCTGGTGCAGGGGGCGCTGGTCACCGGGCGGGCCTTCGACATCGACGACGTCATCCTCAACACGACCGGGGCACTGCTCGGTTGGCTACTGCTCGGGCGGCGGCTCGGTCGCGGGGTGCACCGGCGCGTGGCCGAGCCCCCGGCGGAGTAAGGGCGGCCGACAGGTCCGTACCAGAGTATTGACGGGCCCTTATCTCACTTCTTAAATCAAGAGGCATCACATTCGCTCCCCCCACACCGAACGGAGAGCCATGGCCTCCCCGCGTCTGCTCCGCAGATGTCTCCTCGCCGCCCTGTCCGCCGCGCTGATCGGTTCCGCCGCCGTCGGCCCCGCCCGGGCGCAGACCGCCGCCCCCGCGGCAGCGGCCGCCACCACCTTCTCGGACACCTTCGACGGGCCCGCGGGTGCCGCGGTCGACTCCTCGAAGTGGACCCTGGAGACCGGTGACAACGTCAACAACCACGAACGGCAGTACTACACGTCGGGCACGAAGAACGCCGCCCTGGACGGACAGGGCCACCTGGTGATCACGGCCCGGAAGGAGAACCCGGCCGGCTACCAGTGCTGGTACGGCAGCTGCCAGTACACCTCGGCCCGGCTGAACACGGCCGGCAAGTTCCAGGCCACCTACGGCCATGTCGAGGCCCGCATGAAGATCCCGCGCGGGCAGGGCATGTGGCCCGCGTTCTGGATGCTCGGCACGCCGGTCAACTGGCCGGACTCGGGCGAGATCGACGTGATGGAGAACGTCGGCTTCGAACCCTCGACCGTGCACGGCACCATCCACGGCCCCGGCTACTCGGGCTCGGGCGGCATAGGCGCCGGCTACACCCTGCCGAACGGGCAAGCCTTCGCGGACGCCTTCCACACCTTCGCCGTCGACTGGGCGCCCGGCTCGATCACCTGGTCGGTGGACGGCACCGTCTACCAGCGGCGCACCCCCGCCGACCTGGGCGGAAAGACCTGGGTGTACGACAACAAGCCGTTCTTCCTGATCCTGAACCTCGCGGTCGGCGGCTACTGGCCCGGCGACCCGGACGCCTCCACCCAGTTCCCGCAGCAGCTCCTGGTGGACTCGGTGTCGGTGACGACCGCGGACAACCCCTCCGGTGTGCCGCTCCGGGGCCTCGCCGGCAAGTGCGCCGACGTCGCCGGCGCCAACAGCGCCAACGGCACGCCGGTCCAGCTCTACGACTGCAACGGCACCCCCGCGCAGCAGTGGACCGTCGGCTCGGACGGCACGCTCCGGGCGCTCGGCAAGTGCCTGGACGTGACGGGCAACGGTACGGCCGACGGCACGGCCGTCCAGCTGTGGGACTGCACCGGCGGCCCGAACCAGAAGTGGACCGTCACCGCGGCGCACGACATCGTCAACCCCCAGGCGAACAAGTGCCTCGACGTCACCGGGAACAACTCGGCCAACGGCACCCGGCTCCAGCTCTGGACGTGCTCGGGCGGCGCCAACCAGAAATGGACGGTCGGCTGAGCCGTCCGCTCAGTGCACTCTCCACGTGTACTTGTCGCCGCCCACGAAGCGGACCACGTCCGGGTCGTCCAGATCGTGGATGGGAAGACCGTGGGCGGCGGCGGCCTCCAGCACGTCCGTGACGGTCCGCGCCTCGCCGATCACCTCACCGTCGATCTCCATGATCCTGAACGGCGGCTCGCCCGGCCTGCCCGGGCACACACCGAGGACCAGGATCCGCGGACGGGACATGTAGGGAACTGCTTGTTCGGTCATGCCATCGAGGGTAGAACGCGACCCGCCCGGGCGGGTCATCCACCGGAACCGTCCAGGAGATCGAGAACCACCTTCTCGACGGGCCCCTGCGTGGCCGGACGCCCGAAGTCCCCGTGTTCGCCCAGCCGGGTGAGCGCGGGGGCGATGGTCACCCCCTGTTCGAACAGCTCGAAGACCTTCGGGTCGATGTACGACGCCCGGCACACCGCCGGGGTGTTGCCCAGGTAGTGGCTGACCTCGCGGACGGCCCGGGCGATCTGCCGGCGCCGGGCCGCCTCGGTGGCACGGGCGTGGCGCGTGGTCACGGCGAGCGCGACGGAGGCCAGCACGGTGGCGTGCCAGGTGCGGAAGTCCTTGGCGGTGACGTCGGTGCCGGTGAGCCCGCGCAGCGCCGCGTTGAGGTCGTCGCCGTGCAGGTCGTGCCAGGCGCCGCCCTCGTGGAAGGCGAGGAAGCGGTCGCCGCCGCGCGGGCGGCGCAGCAGCGCGAGGGCGACGGTGCGCACCTGGTCGTCGACGAGGGCGCGCACCATCTCGACGCCGCCCTTCGCCGGGAAGTTGAAGGTGATCTCGCCCTGTCCGCAGGCGACGTGCTCGCGGAGCATGGTCGTCAGGCCGTAGGTCTCGCTGGTGCGGGTGTGCCGGTCGCTGCCGATACGGAAGAAGCCCAGGTCGAGCAGGCGGACCGCGCAGGCCGTCACCCGGGCGCGGCTCAGCCCGCACCCGGCCAGGTCCAGGGCCACCTGGGCGCGCAGCTCCGGCAGGGCCCGCGCCACCTGCCGTACGTGCTCGTGCTTGGCTCGGTCCTGCTCCGCGCGGAACTGCTCGTGGTACAGGTACTGGCGGCGCCCGGCCGCGTCGGTGCCGACGGCCTGGAGGTGGCCGTTGGGCCAGGGGCAGATCCACACGTCGCGCCAGGCGGGCGGGATGGTCAGGGCGCGGACGCGGGCGAGCTGTCCGGGATCGGTGAGGCGCTCGCCGGTGCAGTCGACGTAGCGGAATCCCCGGCCGCAGCGGATGCGCCGGTAGCCGGGGCCGTCGCAGGAACTGGTGCGCAGTCTCATCGGCGTCTCAGGGCCGGCGCCAGTCGTCGCTGGTCAGATGCGAGCCGGCCTGGGGACCCATGCGCAGCATGCCGCCGTCCACGCTCCAGGAGGCGCCGGTGACGTAGGAGGCGTCCGGGCTCGCCAGGAAGGCGATGACCGCGGCGACCTCGCGGGCGTCACCCGGCCGGCCCAGCGGTACGCCGGGGCGGCTCACGGTCTGCACGTCGGTGTCCTCCTGGCCGGTCATCGGGGTGGCGATCTCGCCCGGCGCGACCGCGTTCACGGTGATGCCGTACTCGGCCAGCTCCAGGGCCATCACCTGGGTGAGCAGGCCGAGCCCGGCCTTGGCCGCGCAGTACGGGGCCGCGCCGACCCGGGGCTGGTGCTCGTGGACGGAGGTGACGTTGACGATCCGGCCGCCGTCGCCCTGCCGGATCATGCGGCGGGCGGCCCGCTGCCCGAGCAGGAACGGCCCGACGAGGTCGACGTCCAGGACCCGGCGCACATCCGCCAGGTCCAGGTCGAGAAAGGGGGTCATGGTCCCCGTACCGGCATTGTTGACCAGCACGTCGACGCGGCCCAGTTCCTCGCAGAGCCCGTCCACGGTGTCGGCGGCCTCGGGCGGCCGGGTCAGATCGAGCCGGCCGACGACGGCCCTGCGGCCGTGCGCGCGGATCTCCCGCGCGGTCTCCTCGGCGCCCTTCTCGTCGGAGTGCCAGGTGAAACCGACGTCCAGGCCGGCCTCGGCCAGCCGTACGGCGGTGGCGCGGCCGATGCCGCTGTCCGCACCGGTGACGACCGCCGTGCGGCGTGCTGCGGCTGGGCTGGACATGACGGCCTCCTCACATCCGGGTGATCACCGCAGTACCCGGGGGCGGTGCGGGCAAACCGGTGCCGGGGACCGCGCACCGCGGCGGGCCGGCGTGGGGCGTGTCCTGCGGTTCGCCGCGCCCCCGCGGGGTGCCCGGTGTGAACCTGGTGTGCATGGAACCCGTCGCCGCCCTGGACCGGATCGCCTTCCTGCTGGAGCGGTCCCTCGCGCCCACCTACCGGGTACGGGCCTTCCGCACGGCCGCCCGGGTGCTCGCCGCGCTGCCCGGGGAGGAGGTGGCCCGGCGGGCGGCGGCCGGGACCCTGGAGACCCTGAAGGGCGTCGGGCCGAAGACCGCCCAGGTGGTGCGGGAGGCGCTGGCCGGTGAGGTGCCCGGCTATCTGCGCACGCTGGAGGAGGAGGCCGGTGCGCCGGCCCCGGTGGACGGCCCCGGCGCCGCGCTGCGGGCCCTGATCCGCGGGGACTGCCACACGCACTCGGACTGGTCGGACGGGGGCAGCCCGATCGAGGAGATGGGGCGGGCGGCGGCCGGGCTGGGGCACGAGTGGACCGTGCTCACCGACCATTCGCCGCGCCTGACCGTGGCCCGCGGACTGTCGCCGGAGCGGCTGCGGGAGCAGCTGGAGGTGGTGGCGGGGCTGAACGCGCGCTGGGCACCGTTCCGGCTGCTCACCGGCATCGAGTGCGACATCCTGGAGGACGGCTCGCTGGACCAGGAGCCGGAGCTGCTGGAGCGGCTGGACCTGGTCGTGGTGTCGGTCCACTCCAAGCTGCGGATGGACGCCCGGTCGATGACGCGCCGGATGGTGGCCGCCGTCCGCAGTCCGCACGCCGATGTCCTCGGGCACTGCACCGGGCGTCTGGTGACGGGCCGGGGGCGGCCGGAGTCGGAGTTCGACGCGGCGGAGGTGTTCGCCGCGTGCGCCGAGTCCGGCACGGCCGTGGAGATCAACAGCCGTCCGGAGCGACTGGACCCGCCCCGGCGGCTGCTGCGCGCGGCGGTCGAGGCGGGGGTGCTGTTCGCGGTCGACACCGACGCCCACGCGCCCGGGCAGCTGGACTGGCAGATCCTCGGCTGCGCCCGGGCCGAGGAGTGCGGGGTGCCGCCCGAACGGGTGGTGACGACCTGGTCGGCCGGGGAGCTGCTGGGCTGGACGCGCGAAGGACGGCTGCCGGCACGCGTGGCAGGGTCCGGGCGTGGTACCCGGTCGGAGAGCTGAAGAGGAAAGGACCCCCATGGACCGCGCCGCCGTGTTCGACGTCGACGGAACCCTCGTCGACACCAATCACCTGCATGTCGTGACCTGGTGGGAGGCGTTCCGGCAGGCGGGTCACGACGTGCCCATGCACGCCGTGCACCGGGCCGTCGGGCTGGGTTCCGAGGACCTGGTCGCGCATCTGCTCGGCGACGACCGGGACAAGGACCAGGACTCGGCGCTGAGCGCCGCGCACAAGGCGCTGTACGGCCAGTACTTCGACCGGCTGCCCGCCCTGCCGGGGGCGGCCGAACTGCTGCGGCGGCTGAGCGGGAACGGCTGGACGGTGGTCCTAGCCACCTCGGCGAGCGGTGCCGAGCTGGGCGCGCTGCGCCGGGCGATCGGCGCGGACGACGCCATCACGGACACGGCGAGCGCCGACGACGTACGGGAGGGCAAGCCGTCACCGGAGCCGGTGGAACACGCGCTGGAGCTGGCCGGGGTCCCGGCCTCGCGGGCCGTGTTCGTCGGGGACACCGTCTGGGACATGCAGGCGGGCAGCAAGGCCGGCGTCCGCTGTGTGGGGGTGCTGTGCGGCGGGCTCCCCCGGGCCGACCTGGAGGAGGCGGGCGCCGAGGCCGTGTACGCCGACCCGGCCGACCTGCTGGACCGTCTGGCGGAGAGCCCGTTCGGCGGGGAGTGACGCAGGTCATGCCGGCCGGGCGGAACACTCCGGGGTAGTTGCCCGTTGAACCAGCCGTGGGTGTGGACGGGACAGTGTCCCCGGGCCTCACCTTCTGCCCACAGGGACGATCGTCCGGCTGAAGCCCTGTGGAGCGTCTCGCCGCGAGGCGACCGCCGTCCGCACCCACCTCCGACCGCCCCGGCCGTGATTCCCCCGTCACGGCCGGGGCTTCTCTCTGTCCGGCAGCCTGCCCGGCGGCCCGTTCACCGGCCGGCGGCGTCCGCCGCGGCCGCCGCGGCCGTCCGCCCGGGCACGGACCCGGGCACGGAGCCGAGGAACTCGCGCAGGTCCGCCGTGAGCAGTTCCGCGTGCGTGGTGAACAGGCCGTGGCCGCCGTTCTCGTAGACCTTCAGCGTGCCGTCCGGCACCAGGCGTGCCGCGCGCTCACCGGTGAGGGCCAGCGGCGCCGAGGTGTCGTGGGTGCCGTGCACGACCAGCACCGGGACCCCGACCGTGGGCAGCTCCGCGGTGAGATCCAGGGCGGCGACCACGGCCCGTACGCCGTTCGAGGCGCGGGGCGTGGAGGTGAGGCAACGGTCGATCAGATGGCGGACGTACTCCGGCGACACCTCGTTGCCGGGCCGGTGCACGGCGAAGAAGTCGTCGGCCGAAGCGGCGAAGTACGCTGCCCGGTCACGCCGGAACACCTCGTCGTCGGCCTGGACGGCCGCCGGGTCCAGGCCTTGCGGCAGGCCCGGTGAACGGACCAGGCCCGGGGTGACGCCGGCGACCAGCGCGGCACGGGCCACCCGCGCGCTGCCGTGCCGGGTCAGGCAGCGGACCACCTCGGCGGTGCCGACCGAGTGCCCGATCAGGGTGGCCTCGCGCAGGTCCAGGTGGTCGAGCAGGCCGTGCAGGTCGTCGGCGAGAGTGTCCAGGCCGTACCCCGTCCAGGTGTCCTCGGACCGGCCGTGGCCCCGGCGGTCCAGGCCGACGCAGCGGTAGCCGGCCTCGGCGAGCGGCAGCATCTGGTGCTCCCACATGTCGTGGCCCAGGTAGGCGCTGGCGACGAAGACGGCGACGGGCCCCGTGGCGGGGCCGTGGTCGGCGTAGTGCAGGCGGGCGCCGTCGACGGGGCTCGCGAAGTACGGCATGGAAGGCCTCCTGGGGTTCCGGTACGGATCCGGCGGCGGGACGGGACGTCCGCCGTGCTCGGTGATCCGATGGTTCCGCGGAAGGGGCCGCGCGGTCGATTACCCGTGACGTCATGCCGCGTGTGCGGGCACGGCGCCCGGGTACCCGGCCGCTCGTCTCAGCCGCCGCCGTGACGACGAGAGGAGCCGAAGGTGAGCAGCTCAGTGGGCAGCAGGGTCGTCGTGACCGGCGCCACCGGCAATGTCGGGACCAGCGTGGTGCGTCTGCTCTCGGAGGATCCCGCCGTCAAGTCGGTGCGGGGACTGGCCCGGCGGACACCCGAGTGGTCGCCCGCGAAGACCGAGTGGTCCGCCGTCGACCTGGCCTCGGACCGGGAGAACCTCGCGGAGCGCTTCGAGGGCGCCGACGCCGTGATCCATCTGGCCTGGGCGTTCCAGCCGACCCACGACCCGGCCACCACCTGGCGGACGAATGTGCTCGGCAGTATCCGGGTGTTCGAGGCGGTCGCCGCGGCCCGGGTGCCGGTGCTGGTGCACGCCTCCTCCGTCGGGGCGTACTCGCCGGGGCCGAAGGACCACGCGGTGGACGAGACCTGGCCCACACACGGCTGGCCGGACGCCGCGTACTGCCGGGAGAAGGCCTACCTGGAGCGCACCCTGGACGTGTTCGAACGCGACCACCCCGAGGTGCGGGTGGTCCGCATGCGGCCCGCGTTCCTGTTCAAGTGGCAGTCCGCGAGCGAGCAGCGGCGGATCTTCGGCGGGCGGTTCCTACCCGGTCCGCTGGCCCGGCCGGAGCTGCTGCCGTTCCTGCCGGACGTCCCCGGCCTGCGGGTGCAGGCCCTGCACACGGACGACGCCGCCGAGGCCTACCGGCTCGCGGTGCACACGGACACCGCCCGCGGCCCCTTCAACCTGGCCGCCGATCCCCCGCTCGACGCCGGCGTGCTCGCCGAGCTGCTCGGCTCACGGCCGGTGCGGCTGCCGCGTACGGCCGTCCGGTCGGCGATCGCCGCCGCGTGGGGGCTGCGCCTGCTGCCCGCCTCACCGCACCTGTTCGACGCCGTGCTGCGGCTGCCGATGATGGACAGCGGCCGGGCGCGCGCCGAGCTGGGCTGGCAGCCGCGGTACACGGCGACCGAGGTCCTCCAGGAGTTCCTGGACGGCTTCCAGAAGGGCGGCGGCATGGAGACCGAGCCGATGCGGGGACGCAAGGTCGGCTGAGCACATCACCGAGACCCACAGTTCGAGCCGAAGAGGAGCGGAGAACACCATGGCGGTGCAGGAACCCGGTGGCACGTCCGGAGCCGAGGAGCGGCCGGTGCCCAGGGACATGCCCGATCAGCAGGCCGGTCCCGGCGAGGACCCGCTGGACGTCGTACCGGGACACGCGCTCGGCGACACGCCGGACGAGGACGCCGTGCCGGACGAGGGAGCCGTGCCGGACACCGACGAAGCCGGCAGCGGCCCGCAGGGCGCGCCACGGCAGGGCACGGTGCACCCGGAGCATCCCGCGCCCCAGGAACCGTCGGACTGAGACCCCCGTACGGGCGTCCGCGCGGGCCGGCGCACCGTACGGGCCTTCGTGGGGAGCGCCGGCTCAGCGCGGGGCGCGTTCCTGGAGCGCGGTGCGCCAGGCGGGCAGCCGGGCCTCGCCGACCGGTTCCGGGCGCCGTCCGCCGCTGGTGAAGAACGCGGCCAGCGGCAGGATCGCGGCGCCGACCGTCACCGCGTCGGGCCCCAGCCGGCCGAGGTCGATGGTCACCTTGTCCGCCGGGTGCCGCAGGGCGTACGTCGCCGCGTGTCGGCGTACGGCGGGCAGGAAGCGGGCGCCGAGCTGGAGCCCGGCCCAGCCGCCGATGAGGATGCGCTCGGGCTGGAAGAGGTTGATCAGGTCGGAGAGGCCGGCGCCGAGGTACTCGGCGGTCTCCTCCAGGACGGCCAGCGCGACCGGGTCCGCCGCGTCGCCCTCGGCCGGGTAGGCGGCGGCGAGCATCGCGGTGAGCGCGGTCTCCTCGTCGGTGTCCGCCGGCGGCCGGCCGCCCTCCTCGCGCCAGCGGGCGAGCAGTGACTCGGCGCCCGCGTACGCCTCCAGGCAGCCGGGCGCGCCGCAGCGGCAGCGACGCCCGCGCACCCGGACCGTCAGATGACCCCACTCCAGGGCCTGCCCGTGCTCCGCCTCGGGAGTGACCAGGCAGGCGCCGACGCCGGAACCGAACAGCACGACCACGGCGTTGCGGGCCCCGCGGCCGGCCCCGAACCACATCTCCGCCTGGCCGAGGGTCTTGGCGCCGTTGTCGATGAAGTACGGCACCTCCTCGGGCAGCGGTGAGGACGAGCGGAGCAGCTGCTCCAGCGGGACCGCGTCCCAGCCGATGGTCTGCCCGTGGACCACGGCACCCCGGTCCGGGGAACGCTCGACGATGCCGGGGACGCCGACGCCGACGCCGAGCAGCCGGTCCGGATCGGCCTGCCGGGCGGTGAGGACCTCGGCGACGCCGTCGCGGATATGGCCGGCGATGACGTCGACATCGTAGCCCTGCGGGGTCAACGGCCTCTCCGCGCGGGCGAGTTCGGTGAGGGCGAGGTCGAACAACTCCACGCGGACGCGGGTCTCGCCGACATCGACGCCGATCATCTGGCCGCTGTGCGGGGCGACACGCAGCAGGGTGCGGGGCCGGCCGCCGTCGGAGTCGACACTGCCGGCCTCCTCGACCAGGCCGTCGGCGACCAGGTCCGCGACCACGTTGCTGACCGAGCCGGAACTCAGCCCGGTTGCGGGACCCAGTTCGAAGCGGCTGAGCGGGCCGTCGAAGTACAGCCGTTGCAGCACCGCCGTGCGGTTGCCGCGCCGGAGATCACGTACCGTGCGTCCGTTCCGCCCCGTCATGTGGTTCCTTCCCATCCCCTGCCCGACCTGCAACATACCTCCCGGGCAGGACCGGACGCGACTTCACACGAACCCTTATTTCAAACTATGAGCGAAGCGGGTGCCCGGGCGGATCCGCCCGGGGTTCTGGGGGGCGGGGGTCGGACCGGCGGGTCGGGGGCGGGCGGGGGTCGGGGGCTGCGGGGTTGTGGGCGTCGGGGGGCTGCGGGGGTCGGGGGCTTCGGGGGCGGGGGCTGCGGGGTCGGGGGTTCCGGGGGTCGGGGCCCAGACGGCCCGGGCCGGCGGGGATCGGGGGTTCGGCGGATCCCTGGGGCCAGGAGTGCGGCTAGCTCGCAGGCACAGCGGAGCTGGCAGGCTCGTGGGATCGCGGGCTTGGCGAAGCCCGGGGCTTGGCGAAGCCCGCAGGTTGAGCGGGGCCGGGGGCTCCGCGGGAACGCAGGTCGGCGAGGCCGCAGGTTCGGCCGGATCGGCCGGAGTGCAGGTGCAGCCGGAGTGCAGCTGCGGTGAATTCGCGGGCTCGGCGAGGCCGCAGGCTCGGCAATGAGCGGTTTGGCGGGTTCGGCCGGATCACGCGTCGACGGAGTCGGGGACTCGGCGAAGCCGCAGGACCGGCGAGACAAGCGGGCTCGGCGAAGCCGCAAGGGCGGCACCGCGAACGAGGTGGGTGGAGTGGGCCCGGCCAGGGGGACGGGGCGGGGAGGATGTGCATCAGCTCCATGACCTGCTGGATCGGGGTGCGGCCGACACCGGTCGCGGTGATGTCCACGACGGGGACGCCGGGCAGGGTGCCGGCCGGCTCGGGGTGCGGTGCGGTGCGGTGGGGGGCATGACGCGGCAACTGCCTTTCACGGAAGCGGACGTACTGCTTCCAGGTGGTCGACCCATGGGCCGTGCCCGCGCCACGGCACTGCACGATCGTGCAGTGGAAAGCGTGCGCCGGGACTTGCGCGGGAGGGCCGGACCCGCCCGGGACGCCCCCTTGGAGCCGGTCCCGGATCACACGCCCCGGTGGTCCCGGCCGCGCCTGACTCCCCGTACGGGGCTGTCGCCCGGGGACATACTGATCGTTTCAGAATGAAACGCCTGGCCAGGCGGTTGTCCAGCACCGGCGGCTCTTGCGGCTCGCGTAGGTTGGCCGTCTCATCCGACACACCGCGACGGGGGTCAGCTCATGCGCGGCAGCACCAGCATCCGCCTGATCGAACCCACCGACGCCGCCCCGATCGCCGCGCACAGGACCCGGGACTTCGAGGCTTTCCGCCCGTGGGAACCCGCCCAGCCGGCCGCGTTCTTCACCCCGGAGGGCCAGGCGGAGCGGATCGAGAGGCTGCTGGCCGGCCACCGGGCCGGTACGGCCTGGCCGGGCGTGGTCCTCGCCGGCGACCAGGTGATCGGGCAGGTCACCGTCGGAGGCATCCTGCCGCAGCCACACCTGCGCCGCGGCTCCGTCGGATACTGGATCGCGGGCGCCGCCCAGAACCAGGGGCACGCCGGGCGCGCCGTCGGGCTTGCACTCCGGGTGATGACGGACGAACTCGGGTTGCACCGCGCCGAGGCATCCACCCAGCTGGAGAATCTGCCGTCCCAGCGGGTGCTGCGCCGCAACGGGTTCAGCCCGTACGGTGTCGCGCACTCCTCGATCTTTCTCGACGGAAGCTGGCGGGACGGGCTGCTGTGGGAGCGGATCCTCGGCGACTGACTGATCGACAGGCCCTGACGGAGTCAGCTCGTCCTTCGCGAACGGATGCGCGGTCGTCCGAACCGGCGAAGCCGGGCGAAGGCGCGCCCGGTCACCCGGCGGACCTGGCCCGGTCCGGAGCCGTGGGCGGCACCGCGCCGTCGAGCACGAGCTCAATCGGTCGATGTGACCGAGGACCACACGCCGAACCACTGCTCGGCGCCATAGGCCTCGAACCGCTCCACCTCGACGAACCCCAGCTTCGCCGCGAGGCGCATGGACCGGACGTTGGCGGTCTGGGTGGCGAGCACCACTGGTTCGCCGGGATGCGCGCCGGCGAACCAGTGGAGTGCCGCATGGCACGCCTCGGCGGCGTACCCGTGTCCCCAGGCCCGCGGCAGGAACAGGTAGCCCAGCTCGGCTTTCCCGGCAGCCTGACGAAGGTGCCCCGTGTTTTTGGTGAGCGTGATCTGGCCGATCATCGCTCCGTCCAGATCGACTGTGAAACGGCCGGGGCGCCGGCCGGGTGCCCCGGGTATCGCGCGCTCGAGCTCGTCACGCGGTCGAGGGCCACCCAGATAGGTGCCCACCGCTGGTGAGGCGAGCAGCTCGATGACCGCCGCACGGTCCCGGGCCTCGGGCTCACGAAGCACGAGCCTCTGGGTCTTGATCGGAGCAGGCGGCCAGGCGATGGATCCGAGCTCGGTCATGCCGGTCAGTTGATCAGCAGGCTCGGCAGCGATCAAGATGCACGAGAGGATCGTCAGTTCCGGGTGGAGCGGATCGCCGAGGCGCTGCGGCTGCGGCACCGCTCCCGCTACCAGGTGTCGGTGTGCTGGCGGGCGCCCGGCGGGGCCGAGCGGTGCGGTGAGCTGACCGCGGACCCGGTGAGTGACAGCGTTGAGGAGACACCGGCGCTGCTGGTGATGCTGCGGGCGCGGGGCGAGTGCCCCGCGCCGGGGCCGGCGGCCGGGCCGGTGCTCAGCGCGGTGGAGCGGCGGGTGCTGGCGCTGCCGGCGGGTGGCGCCACCACCGCCCGCACCGCCCGGGAGCTGGGACTGAGCAGGGACGGCGTCACCTATTACCTGCGCCGCCTGTCGGCACGGTGGGGGCGCGGCCAACCGCCCCGAACTGGTCGCCCACGCCTACGCCCTGGGCGTGCTCGCCCCGGGAGCGTAGCCGCCCGGAGTGGCACCGGCGGAGGCGGAGTAGGCGACGGGAACGGCGGCGGCAGCGGAAATCCATTGGCTCGCCGTCCCGGGGGCTGCCTACGCTGACCCGTGAACCTAGACCCCTTAGGTTCACGGCACACCGAAACCGGAGGACTCCCCCATGCGACCCGTCACCGAGCCGGACATCCGCGACTCGTTCATCAACTGCTCCAAGGGCGAGGCCAAGCGGCTGGCGGTCCCGCGTGATCTCGGTGAACGCCCCTGGCACGACCTGGACTTCCTCGGCTGGCGTGATCCCGGGGCCCCCGACCGCAGCTTCCTGGTGACCGAGCGGGACGGCCGGCTCATCGGCGTCACCCTGCGCTACCCCGCCTCGCAGCGCGGTTTCCTGCACCGCAGCATGTGCTCGCTGTGCCTGACCACGCATCCAGGCGGCGGGGTGTCGCTGATGACCGCGCGGAAGGCGGGGACGGCGGGCCGGGAGGGCAACTCGGTCGGGCTGTACATGTGCACGGACCTGGCGTGTCCGCTGTACGTGCGCGGCAGGAAGGTCCCGGATTCCGGCGCCCGGTTCGAGGAGAGCCTGACCCTGGAGGAACAGATCGCCCGTATGACGGGCAACCTGTCGGCGTTCCTCGACAAGCTGTACGCCTGACCGGGCTTGGGGCCCGAGTCCCCGTCCCCGGCGCCGGAGCGGGGCGCGGCGACCAGCGAGCTCATGCGGTGGCCGGCTTCCGCGGTGTCACGCGGTGCCCCGCTCCGACGGCCGCACGCGGTGGCCGACCAGCGTGGCCTCAGCCGGTGCCCTGCTCCCGGTCGCGCCACCGGGCCGCCTCCACCCGGTGGAGGTGGATCAGCACGTCGTGACTGCGGGCGAGGGCCACGGCGCAGGGAACGCCGGGATAGTCGGTGCCGATGCAGTGCGTCGGCCGGGCCGTCGTCAGCCATCCGCGCGCGGGTGAGCGGAGCGTACGCAGGTCGAGCAGGTAATCGCGGTGGCGCACCCGGTCCAGGGTGGCCTCGTTGCTGTCGGGGCCGGCCGGGCCGAGCGTCCAGCGCCGGACCGACCCGTCCGGTCCGGTGGCGTTGAACGAGCCGCGGTCGAAGGTCAGGCCCACGCTCACATAGTCCGGGCCGAGGCGGTCGCGCAGGAAGGCGCCCTGCGCCTTCGGGTAGTGGGCGGGGTCCTGGGGCTCGTAAGCGACGTGCGCGTCGTGCGCGGACAGCAGGATCCTGCTGCCGGTGCGCCGCTGCCAGTCCAGCACGTTGGCCGCCATGGTCGCGTCGCGGTAGCGCATGCTCGCGGCGAGCTGCGCCGGGTCCTCGAAGTCGTAGGAGTACTGCCGGGCGACCTGGTCCACGGTGGTCGCGTTCCGCAGGGCCTCGTCGTACGCCGCCCGGTCCCGGCCCGGCCCGAGCCGCCGCAGCAGTTCCAGTGCGCGGCCGGTACGGCCGGCCATCCGGGCGCGCTGGGCGTACGGCGTCCGCAGGTACTGCTCGATGTAGCGACCCGTCGGCACCGTGGGCCGCAGCCCCCGGTACAGCGCGGCCAAGTGGAAGGACGCCTCGGGGTGTGTGCGCGCCACATAGGTGGTGACCGCGTCGTAGGCCTCGGGCCCGGCCCAAGCGACATCGTCGCCCAGGAAGCGCACCGGGTCGTCGGGGTGCCGGATGTTGCGGGCGCGCATCCACTCCACGAGCCGCAGGTAGTCGGTGTTGTCCCACCACCGGTAGTCCCGCTGGAACTCCTCCGCGAAGATCCGCCGCGGGTCGCCCGTGCCGTGCACCACGTAGTCGTCCAGGCGCCGGCCGGTGGTCCAGGGTGCCTCCAGGGCGAAGGTGCGGAAGCCCTTCTCCTCGACCAGGTGGCGGAACACCCGGTCCTTGAGGGCGAAGAAGTCGTGCGAGCCGTGCGTGGCCTCGCCGAGCCCCAGCACCCGGGCGTCGCCGGCCATCCGGTCCAGGGCGCGCAGGTCACCGCCGGGGCCGCCCGGTTCCACCGTGCGCAGCGGGTGGGCGGCCCGGTCGAGGGCGGCGACCACCGGCCCCTGCGGGGAGGGTGCGGCAAAGGCCGCCTGCGGTACGGCCGCGGTGCCGGTGGCCAGGGCAGTGAGCAGGGTGAGCAACGAGCCGATCCGGTGTCGTTTCATGGCCCCAGGCTGCGCGGCCCGCCCCGCGCGCGGCCATGGGGTCAGCCACCTTTGCGGGGGTCGGGCAAGCCCCCGGCCGGGACCGTCTCCCTGGACGACAAGGACCGATGAGCACACCTGAAACTTTGCGGACAGGAACGGTCGGTGAAACGATCATGTTCGATGGGCCCGATGAACGGGAACAGGCCAAGGGATGCTCGACGTACGGAAGTGGAACACAGGACTGCTGCGACTGGTGCGACGCCACCGGGAGCCGGTGGTCGTCCAGACGCTGCGGTCGGCGACGGCCGCGACGATCGCCTATGTCATCGCGCTCCGGCTGAGTCCCGAACCGGCCCCGCTCACCGCGCCGCTGACCGCCCTGCTGGTCGTCCAGGTGACCTTCTACGCCACCCTGACCAACGGCATCCGCCGGGTGAACTCGGTGGTCGCGGGCGTGCTGGTGGCCATCGCCTTCAGCGTGCTGGTCGGCCTGACCTGGTGGAGTCTGGCGCTGCTGATCGTGGCCGCGCTGGGCGTGGGACACCTGGTGCGCGTCGACGAGTACGTGGCCGAGGTGGCGATCAGCGCCATGCTGGTGCTCGGGGTGACCACGGTCGGCTTCACCGCCTGGGCACGGATCGTGGAGACGCTGATCGGCGCGGTCGTCGGCACGGCCTGCAACCTGCTGCTGCCGCCCCCCGTCTGGGTGGACGAGGCCGGCCGGTCGATCGAGGACCTGGCGCGCCGGGTGCGGCAGCTGATGCTGCGGATGGGTGAGGAGGCCGCGGGCCGGACGCCCTGGGAGCAGGCGGCCGAGCGGCTGCACGAGGCACGCCGGCTCGACCACGACATCGTGCAGGTCGACGCGGCGCTGCGGCAGGCGGAGGACAGTCTGCGGCTCAATCCGCGCGTCAAGGAGGGGCTGCTGCACCGGGTGGTGCTGCGCACCGGTCTGGACACGCTGGAGATCTGCACGGTCGTGCTGCGGGTGCTGGCCCGCTCGTTCACCGACCTGGCGAAGGCCCGCGCGTCCGAGGAGCTGTTCCCGCCGCACGTGGGGGCCACCGTGGAACAGCTGCTGTCGGAGATCGCCGACGCGGTGGTCAGCTTCGCCGTGCTGGTGACGACCCATCTGAGCGAGAACGCCGAGTCGGCGGAGGGCCGCCTGACCGCCGAGCTGCACACCGCGGCCGGCACCCGGGACCGGCTGGCCGAGCTGCTCCAGGAGGAGGTCCGCAAGGACTGGGAGCACTGGCAGCTGCTGGGTGCCGTACTGACCGAGACGACCCGCATCATCGACGAGCTGAACACCGAGCACCGCACCCGCCGGCTCCTGGAGGAGCTGGACCGGGTCTCCCGGGAGCAGCGGACCAGGCTGCCCCGGATGTCCCGGCTGCGCGAGCGGCTCGGGGTCCAGGAGGAGCTGTGGCGGAACCGCGCGGGGTTCGGCGAACGTTCTGGGTGAGAGGGCGCCGGGCGGGCCGGCGCGCCGAGCGAGGGGCGGGCGCATGACCGGTACAGGGGTCCGGATCGACGGGAACACCGTACGGCTGCCGGGCGGGGTGGCGGTGCGGTTCGTGCGCACGCTGCGGCTGCCGGAGACGGGCACGCATCCGCTGCCGCCGGGTCTGGGCGAGTTCCCCGTCCGCCGGGTGGCCGACTACGCCGACCGCGTGCCGGATCAGTGGCGGACGCGCGGTGGCGTGATGCTGCCGGTGTATCTGCGCGAGGCGATGTGGCTGAGTTTCGCCGGTACGACGGAGCCGGCCGCCCTCCAGGTCGGTGCGGGCAAGGTGTGCGCGGTGTCCGGGGAGCGGTGGAGCGACCGACTGGTCCGGCGTCCGCAGAACTACCTGGTACTGCCCCGCCAGCCCTGGCTGGACGGCATCAACTCCGGCAAGGGCACCGTCCGCCAGTTCGTGGCGGTGCCCCTCGGGCTGGGCGCCACGGTCGAGGGCCAGGTCACCGGTGAGGAGGTGTGGGGCGGCATCCAGCTCCGGTCGTTCCCGCTCCGGGACGACGTCCTCGCGCAGTGGCGGCGCCGGGAGGAGCGGGAGCGGCTGGAGCGGGAACGGACGCCGGGCGTGCCCGGCGGATACGGCGGTTTCGGGGTGACCGGCGGGTACGGCGCGGCCCCGCCGCCCATGGTGGGGGGAGCCCCCGGGGCGGCGGGCCCGATGATGGCATCCGCGCCGGGGGGTGCCGTGCCGCCGGGCGGTGCCGTGCCACCGGCTCCGGGCGGCGCCCCGCGGCGCGCCGCGGCCATGGGTCTGGGCGTCGGCGGTTCGATGCGGCAGGAGGTCTACCAGGACGACCGGCCGCTCACGGACTGGTCCGAGGAGCCGGCCGGGCGGGTGTTCGTGCACCTGGTCACGCCCCCGGAGTGGCACCGGATCACCGGTGAGGCGCCGCCGCCGTCACCGGTGGACCGGGCGGCGTACACCCGGGCGGGCCTGCCCTGGTACGACTACTACGACGCGGACGCCGAGGACCTCGCCCCCACGCAGACCCTGGAGGGGGTCAAGCCGGTCGGCGACTGGCTCGGCACCGACCTGGACCCGTGGCAGTCCCCGTCCCCCGGCCAGGTCAGCCCCCTGAAGGACGCCCCGGGCGAGCCGGTGGAGGACGGCGAGTGGTGACCGCCGGGCGCCGGTTGCCGGGGAGCGGTCGGGCCGGTCCCCCCTCCCACGCCCGCGTTGCACAGTGCGCAACACCTGTTGCCGGCCTTGCCCTTGAGGGTGGGCGCGGGCCAAGGTGGCTGTCACGAGCGGGGTGACCGACGACCTGAGGTGCGGCATGGACACGGAGGCACGGGCGGCACGACGGGGTTCTCCCCCGGTCCGGGACGGCGCGGAGCGTCGTGGCGGCTGGAGCAGGCGCCGGTTCGTCGGGGCCGTGGCGGGCACGGCGGCCGTGGTGGCGGTGCCCTCCCCGGCGGCGCCACCGGCGGACGGCCGGACCGCCGCCCACGAGCGGGGCGCCGCCGCGGCGCCCCGCGAACCGTCCGGGCCCCGCCCGCTGTACGTGGGCACCTACACCTCCGCCGAGGGCGGCGGCACCGGCATCGCGCTCGCGTCGTACGACCCGGAGTCGGGCCGGATCACCGGCTCGGGCACGCTCACCGGGGTCCCCGACCCGTCGTACCTCGCCGTGCACCCGGACGGCCGCACGCTGTACGCGGTGGACGAGCGGCAGGACGGCGGCGTCACGGCCGTACGCCTCCAGGACCGGCGGGTGCTCGGCACCCGGAGCACGGGCGGCGCGGGCCCCTGCCATCTGTCGGTGCATCCCACCGGCCGCTGGCTGCTCAGCGCCGACTACGGTTCGGGGAGTGTGGCCGTGCACCCGGTCGACGCCTCGGGCGCCCTGGGCGGGCGGACCGCTCTGGTCACGCACTCCTCCCCGCAGCCGGGCCCCGGCCAGACGGGCCCGCACGCGCACCAGTTCCTCACGAGTCCGGACGGCGGGCACGTCCTCGCCGTCGACCTCGGCACCGACACCGTCTACACCTACCGCCTCGACCTGGCGAGGGGCACGCTCACGGAGGTGGCGCAGGCGCACACCCGGCCCGGCGCGGGACCGCGCCACCTGACGTTCCACCCCGGCGGCCGGTACGCCTATCTGGCCAACGAGGTCGACGACACGATCGCCGTGTGCGCCTACGACCCGGGGACGGGCCGGCTGAGCGTCGGTGAGCCGCAGCCGACGGGCGCCGACGGCGGCACCAACTACCCGGCGCAGATCCTGGTGACGGCGAACGGCCGGTACGCGTTCCTCGCCAACCGGGGCCACAACAGCCTCGCCCGGTACGCCGTCGAGGACGACGGGGCCCGGCTACGGCTGCTCGGCACGGTGCCGGTGGGCGGGGATTTCCCGCGGCAGATCGCGTTCTCCCCGGACGGCCGGCTGCTGTTCGCGGCGAACCAGCGCTCCGGCACGGTCACCGTCTTCCACGTCGACGCGGACGGCGGCGGGCTGCGCTCCGCGGGCGCGCCGTTCGCCTCACCCGTCGCCGTCTGCGCGCTGCCGCTGTAGCGCGCGGGGGCAGGCGGCGGCGCTCGCCTGCGCGAGCAGGACGTGTACGCGCTCGGCGAGCTGGGCGACATCGTCGGCGGGCGCGTGGAAGGGCAGCCGTACGTCACCGTGGGCGCGGCGACGTTCGATGCGCAGGGTCAGTCCGTGCCGGTCGACGGCGAGGGGCGCCACCCGTGTCGCGGCGTGCAGGCTCTCGGGCCGCACCAGGCGGGTGAGGCGCTCGACGGCGTCCGGGTGGGCGTCGGCGAGGTGGGTGAGCAGGCGGGGTTCGGCCTCGGTGAGGGGGTCGGGCCGGGCTGCGGCGAACTCGTCCGGGGCGACGACCACGGGACCGGAGGACTCCCGGAGCACCACCCGGGTGGGCCGGAAGAGGAGGGTGCCCGCGCACGGGGCGAGCCGGCCCGAGAGGTGGAGCCGGGCGCGGATGCGGTCGCGCACCGGGACGGGGGCGACGTCGGCGAACTCCAGCAGGGCGGCGGGTTCCTGGCGGGGGGCGCACAGGGCCGCCGCGAACAGGGCGCTGTCGTCGGGCACCGCCAGCAGCACCGTGCCGTCGTCGGTCACGGTGTGCGCGCCGGTGTACTCCTCGCGGACGCCGTCCGCGGTCACCGCGCACGACCACGCGGCGGCGGGCACGGAGCGGGCCCGTTCCGCGGCGCCGGGTGCGGCCGTCCCGTCCTGCGTGTCACCCATTCCCAACCTCCTATTAGGCAAGCCTTGCCTAACCTATCGGAGATCGAGGCGTACGCCAATCACGCCGCGTCCGTGCGCGGCAGGGAGTTACGCGAGGACGCCCAGCAGTGCGCGGGCACACAGGTCACGCACCTGCTCCCGGGTCGGCTCCCCCTCGCCGCGCAGCCATTCGAGGCAGACGGCGGTGGTGAAGGCGAGCCAGCCGCGCACCGCCAGCCGCACCTGCGGCCCGGCCTCGTGGACCGACCCGAACTCGGGATCGGCGGCGAGCGCGGCCAGGATCTGCTTCTCCTGCGCGGCCAGGGCCTGCCGGTACACGCGGCGTACGGCCTGGTCGCCGGCCGCGTCGGCACGGTGGAAGGCGCGGAAGCCGTGGGCGTGGGCCTCCACGTAACCGAGGTAGGTGTCGAGGCCGGCGGTGAGCTGCTCACGCACCGGCACGCCGGGTACGGCCGCCGTCATGCGCAGCATGCGGGCGCTCTCCCGCTCCACGACCGCGGTGAAGAAGTCCCGTTTGTTCGGGAAGTAGTGGTAAAGCAGCCCGCGGGACACCCCGGCGATCTCGGCGACCCGCTCGATCCGCACCTCGTCGTAGGGGCTCTCCGAGAACAGCCTCGCGCCGACCGACAACAGCTGCTCACGGCGCTCCTCGGTGCTGAGTCTGCGCCGGGCGCGTTCCCCCTGGTTCGCGGGCATGGCGTCACTCTACTTGACGTCGATTCAACAAGGGGACCACACTGGAACCGTTATTGAACTCACGTACAACACGCGCGCGTCACAGTTTCGACCATCCGCTGGATCAAGGGAGATCGCGTCATGGCGGAGACGACGGAGACCGGGCTGCCGAAGGGTTTCCGGAGCGCCGAGCAGGGCTGGCCCGAGCTGCACCGCATACCGCACCCGCCGCGCCGGCTGCCGCTGCTCGGCGATGTGCTCGGCGCGGACCGGCGCCGGCCGCTCCAGGACTCGATGCGCTTCGCGCGCGAACTCGGTCCCGTCTTCCGGCGGCGGGCCTTCGGCAAGGAGTTCGTGTTCGTGTGGGGGGCGCGCCTCGTCGCCGACCTCGCCGACGAGGCCCGGTTCGCCAAGCACGTCGGCCTCGGGGTCGCCAATCTGCGGCCGGTGGCCGGCGACGGCCTGTTCACCGCCTACAACCACGAGCCCAACTGGCAGCTGGCGCACGACGTCCTGGCGCCCGGCTTCGGCCGGGAGGCCATGGAGGGCTACCACGGCATGATGCTGGCCGTCGCCGGGCGGCTCACCGACCACTGGGACCGGCAACTCGCGGCCGGGCGCACGGTGGACGCGCCCGGCGACATGACCCGGCTGACCCTGGAGACGATCGCCCGGACCGGCTTCGGGCACGATTTCGGCTCCTTCGAGCGGGACCGGCCGCACCCCTTCGTCACGGCCATGGTCGGCACCCTCAGCCACGCACAGCGGCTGAACAGCGTGCCCGGACCGCTGGCCCCGCTGCTGCTGCGCGCCGCCACCCGGCGCAACGCGGCCGACATGGCCTACCTCGACCGCACGGTCGACGCCCTGGTCGCCGCCCGCCGCCGGTCCGGGGGCGGTGAGGGAGACCTGCTGGACCGCATGCTCGCGACCGCGCACCCGGTGACCGGGGAGAAGCTGTCCGCCGAGAACGTCCGCCGGCAGGTGATCACCTTCCTGGTAGCGGGCCACGAGACCACCTCGGGCGCGCTCTCCTTCGCCCTGTACTACCTCGCCCGGCACCCGGAGGTCGCCGCCCGGGCCCGCGCCGAGGTCGACCGCGTCTGGGGTGACGCCGCCCGGCCGCGCTACGACCAGGTGGCCAAGCTGCGCCACGTCCGCCGGGTGCTGGACGAGTCGCTGCGGCTGTGGCCGACCGCGCCGGCCTTCGCCCGGGAGGCCCGCCAGGACACCGTCCTCGCCGGGGAGCACCCCATGCGCCGGGGCGCGTGGGCGCTGGTGCTGACGCCGATGCTGCACCGCGAACCGGAGGTGTGGGGCGAGGACGCCGAACGGTTCGACCCGGACCGCTTCGAGGCCGCCGCCGTACGGGCCCGGCCGCCGCACACCTTCAAGCCGTTCGGCACCGGGGCGCGTGCCTGCATCGGCCGCCAGTTCGCCCTGCACGAGGCGACCCTGGTCCTCGGTCTGCTGCTGCGCCGCTACGACCTGGGCATCGACCCCGGCTACCGGCTGAGCGTGGCCGAGCGCCTGACCCTGATGCCGGAGGGGCTGCGGCTACGGCTGGAACGGCGGCGCCCGGCGGCGGGGGCCGCGCGATCCGCAGGGGGTTCCGCGCAGTGGCCCGGGAACTCCCCCGGGGCGGACGCCCGCTGTCCGGTCGCCGGGGCCCCGGTGCCGGTCACGGCTGACGAGGGTCCCGGGTCAGGCGGCCGGTGCCCAGTGCGCGGGGCGGGTGACTGACCCGGGCAGGCGCGTGCCGGCGCTCCCCCGGGCCGCGTTGACCTGCGGCTGGGTGAGGAAGAAGGCCCCGGTGAGGTCCGCGTCGGTCAGGTCGGCGTCGCGCAGATCAGCGCCGATCATGTCGGCGGTGCGCAGGTCCGCGCCGGTGAGGTCGGCGGCGATGAGGAGGGCGCCGCGCAGGTTCGCCCCGCGCAGATCGGCGCCCCTGAGCCGGGCGCCGACGAGGTCCGCGCCCCGCCGGTCCTTGCCCTTGCCCTTCCCCTTGCCCTTGGTTCTCGGACCGGCGTCGGCCCGTGCCAGCTCGCTGGTGCGCAGCAGCAGGGCGTTGACCTCCTGCCGGTGTGCGGCCACGTCCAGCGCGGCCAGCTCCTCGGGGGTCTGCCGGGTGAGCCCTTCGGTCCTCTCCAGGGCTCGGCGCAGCGCGGGGTGGACGGGAGCGGCGGCGGGCAGACCGAGCGCCTCCGTCAGGTACCACAGCAGTTCGTGCAGCTGCCGTACGACCGGAAACGCGTCGAACATCCGTCGGGCGTGCTCCGGGGAGCCGCTGCGCCAGTCCTGCCCGCCGAAGGTGACCTGGGAGACCTTCTGCCCGGCACCGAAGCAGTCGTAGACCGTGCAGCCGGTGAAGCCTCGTGGGCGCAGCTCGGCGTGGACACCGCAGCGGTGGTCCCCGCCGAGGTTCGGGCAGGGCCTGCCCGCCGGTTTGTCCAGCGCGAAGTCGGCGGAACGGGCGAAGGGCAGGGCGACGCAGCACAGCCCGAAACAGTGTGCGCAGTCTCCGCGCAGCTCCGGAAGACCTGCTATCTGATCCGACATGGCGACCAGCCTACTGACCTGCACAGCCGCCCTGTCCGCCGCCGCTCACCGCGCGCGCCGAGCCGTCCGGCGGCGAGGGGCGCACAGCGTCGGCGAGGAGCGGCGCGGCGTGTGCCGCTCTACCGGAGGCGCTGGGCGAGTGCTTTGACGAGGTCGGTCCGCGCGACCCGGAGGGCGAAGTGCTCCGGGGAGCCGGTGGCCGGGCGGGCGTACCAGGGCAGGGCCCGTCGTCGCCACTTGGCGGGGGGCAGGTCCGCGGGGAGCGCGGGCAGCGGTACGGCCCAGGGTCCCAGCCGGAGTTCGCCCGTCCAGACGCCGGCCGGGAGCGTGCCGACGGGCACGGTGGCGTGGAACTCCGCGGGCCCGGAGGCCCGCCGGACCGGGAACTCGGCGGTCGCGCCGCTGTCGTTCGTCAGCGCCAGCACGAGGGCGTCCGGCGGGTACTCGGCCAGCTCGCAGCGCCCGCCGAAACGCAGCGCGGGGGGCGTCTCGTCGCTCCACCGGATGGTGTCGTCGAGGCGGAGAAGGGGCGTCACCCGGTGTTTGGTCTCGCCGAGGTCGAGCGTGAAGTTGCCGTGGGGCCTGGTGGTGTACAGGGTGACGGCGCGCGGTCCCTCCGGGGTGGCGAGCACCCGCGTGGTGGCCGCGCCGGAGACGCCGTCGGCGCGCTTGCTGCCGATCCGGACCTCCTTGGTGAGCCCCTGGGCACCGACCGCGAGGGAGATGTCCCACAGTCCGTCGGGCAGCGGCTCGCCGTCGGCGGCGGTGGCGAGGTCGACGGTGGTCTCGAACCCGGCGAGGTCGTAGCCGTACCGGCCCTCGTCGTCCTGGGCGCCGAGCCCGGGGGTGGCCGTGTGCGTGACGGGCAGCCGGTACTCGGTGCCGCTGTCGCGTTCGCGCAGGACCAGCGCGGTGGTGACGTCGCGGGTCTCCACGCGGTGGAGGTAGCCGTGGCCGGCCAGGTGGAGCGTGCCGCCGTCCATCTCGGCACGGGTGACGTGGTGGCGGATCCCGAGCTGAGCGGTGACGTCGTAGCAGAGGTCGGGGACCGCCCGGGCGGGGTCGCGCAAGAACGGGTAGCGGGCGAGGGCCCGGCCGCCGTCGACGAGGACGGGGGTGGAGACCTTGGACCGGGCGAGCTCCTTCTCGAACTCCACGAGTTCCAGCAGCTCGTCGAGCATGCGGTGGCGTACGAGGTGCAGCCTCAGCCGGGCCATGGCCGACAGCCGTCCGTTCAGCCCCTCGTGCCACAACGGCTCGATTATCCCGGCGAGTTGGTCCAGCATCTTCTCCTGGGTCGCGCGGGGCTCGAAGACGAGCTGGCCGGCGACCATCTGCTGGACTTCCACGGTCAGATGCCGGTGAGCCAGGTGATCGCGGCCGGGGCCGGGCGGCACGTTGTCCAGGATCAGGTCGACCATGCGGGGCAGGAACTGGAGCCGGAGCTCGGAGCCCTTGAGCCGGCGGGTGATGTTGCCCTCGTCCTCGCGCAGCACCCAGTACAGGCAGTCGTAGTCGGCGACCACGGAGACGCCGGAGGCGTGCAGATAGGCGGCGCCGACGAACAGCTGGTCCTCGCCGATCGCCAGGTCGGTGGGGAAACGCAGCCCGAGCCGCTCCAGCAGGTCCCGCCGGAACAGCTTCATCGGGTTCAGCGTCCAGTACACGCGGGAGGAGAAGACGTCCGTGTGCGGCTGGTTCCGCCGGAACATCGACGTGGGCGCCCCGCGTCCGCCGACACCCACCATCTTGCCGAGCACGATGTCGGTGCCGTTCTCCTCGGCCATCGCCACCATGCGCTCGAGTGCCTCCGGGCCGAGGTGGTCATCGGCGTCCAGGAAGAACACGAACGTGCCGGTGGCCTGGTCGAGTCCGGTGTTGCGCGGTGCGGACGGGCCGCCCGAGTTCGCCTGGTGGATGACGCGCAGCAGGCCCGGGTAACGGGCGTCCAGGCGGTCCAGCTCGGCGGCGGTCCCGTCCGTCGAGCCGTCGTCGACGACGATGACCTCGAGCCGGTCCCGGCCGATGCTCTGCTCGGCCACCGAGGTGACGCAACGCGTCAGATACGGCATCGCGTTGTAGGCGGCGATGATGACCGAGACGGTGACGCCGGACATGGGAACGCGCTTCCTATTCACTGCTCAGCGGAATCCTTCGGTTTTGTGTGAACCTACCACGCACCGAATTCGGCACTGATTGGTTGCACGATGAAATAACCGTCGGAACGGCTCCGGACGAATACCCGGTTCCGCACGCGCGATTCCTGCCGGGAGGTGGCGGTGTCCGTGTCACGCCTCGTCGCGGGCGAGCGCCAGCAGCCGGTCCAGGACGTGCGGGGCACCCGCGCGCAGGCCGTCGTGCTCGTACTCGTTGGTGACCCAGGGGCGCAGACCGCGGATCGCGGCGGCCGTCTCCAGCGAGTGCGCCGTGTCGACGTACATGTCGTCGTGGTAGACGGCGGCGGCGGCCGGGACCTCGTTGGCGGCGAGGCGGGCGGGGTCGTACAGCGGGCGCCAGTCGGTGCGGGCGGCGAGCAGCTCGGCGGTCTCGCGCAGCGGGCGCAGCGCCGGGTCGGCGTCGAACATCCAGGGGTGGACCGTCTCGCCGGTGAAGAGCACGGGCGCGTCACCGGTGAGCGCCTTGGCCGCGTCGAACTGCGGGAACTCCGCGCGGACGCGTTCGGCGGCCCAGGCGGTGGGGCGGGCGTCCTGGCCGTAGATCGCCTCGTGGACGAGGGCGTACAGGGGGTGGCCGGCGTACGACAGCAGGGCTCGCGCCTGCTCCTGGAAGGCGTCGGACAGCTCGATGCCCGCCGGGGTACGCACGAAGGCGTCCTCCAGGAGGTGGTGCAGACGGTGGCTGCCGTCGCTCGCGCCGAGCATCAGGCCGAGGGACTGGAAGGCCTCCACGGTGAGGCGGTAGCCGCCCGGCAGGACCACGTCGTGGCCGAGGAGGTGGTCGGCGACCCGGCGGGCCCGCTCGACGTCCTGCGGGTAGCGGGCGTAGTGCGCGGTGACCTTGCGTTCGATGCGCGGGTAGGCGGCCCGGTAGACGTCGTCGGCGTGGGCGTGCAGGGAGGGCAGCCCGCCGGTGACGATCGCGGTGTCGATGCCCTCGGGGGCCAGCGAGAGGTACGTCACCGTGCAGAAGCCGCCGAAGCTCTGGCCGAGCACGGTCCAGGGGGCGCCGCCGGTGACCTGGGGGCGGATGGCCTCGCAGTCGCGCACGATGGAGTCGGCGCGGAAGCGGGCGAGGTGATCGGCCTGCTCGGCGGGGCCGCCGCGCAGCGGCAGCGTCTGCCGGGTGGCGGGCGTGGAGCGGCCGGTGCCGCGCTGGTCGAGCAGGAGGACGCGATACTCCTCCAGGGCCCGGCCTAGCCAGGCCTGCCGCCCGACGAAACGATTCGCCCCGAAACCGGGTCCGCCCTGGAGGTAGAGCATCCAGGGCAGCTCCTGCCCGGCCTTGTCACTCGCCACCACCTCGCGGGCGTACAGCTCGATGGTCTCGCCGCCCGGGTCGGAGTGGTCGAGGGGCACCGTGAAGTGACGGTCGGTGAGGACGACACCGGGCTGGCGGTAGCTGAGGCTCAAGAGGTCTCCCGGGACGGATGGGACGGACACGTCCCAGTTCAGCACATGAGCGCGCCGGAGCCGACCCCCGGGATCATGGTTCGTCACTGAACCACGGGTCAGCGCGGGTCGGCGTGCGGGGAGGCTGGAGCGGCACCCTCGGCTCCGGCTGGAGCACCACCCGCCGGATCTCGTGGGCCCGCTCCCATCGCCCTGCCCTCGCCCACCGGCGGGCCGCGCGGGACGCAGCGGCCGGCCACCCGGTGGACGTGGTGCACCTCGGCGGCGGCACCCGCAACGCGCCGCTGTACCGGCTGACGGCCGGACGCCTGCGGACCGCCGGGGGTGGCGGGCCGGCCGAGGCGGCGCCCTCGGCGACGTCCTCGTCCAGCCCCGCGCGCCAGGGCTCGCCGGTGGCATCCCACGCGGTCCCGGCCGGTCGTCCGCGCCCAGCCGCTCACCCGGTACGCCCCACGGCGGGGGCCGCGGCGCGGCGGGGCCGGGCGAGTGCGGGGCTCACGGCGCCACCCCGGGCCACCACAAGAGAGAACAGGAAGCGGGCATG